>JAOACQ010000014.1 GCA_026417755.1 Brevinematales bacterium | reverse complement strand
TTAAAAAAATATACTTGACTTAAAATTAAAAGAATTTATGACTTTTTTTTTGGTTTGTTATATAATTAATTCGGCTTATTTTTTGCAAGGGGATGAATACTTGAAAAAATTTTTGTTTTTAATTTTCTTTTTTTCTTATAGTTTTGGACTTGAATTATCTGAAACATCAACAAATCAGGTTGCAAATACCAATTTAACTGCTGAAACTATTGTTTTTGAGCATTATGATGAAATTGAATTGCAAAATTTCGACTCAAACAATGTAAGAATATTAAAATTCATAGGAAATGTTAAAGTAAAATTTCAGGGCAAAAATCTAAAATCTAGATTACTCACTGTTACTCTCATCGGTAACAAAGTTAAAGAATTATCTGCTTTTGAAAATGTGGAATTTAAAGATAATGATAGCATATATCTTGCAAATAAATTTTATTTTGATCCGGACAAAAAAATAGGAGTCCTATACAATGTAAGATCTTTTCTCAAAGATACTGTTAGAGGTGGTGGCCCAATCTCTACCTCAAGAGGAACATTTTTTGAAGCAAAAAAGATAACCATTTTATCTGAAAAAAAAATCATCTTAGAAGATGTTTATTTCACATTCACACACATTGAACCACCACCATACAGGATATTCTCAAAAAAGGTATGGTATTTTAAAGATGAGATACTCTTTGCTCTATTTGATGCATATTATGTAGGGCAAGCTATTTTTCTTCCTATACCTTTCTATTTCAGATGGGACAAATTCTCGGGAATGCGAACTGCCTTCGGACAGGAGAAAAGAATAGGCTGGTATCTTATGAATACTTTTGATTTCTCTTTTGACTATGGGAATAGCATGGTTTATTTAGATTTCTACGAAAAACTTGGTCAATATACAATGATAAGTTTTAGAAATAGCAAGGAAATTGAACCCTTTAAGATATTAAACGCAAAGTTTTATGGTGCAAATGACCAGAGAGTTTACTATGATGCTAAAAACGATAGATATACAAAAAATCTTCCACTGGAAGATGGTAGTTATACAAATATTTCACAGTTAAGCTGGAATTATCAACTTAACACTTCTCTTTCCAAAAACAACTTAAATATAGATCTTTACTGGGAAGATCTTAATGACCCATATTTTAAGCATAAATTTTCATCAAGAAGAGAAACATTTGACATAAGACAAATTCTGCAACCAGAAGAAAACTCTTTTTATGGTGCTAGAAGAGGAAGTCTTGACACCACAGCACTTGGATATAGCAGAAACTTTTCAATACAATATTACAACTTTTCTCTCAAAGGGGATTGGTCATATTCCGTTAAGGAGAATTCAGAATTTAATAAATATCTCACAGATAGGTATAGTTATTATCTGTCTTCTTCAAGGTTGCCACAAATATCCTTCTCATTACCTTCAACAGAGGTTTTTAGTTCTGAATACAAAATTATAAAAACCAATATAACAACCAACTCAAATAATTCGACAAATATTATAAATACTACAGAAAATTTTAGTCTTTATACATTCAAAGCAACTGTAAATGGAAACTTTAATTACGATTCACTTGAAAATTATGACACAAATCAAGTTGTAACATCTGACAAATTCAGTCATAGGGAAAGTGGTTCTCTGGGAGGCGGTGGGAATATCCTTGGTGATTTAATCTCCTATAATGCTAATTTTAATTTTGAA
Source organism: Brevinematales bacterium (assembly GCA_026417755.1). Classification (GTDB taxonomy): domain Bacteria; phylum Spirochaetota; class Brevinematia; order Brevinematales; family JAOACQ01; genus JAOACQ01. The sequence goes on along the minus strand of JAOACQ010000014.1, from coordinate 8,010 downwards.
AATACAAAATATTGGTCAACCTTTCCAACAGTTAATTCAAACTATATGAAAAGTTCTGGTTATTTTTTAGGACATACGTCGGGTATTTCTCTTTCAAAAAATTTCAAAACATTTGAAGAACAATGGTTTCAATTTTCTTTCCCTTTATCTATCTCACACAACTTCAGCTATGATATAGCTACAAGTATTCCGGATAGAATGCTTTATTCTTCTCATAATACTTCTGTAGGGTTTGGTATTGGAATCTTATCAGAACAATTTCTCAATAAATTAAACCTATCTCATTATATAAAATATAGACTTACAAATATTGAACAAAATGATATTTATATTGACAACATAATAGAAAGAAATTTAGACCTTTCATATAGAGGTGATTTTTTCAAGTTTTATAATGCTTATATAGTAGGCATTTCTATTTCAACAAGGCTCAATATACTTGAAACAAAAACAAACGACGAATCAACAAGAGTCAAATGGAGTTATCCAGAAATTACAAATAGGATTATCTCCGGTTATAACCCAAAATTATCTCTTACCTTTTCACCACCTTCACAATTTAACCCGCTACCAAGAATAACCTATAGCTATGATATCTTAAGAAAAACAAATGAATATTATAAACTTGAGTCTTCCTATTCTTTAGCAAACATTTATGATTTTATATTCTATAGAATAGAAGTTCTTAACCTTAACTCATCCTTATATTGGGATTATCTTAATCCAAGAAAAGACCTATTTAATCTTAATTTCAATACTACTATCTGGTTTGACCCTACCTGGAAATTATCTTTTAACACCTATGTCATTAACAAAAATATCCACAGGTACTTAAAAGATTACAATCCACCGGATAAAGATTACCTAAATGTTGATTTCTGGGAAAATTTGCTTGATGGTTTGAAGATATATGATTATAATGCTTTAAAAAGAAGTTATTTTAAAGTTCAACAACTCAGTTTTAATCTTACACACTATATTCTTGAAGAATGGGAACTAAATATCGCGTTCAACATAACAAGGAGAACCGATACAACAAAGTTAATAGCATACTGGGAACCAAGTATTCTTATAACATTTGTTTTAAGAGGAACAAGTGAGCAATTTCCACCATATCAAAAAACCTTTTTGCCAGAAAATTATCAGTAGGATTAAATATGGAATTTTATGTTGAAAAAAGTTGTGGAAAAGCCCGTGCCGGTATTCTCAAACTCCCTCATGGAATAGTTCATACACCAGTTTTTATGCCTGTTGGAACACAGGCAAGTGTGAAGACATTATCTTCTGAAGAACTTATAGATATAGGTGCAGAAATAATTCTTGGTAATGCTTATCATATCTATTTAAGACCAGGAACCGATGTCATAAAACTTGCAGGTAGTCTTCACAATTTTATGAACTGGAATAGAAATATACTTACTGACAGTGGTGGATTCCAAGTTTTTTCTCTCTCAGAACTTAATAAAATAAAAGACGATGGTGTAATCTTTCAATCTCATATTGACGGTTCATATCATCACATCAACCCAGAAAAGTCCATTGAAATACAATATGATATTGGTGCTGATATAATAATGTGTTTTGACCAATGTACTCCGGGAGATGCGGATAGAAAAGAAACTTTAAATGCAATAAAAAGAACAGAAAAATGGGCACTTCAATCAAAAGAGGCTCTTGAAAGATTAAACAAAGAAAACAACAAAAAACAATCTTTATTTGGCATTATTCAGGGTGGAATTTATGATGATTTAAGAATAAAATGCACTGAAAAAATTTTAAACATAGGATTTGACGGTTATGCTATTGGTGGTCTATCTGTAGGTGAGTCAAAAGAAGATATGTATAGAATTACAAATCTTGTTTCCGAACATCTACCTTTTGACAAACCAAGATACCTTATGGGGGTAGGTGTTCCTGAAGATATTTTAAACGCTATAGAAGCTGGTATAGATATGTTTGACTGCGTTTTTGCTACACGATCGGCAAGAAATGGAACAGCATTCACAAGGTACGGCAAACTAAACCTACGAAGAAGTGATCTTGCAACACAATTTGAACCAATAGAAAAAGATTGTGATTGTTATGCCTGTAAAAATTATACACGAGCATATATAAGACACCTCTTTAAGGCAAAGGAAATTTTAGCCTTAAGACTTGCTTCAATTCATAACCTCAGATTTTTAATTAAACTCACTGAAATGGCAAGAAAATCAATAATTGAAGGAAAATTTCAAGAATTTAAAAATAGTTTTCTATCAGAATATAAAATAAGTTAACTTGACGAAACATTTTTTGATTATTAAATTTAGAGTGTCAAAATTTAAAATTTATCAAACGGAGTTTTACTAATGAAAGGAGAAAAACATCATTCTTGTGAAGAAAAGAAGATTGAAAAAAATGAAGAAATTCAAATAGAAGAGGTTGAAAAATTGAAAGAAGAAAATAACAAACTCAAACAGGAAATCGAAGAATTAAAATGTAAAGTTAGCGAGCTTGATGATGCTTATAGGAGAAAGGTGGCAGATTTTGATAATTATAGAAAAAGAATGCTAAAACAACTTGAGGAATCTGAAACTGAAGGTATAAAAAAGATTGCAAAAGAACTTTTGCCAATAGTTGATAATTTTGAGAAGGCATTAAATACCTCAGCAGAAAATAAAGATTTTGATAGCCTTTTTAATGGGCTAAAAATAATTTACTCCCTTATGGGAGAAGTCTTTGGTAAATTCAACATCAAACCTTTTGAATCTAAAGGTGTCGAGTTTGACCACAACCTACATGAGGCTGTTATGATGGAAGAAAGGGATGATGTTGAGTTTAACCAAACTGTAATCGAAGAATATGAAAAAGGCTATTTACTTGGCGATAATGTCCTAAGACATGCAAAAGTAAAAGTAGCCAAGAAAAAAAATAATTAAGAGGTGGATATATGGCTGGAAAGATAATTGGTATTGATTTAGGAACAACAAACTCTGTAGTTGCAATTGTAGAAAATGGTCAACCTGTGGTAATCCCAAACCAAGAGGGAGCAAGAACTACGCCCTCTATAGTTGCTTTCACAGAAAAAGGAGAGGTTATAGTAGGGCAACCTGCTAAAAACCAGATGATAACAAACCATGAACATACTATTTACTCTGCCAAAAGATTCATTGGTAGAAGATATGAAGAATGTGATAAAGAAATAAAAATGGTGCCCTACAAAGTAAAACCTGGTCCACATAATGATGTCAGGTTTTCAACAAGAGCTGGAGATTTCAGCCCACAAGAAATATCGGCAAGGGTACTTATGAAATTAAAACAGGCTGCGGAAGATTATCTTGGCGAAAAGGTTGAAAGGGCAGTTATAACAGTCCCTGCTTATTTTAATGACTCCCAACGACAGGCCACAAAAGATGCTGGTACAATTGCAGGGCTCAAGGTTGAAAGAATAATAAACGAACCAACAGCAGCTGCTTTAGCATACGGGCTTGATAAGAAAAAAGAGGGGCTTGTTGCTGTATATGATTTTGGTGGTGGAACATTTGATATCTCTATACTTGAAATTGGTGATGGAGTTTTTGAAGTTAAGGCTACGAATGGAGATACACATCTTGGTGGTGATGATATAGATCATGCTTTAATGGAGTATTTAATAGCCGAATTTAAGAGAGATACAGGTATAGATTTATCTAAAGATCCAATGGCTGTTCAGAGACTTAAAGAAGCAAGCGAAAAAGCAAAGATAGAACTTTCTTCAAAACTTGAAACACAGATTAACTTACCTTATATTACAGCTGATGCAAGTGGCCCAAAACATTTGCAAATGAATCTATCAAGAGCCCAGCTTGAAAATATTGCAAGGCCAATAGTTGAAAGATCCATTGAACCATGTATGCAAGTAATGAAAGATGCTGGTATAACTAAAGATCAGATCGATGAAGTTATTCTTGTAGGTGGTATGACAAGAATGCCTTTAATAGTTGAAACAGTTAAGAAAATCTTTGGTAAAGAACCATCAAAGGGAGTTAATCCAGATGAAGTTGTTGCAATAGGTGCAGCTATTCAGGGTGCTGTATTAACTGGTGAAGTTAAAGATTTATTACTACTTGATGTTACTCCTCTTTCTCTTGGTATTGAAACCTTAGGTGGTGTAATGACAGTTCTTATTCCGAGAAATACAACAATACCAACAAAGAAGTCTCAAATATTTTCAACTGCAGAGGATAATCAACCTGCTGTAACGGTTCATGTTCTTCAGGGTGAAAGACCTATGGCTAAAGATAATAGAACTCTCGGAATGTTCACACTTGAGGGAATACCACCAGCTCCAAGAGGAGTCCCACAGATAGAAGTTACTTTTGATATTGATGCAAATGGTATTCTCCATGTTTCTGCAAAAGATCTTGGAACTGGCAAAGAACAAAAGATAAGAATAGAAGCCTCCAGTGGTTTAACAGAAGCTGAAATCAAAAGAATGCAAGAAGAAGCAGAAAGAAATGCTGAAGCAGATAGAAAAGCTAAAGAATTAATTGAACTTAAGAATCAAGGAGACAACCTTGCCTATGCCCTTGAGAAACTTCTAAGAGAACAGGGCGATAAAGTAGATGGTAAGGATAGAATAGAAGCTGAAGATAAAATCAGAACAATGCGAGATGCAATAAAGTCAGACGACGAAAAGAGAATAAGAAATGCTTTAGAGGAATTAAACAAAGTTTCTCATAGAATTTCTGAAAATATTTATAAGAAAGGAGGAACTTCCTCACAACAACCAGAAAACAACCAGCAGAACAACAAGGATGGTGGAGAGAAGGTTGTTGATGCCGAGATAGTTGACGACAAGAAATAAAGAGGAATGTATGGCTAAAATGGATTATTACGAAGTTCTTGGTGTCCCAAGAAATGCCACAGATGAAGAGATAAAAAAAGCATATAGAAAACTTGCAATGCAATATCATCCTGATAAAAATCCGGGAAACAAAGAAGCAGAAGAAAAGTTTAAAGAGATTAATGAAGCTTATGAAGTGCTTTCTGATCCTGAAAAGAGAAGAATGTATGACCAATTCGGCCACCAGGCTTTTGGGCAGGGTGGCTTTGGTCAAAGTCCGGGATTTGATTTTGATATAAATGATATTTTTGGTGGTGAGGAAAGCCCTTTTGAAGACATTTTCTCCGCATTTTTTGGCCAATCTTTCAGAAATTCCGGAAGAAGTTCTAAAGCCAAAAAATCAAGAGGACAGGACATAAGGGCTGACATAACAGTTAACTTAAGTGAGATTATAACAGACAAGAATATTACCTTAAAAGTAAGAAGAAATGAACCTTGTTCCGCCTGTAGTGGTACAGGTAGTAGAAATGCATCTTCCCCAACAACATGCCCAAGTTGTGGTGGTAGAGGACAGGTAAGAACAACACAAGGGCTTTTCACAATATCAACAACCTGTCCGCGATGTCATGGTACTGGAACCATTATTTCTGACCCTTGTCCTGTATGTAAAGGAGATAGCGTTGCAGAAAAAGAGGTTACTCTCACAATCAGAGTTCCTGCAGGTGTAGAAGATGGTACAAGACTTAGAGTGGCTGGCGAGGGTGATGCCGGCAAATTTAACGGTATAAGGGGCGACCTATATGTAGTTATCCATGTCAGAAACGATACTGCCTTTGAAAGAAGAGGAGTTGACTTGTTTGGTAGACTTAAAATCTCCTTTCCGAGAGCTGTATTTGGTGGACAGATAGAGGTAGCTACAGTAAATGGAAAAAAGAAGATAAATATCCCGGCTGGAGTCCAGTCTGGCTATCAGATCAGATTGAGAGGTGAAGGTTTACCGGATATAAGAACAAGAAGCAGGGGAGATATTTTCTATGAGGTTCACATTGACGTCCCACAACATCTTTCAGCAAGAGAACGTGAAATATTAAAGCAATACGCTACATTAATTGGCGAGTCTTTTTGAGGCTATCAACCTTTCTACTTCCCTTTTAAGAATATTTTTTAATTCATCAAGGTTTTTTGCCCCAATAACCTTATCTTTTCTCCTTATATCAATAGATGTATTGGCAAGTTTTTTACTCCAACCTTCACAACCTTCATAAGCAACAATAGGTTTATTATATGCCCAAGCATAAGCTATCTCTGACAGAGTTCCAGACCCCCCACCTATTGCCACCACGACATCAGCAGAAAGAACGTTTATAGAATTTCTAGCATAACCTATACCGCTTGCTATAGAAATCGTTTTATATGGTGTACCAAGGTTTAAATCCTCATCTGGTAGAATTGCAACAACTGTCCCATTTTTCTCAATTGCCCCTTTTGAACAGGCATTCATTACACCTTCTCTTCCCCCTGTAATCAAAACCCATCCATTTTCTGCAATAAATTTACCAAGTTCATAAGCAACTCTGTTATTTTCTTCAAATTCCAGGCTATCTCCTATAACTGTTATCTGAATTTTTCTGTACATCTATCTCTCCCTTGTTTTCTTAAGAATAACAAAATCTTTTGAATAGATTGAAAATTGTCTTTTCCTTTTGAGTGGATGTTCTTTAGAAATATCTATAAAATCACCATTCCCAAAATATTTAGTAACATCTATAACATAACTCTCTTCAGAACGATTAAAGAAAATAAGCAATCTATCATTATTAATAAACCTTTCAAAGCCAAAGACATCAGTATCAGAAAAAATAAATCTTATATCTCCTTTCTTCAAGATATTGTTTGAATTTCTTATACTAATCATATCCTTATAAAAAATAATCAATTCATTAGGAAAAGACTTTATATTTTCTGATAACAGAGGCATTCCGATAAAATTAAGCTGAAAAGCAATAGCAAGTTTAGCATCAGCAATGTTAACATTAAAAGGCAAGTCTAATTTAAAAAATTGAAAATAACTTGATAAGATAGAAGATGAAAAAATATTAACTCCAATAATTTTTATAAATTCTCTTGATGTAATTTTTCTATTAATAAAAAAATCTCTGATTGACTCATTAAAATTTTCATCTGAAACAGAAAACTTTGAAAATATTTCTTTAGCATTATAACAATTTAAGTCTTCAAAAGTCACTTTTTTATTCAAGATAAAATCAGAAACACCTATCTGCTTAAAAAAATCAAACCCCTTTTCACTATCAGAAAAACCAAAAACATCACCAGTTTTTTCAAAAAAAACATCTTCACTTTCCACTTTTTTTGGCTGGTATTCAAAATCCTCTACTTTCCATTCTTCCTCTGTTACACCATTTTTACCCAAATATTTGAAATTACCATTCTGATCCTCCATCTCAAAATAATAGAGAATTCCATTATAAAGTAATGGTTCATCGCATCTAACTATAAAATAATCAAACCTCTCATCATCAAAAAATTTATAGCCAGATATAACAAAAGGCATATCATTAACGACTGTTATCAGGTTAATCTTTTGATAAATATCCTTTAACGTGATAATTTTAAAATAGAAAATTCCTTTGTATGAATTGTCAATAAGCTCTTCTGAGTGAAAAGCATTTGAACTCAAAAAATGCTTTTCAAGCGTAAGAAAATCAAAAACCATCAGAAACCCCTGCCTAAAAACGAAAAGAACAATATAAGTTATCTAAAATTATGAAATAAAAATCATTTTTTTTCAATTTTTTTAAAGGTTTTTATAACCACTCAAAATTGTATTTAATTTGACAATGTTCTATTTTATATTTATAATATATATTAAGTTTTTGGGGATGTAGCCAAGTGGGAAGGCCGCGGTCTGCAAAACCGCTATTGAGTCGGTTCGATTCCGACCATCCCCTTTTTAGTGGTTTTATTTTTTGGTTGCCGGGGTGGTGGAATTGGTAGACACAAGGGACTTAAAATCCCTCGGGTTTAACAGCCTGTGCGGGTTCGAGTCCCGCCCTCGGCATTTTTTATCAGGAGTTAAAAATGAAGTTCAAGATTAACAGAGATGTTTTCCTAAAATAGGTAACTGTAGCTGACAATGTTAGAAAAAATATGAAAGCATCGCTTGCTATACTATATAGTGTTTACAT
>JAOACQ010000118.1 GCA_026417755.1 Brevinematales bacterium | reverse complement strand
AAAGGTCTAATTAGATAAGTTAACAGAAAGAGGTAGCTTTCTAAAAGTTTCGCAAAGTTTTTGAATAAACATCCGAAGACAGGATGTCGAGTTGCTGTCGATTTTTGCTACAGTTGGCTAAAGCGGAAAAATTCATTTGCTATTCCAGCAGAGACGGCTGGCGGTAGCGAGCCATACCCTGCGAAGCGGGGTGTGGGGGTGGCTCATCGCTAAGAAATCCGCTAGAAAAGCTTCCTTCTTTGAAGAAATCCCAACACTTTTGTTTCAATCTTTTTATCAAAATAAAAATTAAAACATAAATTTTTTCGTTAACAGCTTTGTTATAATTTTTTTTATAAATTTTATTTCAATTTGTTAATAATTGACTAATTAATTTTTAAGATATATTAAATAATTTGTATGTTTTATTAAAAAAGTGTATAATTTTTAAGAAATTCAAAAACGGGGGATTTTATGGAAAGAAAACCATATTTTACAGAAATTGAAGGTGAAAGGATTATTTTTCTTGATTACACAAATATTACACCGGATGAGATCCCAATTTTTAATCAGGCTATTAAAGAATTTTTGTTGAACTGTGAGGAATGTAAAGAGGGTGAAATGTTTTTTCTAGCCGATAGCACCGGTCTTAAGTATACTCTGAGAACAATACGTGATTTCACAAGCCTTTCAAAGGTTACAGGAAAATACTCAAAAGCAACAGCAATCTATGGTATGACTCTTGAAATAAAGAAGTTATATAATGCAGCCTTAGCCCTTGCTGGTAGAAGCAAAGAACAAATTCAAATTTTTGAAACTAAAACAGAGGCAGTTGGTTGGCTGTCTAGAAGAATATCAGAAGAAAGAGAGAAAAAAAGAAAGTTATTTGAGTAAATTTTTTCATAACTGGATAAAATTTCCATTCTTTGTTATAATTTATCAAAATTATAAAAAGGGTCAAATATGGAATACGAAGTCGTAATCGGGCTTGAAGTCCATGTCCAGTTAAATACAAAAACAAAAATTTTTTGTTCTTGTTCTACAGAATTTGGGGCAGCACCAAATACCCAGGTTTGTCCTATATGTATGGGTCAACCGGGAGTTTTGCCGGTCTTAAATAAAGAAGTTGTTACAAAAGCTGTAAAAGCAGGCATTTCGCTAAACGGAGAAATTTCAAAATATTCAAAATTTGATAGAAAAAATTACTTTTATCCTGATTTGCCCAAAGGCTATCAAATTTCTCAATTTGATCTTCCAATAATGAAAAATGGATATATTGATATTACTTTATCAAGCGGAGAAACAAAGAGAATCAGGATTACAAGAATACATATGGAAGAAGATGCCGGTAAACTGATTCATGGAGAGGGGGAAGCTGTTAGCTATGTAGATTTCAATCGTGCCGGTGTTCCTCTTCTTGAAATAGTTTCCGAACCTGATATGAGAAGCAGTGAGGAGGCCTATTTATATTTAAAAGAATTAAGAAATATAATGAAATATATTGGTGTAAGTGATGTAAATATGGAGGAAGGAAGTTTAAGATGTGATGCTAATGTTTCAATAAGGCCTAAAGGAGAAACAAAACTCGGAACAAAAGTAGAGATAAAGAATATGAACTCTTTCAGTAGCGTTAGAAAAGCGATAGATTATGAAATATCAAGACAAATAGAATTAAAAGAAAATGGAGGAGAAATAGTTCAGGAAACTAGATTATATGATGCTAACAAAAATAAAACCTTCTCAATGAGAAGTAAAGAGGAATCTCATGACTATAGATATTTTCCTGAGCCGGATTTACCACCCATTGTTTTATCTGAAAAAGAAATAGAAGAGATTAAAAATTCTTTACCTGAACTTCCCGATAAAAAGAGAAAAAGATTTGTAGAAAGCTATAAACTTACAATGAATGAAGCCAATCTTCTTACAGAAGAAAGGGAGCTTGCTGATTACTTTGAAAATTGTATCAAAATTTCAAAAATAGAACCCAAGAAAATTTCTAACTGGATTCAAAGTGAAATACTTGCTATATTAAATGAGAAAAACATAAGTATTGCTGAATTTGAAAAAGATTATATTAATCCACAAAATCTTGTTGAGCTCTTGAATTTTGTAGAAGATGGGACAATAAGTGGAAAAATAGCAAAACAAGTTTTTGAAGAAATGCTTGAAAGTAAAAAATCAGCGAAACAAATCATAGAAAGCAAAGGTTTAAAACAGATAACCGATAATTCAGAGATAGAAAAATGGGTTGACGAAGTTATTAAAAATAATCCTAAAGAAGTTGAAAAATACAAACAGGGTAACGAAAAAATTCTTGGCTTTTTTGTAGGAGAAATTATGAAGCTATCAAAAGGAAAAGCAAATCCAAAAGCTGTAAATGATATTTTGAGAAGTAAACTAAAATAGGGGTAAAAATGAAAAGTCTGATAATATTTTTTTTACTATTTTCATCGGCATATTGTGAGACAATTATAATAAATGCTGTTGGTGATACAATGACAGGAACATATTTTCCCGAAAAAAGGGTTGTTCCAAAAGAAGGAGAAGAAGCATTTAAATTTTCACATTTTTATTTAACCAACAATAAACCTGATATTTTAATTGCCAATCTAGAAGGAGTTATAACACCACTTAAAACCCCTGTAAAAAAAATAATACCGGGCAAAAGTTTTGCTTTTAATATGCCTACAAACACAGCAAAATACCTTAAAGAAGTTGGTTTTAATGTTGTAAGCACGGCAAACAACCACGCTAGAGATTTTGGAGATGTAGGACTCAAACACACAGAAGAATATCTTAAAAAAGAGGGGGTATTTTTTACTGGGAGAAAAGGTCAGTATGTAACAATTGAAAAAAAAGGCATTAAGATAGCTATTGCAGGTTTTTCATGGCATTCTTGGGCAAATTGTTATCTTAATACAAAAGAGGCTAGTGATTTTATCAAAAATCTTAAGGCTACTCATGATATAGTGATAATATCTGTCCATGGTGGAGCTGAAGGTGAAAAAGCAATGTATATTCCTGATGCGGATGAATATCTTTTCAGCGAACATAGAGGAAATCTTTACAGATTTTGTAGACTGGCAATTGATAATGGAGCAGATTTAATTATAGGACATGGTCCTCATGTTGTTCGTGGAATGGAGATTTATAAGGATAGACTTATAGCATATTCTCTTGGCAATTTCTTAACTCCAGCTATGTCAACCGCTGGAAATAAAAAATATACATTGATCTTGAAAGTTGAGCTTGATAAAACAGGAAAATTTGTGTCTGGAGAAATTGTTCCTATGAAACAACATTATGGAAACATTTATTATGGTATGCCATACTATGATGAAGAAAAGACTACAATAAAGCTCATTCAGAAACTTTCAAAAGAAAATTTCAAGAATAATAATTTAATTATATCAGATGATGGAATTTTGTCTTATACCGGAGAAAAAAAGTGAAAGTATCAGTAATAGGTGCAGGAGGGTGGGGTACAGCACTTGCTATTCAAGCCAGTCTTAAAAATGAGGTTTCTTTATGGGTTTATAGCAAAGAAGAGCTGGATTTAATATTAAAGGAAAGGATCAATACAATATATCTACCTGATGTAAAAATTCCAGGGAATATAGTTATTACAAATGATGTGGAGAAAGTATCAAAATGTGATATTATGCTTTTTGTTGTTCCTTCAAAATATTTCAGAAATGTTGTAAAAACATTCAGTAATTATATAAAGAAAGATCAAATACTTGTAAGTGCAACAAAAGGGCTCGAATTTTTGACAAAAAAGAGGATGAGTGAAATTCTCCTTGAAGAGACAAATTCAAAAAATATTGCTGTAATCTCAGGACCATCTCATGCTGAAGAAGTAGCAAGAAATGTTCCAACAAGTATTGTTGCAGCTTCAAAAAATGAGAAGATAGCAAAAACAGTGCAGGATACATTTTCAACTGAAAGTTTGCGGCTATATAGACACAATGATATGGTTGGGGTTGAACTTGCCGGTGCCTTTAAAAACGTTATAGCTATAGCTGCGGGAATGTTAAGAGGTTTCGGGCTTGGAGATAACACTATGGCCGCACTTATTACCAGAGGTCTTGCTGAAATAAGAAGGCTTGGAATTAAAATGGGGGGCAAACTTGAGACATTTGCAGGGCTTGCAGGAATAGGGGATCTCATTGTAACCTGTATGAGTAAATATAGCAGAAATGGTAGAGTTGGAGAAATGCTCGCCAGAGGTCAAAGAATAGAAGAAATCCTTGCTTCAATGAAAATGGTGGCAGAAGGGGTTGAAACTGCAAAGAGTATTCCTGAGCTGGAAGCAAGATATGGGATAGAACTTCCTATTTCTAACGCTGTGTATGAAGTTATCTATCAGAATATGCCACCAGAAGTTTGTTTGCGAAACCTTATGAAAAGACCTCTTAAGCATGAATATGTATAGGAGGAATTTGTGCTGGTAGCAATAGATATAGGAAATACAAATATAACCTTTGGTTTATTTGAAAAAAAAACTGGTAAACTTTTAAATTCTGGAAATCTCAAAACAGATATATTCATTACAACTGAAGAACTTGCTATTTTTTATAAAGATTTAAAAAACTTATGGGCTGTGAATTCTGAGATAGAAGAGGAAGTTTTAATATGTAGTGTAGTTCCTCAGCTTAACTATGAATTTACTCATATGTTTGAAAAATATTTTAGAATTAAACCTCATCTTATAGAAAATTCAACCATTCCAGTTAAAATAGATTACGATTTTCCGCAGGAAATAGGTACAGATCGACTTGTAAATGCTTATGCAGGTACAAGCCTCTACCCCAAACAAAACTTGATAATAGTTGATTTTGGTACAGCTACTACACTTGATATAATTGATAAAAACAAAACCTATATGGGGGGAATAATTCTACCGGGAATTATAACCTCTCTCAGGGCACTTGAAACAAAAACTGCAAAACTGCCACATATTCATCTTATACCGCCTAAAAAAGTAGTTGGAAGGAATACTGTTGAGTGTATAAGATCAGGAGTTTTTAACGGCCAAGGAGGAATGATTGATGAGCTTGTTAGAAGAATTACGAAAGAATTAAATTGGTCTGATTTTAATGTTATAGCAACTGGTGGTTTATCAAGGGTAATAAAAGATTTTGCATTTTCGATTAATATAATTGAGCCACATTTAACATTATTTGGAATTTATAATCTATGGAAAGAAAAAAATTAATTTTCTTAATTTTGTTTATAATTTTTTCATCTCAATCAACAAATTATATATCCTTATTTGAATTTTCAAAAAAAAATTCTTTAATAATAAAATCGAATTTTGATTTTGGTTATGTAGATCTTATAAAAAAAGATAAAAATATAAGAATTTTTCTTTCAATGCCTTATATTCTTTATGAGGACAAGATTAAATTTATGAATGAAAACATAATTTTGAAAAATGGAGAAATCTTGATCCCTCTATCTTATAAAGTAGAAATAGAAAAAATGCTTCTTCAAAAACCTCTTTCTACGCTAACGAATAAAACTAACCTTATAACTTTATCTTCATCATCAAAAATATCAAGTTCAACTTCTTCTACAAACCTAACCCCTGTAAAAGTGAAAGATTCTTTTAAACCAATGAACTGTGTAATAATCGACCCGGGGCATGGTGGTAAGATCCAGGGGGACTCGGAGTTGGTGGACTTGAAGAAAAAAGATTAGTTTTAGAATTCTCGAAAATCTTGGTCAAAAATTTTGAAAAACAGAATATCAAAGTTTTCTTGACAAGAAACAACGACAAATATATGACACTTAAAGAACGAATGGATTTTGTTAAAAAACTTGTAGATAAAGGTTATAATCCATTGTTTGTAAGTATTCATGGAAATATATCTCTCAATCCAAAAGTAAGTGGTTTTGAAATATACACCCTTTCAGACAAAGCAAGTGATGAGGAAGCTGTAGCAGTTGAAATGAAAGAAAATATAAATTTTGACAGAGAAGACATAAAAGACACAGAAGAATTATATGAGATATTAAAAGACTTGATAACCGATGGACTTAAAATGCAATCAGAAAAATTATCAGAAAATATAATAAAAAAGATCCCTGAAGATTTAACAATTACAAAAGTTCATAAAAAAGCAAATTTTTATGTATTAAAGTATAATTTTGTTCCATCAGCTTTAATAGAAATAGGGTATATGTCAAATATCAAAGAAGCCAAGAAACTCTCAGACAAAAATTATCTTGAAAAATTAGCCTCTTATATTGCCGATGGGGTGAAAGATTTTGTATATTATTATAATAAAACTGGAGGATTTTCAAGATGAAGAAATTTTTTATAATTTTACTGATTATTCTATTGAGTTTAATCGTATTTTTTATAATATACACTCTGAATTTCAACAAAGAGAGAACTTTTACCTTTTATTATGCAAAACAATCCTCTATAGGAATGGGAAAAGAACAAAGAGCTGTAATAATAGAAAAAAACAAAAGAGAAAAAATAGAAAAACTTATATTAGAAGAATACTTACTTGGTCCCATAAGCCCTAATTTAAGATTTGATTTTCCTGCGGAAACAAAGATAAAAAATTTTTATCTTGTTTATCCAAAAAGATCTGTTGATCTAATTGTAGATTTTGATGCTGAACTGGCAAAAAATATTTCAAATGTTGACGAATGGACACTGAGGGCTATGTTTGAAACTTTAAAAGCAAATACAAAAGTAAAAAGAATTCTTTTCCTTTCAGACGGAAGAAGGATAAGAAAGAAGATTGGTAATTATAACCTTGGAGAAATGATAGAAATAAGAAAGTAGTTAATATACCCTTACTTTAATATCGCCAGTTTCAGGAAGTTTAAAAGGTTCTTCGATACCTTCAGGTGTAATTATTGTGCCTTCTCCAGCTTTTAATGTAACCTTTTTTTCTTTTGACACTACTATTACAGCTTCCCCACTCCTTGAGGAAAGTTGTAGTTCATCATCTTTGACTTTAACAGATAATTCTCCTTTTCCATAGACAAAATATTTTGATGCAACAAGTTTTATATCCCCCTTTATTTTTATTCCACCATTTTTTACGGAAATAACGCCTTTTTCAGAAATGTAGATTTTTGATTCCGGTTCAACCACAATATGAGAATTTTTATTTGAAATTTCTATCGGTTCATTTTCAGCAACAATTAAACTATCGTTTTGAAGATATGATCCTGTTTTTGATTTTTCCTTTACCTTGTCTTTAATAATATAACCACTATTTGATTTTGTTATCTTCCCAAAGTATTCTTTTGTAATTTCTACTTTTTTTACTTCTTCTGTTGTTTTTTCAACTTTTTTTGCCTTTGGTTTTAATAAAAAAAATATAAAAATAATTAAAATTATTATAAGAACTGTTAGAATATATCTCATAGATTTACTCGATAAAACCTTCCCAATCTTTTTCATTTTTTATCCTCATATTGAAGTTTAAAACATTTGTGTTTTCAAATATATCAACAGCTTGAACTATTACAGGATATATTCCATTTTTAAAAAAAGCAAGATTGACAACATTTGTAAAATATTTTTTATCATTTATAGTTATAGAGATTTCTTTAATGGAAGTTTCATCAGAAATATCTAAGAAGAGAAGAGGAGATTTAAGAACCTTTTCAAATTTTATTGTTGGAGGATTTACATCAAGATAGTAATTTTTTGTAAAAGTGGTAACATTATTATTACTATCAGAAGCAAAAATTGTGAGCCTCAAGAAATGATAATCCGAAGTAACATTTATTAATTCACTTGTTATCTTTTTACCATTCAACCAGATAATTTTTTCTTTAATATTTTCATCGCTAA
Source organism: Brevinematales bacterium (assembly GCA_026417755.1). GTDB lineage: Bacteria > Spirochaetota > Brevinematia > Brevinematales > JAOACQ01 > JAOACQ01. The sequence continues at coordinate 6,383 of JAOACQ010000118.1, read as the reverse complement.
TATTAATATCTATTCTACTCTCTGGATAAACATATTCTCTCTGTCCAATCTTTTTAAATCTGCCAGAAATTATAACTACAGGAGGGGTTCTATCTATCTTAAAGTTCAGTTCTTTTATCTTTCCTTTTTTTGAATTGTAATCAGTTCTGTAATAGAGGTTATGTTCTCCATCAGGCATTGAAAGAGTGTTAATTTCTATTTCGTTTGAAACAATTCTGAAATTTTTTATTTCATTTACATTATATTCAATATTTGCCTCTCTATTTTTGAAATTAGCCTTTAATCTTAACCTTTCTTCTTTTGGCACAATGATATTTTCAAGAGCCTCCCTAGGTTCAATTTTATCCAATCTTTCCTTAACACCATCTCCTTCTATCAAAAAAGATATATTTACAGATGGATCTCCTTCAAAACTCTTATATAAAGGAATAACACGAAAATAATATTTTCCGGGAGGAATATCAGCTATATAGTTATTTGTTTTTACTACTTCTTCGATAAATATTTTTTTAAACAAATCATCGTATGAAATTTGAACTTTATAACTATACTTATCACCAGAGGATTTCCAGGAAAAATTCATTACCTTTGAATATAAAATACTATAACTCAGAAGCATAAAGACCAAGTAAAATCTCATAATTATTTTCCTTAAAAAATAGACAAAATATTCTATATTCTATTGAAATAGTTTGCAAATTTTTGAAATTCCTTTATTTTCAATATAAAATATACTGATTCACCTTGTTTCATTGGAGTTAAAATGGAAGAAATAGCTTTTTTTGATTCGGGAATAGGGGGACTTACCGTTCTTAAAGAAACTATTAAAATTTTACCTTTTGAAAACTATATCTACTTTGCAGATATTGATAATGTGCCTTATGGCACAAAACCAAAAGAAGAGGTAAGAAAATACATCTTTGATGCAGTTGATTTCTTGATAAAACAGAAAGCAAAAATGATAGTAATTGCTTGCAATACTGCTACAAGTGTTGCTATAAAAGACTTGAGGAAGAATTTTTCTATACCTATAGTTGGTATGGAACCGGCTGTCAAACCAGCTCTTGAAAAAAATGGGAACAAAAAAGTTTTAGTTCTTGCTACTTCTCTTACACTTGCAGAACAAAAACTCAAAGAATTAATAGAAACCTATGATAAAAATCATCAGGTTGATAAACTTCCACTTGATGGGCTTGTTCGTTTTGCTGAAAATTTTGACTTTGAATCTCAAGATGTTATTAACTATCTTAAAAATGAATTTGCAAAGATAAATATAAATGAATATGGAACCTTAGTTCTTGGGTGCACACATTTCTTGTATTTTAAAAAAGCAATAAAAAACTTAATCCCCAAGGAAACTCTTCTTATCGATGGTAATGAAGGAACAGCAAGAAATATAAAGAGAATTCTTTGTGAAAAATCACTGATTAATAATAATGGAAATAGCAACATAAAATTTTTTGCTTCAAAAAAAGAGAATAGTCAACTTGCAAGATTATGGAAAGATCTTCTTGATAGCTATAACCCATGACAAAAGTACTAATATTATTGATAATAAGCCAGAAATTATGTTAAAGATTTTACTTTTTACAAAATAAAATTTTTCCATAAAGACCAATAAAAATCCAAGAATCATTCCAGCAAGAAAACCAAACAAATGCCCAAAAATATCAGAACCATAAGATGTGCCAAACAACCCCAGAATGGCAAGAGCAGCTAAAAAAGGTATAAAAGCATTGTTGAAATTAAAATAATCTTTATTAAAAATTCTTTGAGATGTAAGAATTCCAAGACCGCCAAAACATATAGTTGATGAGCCAATAGAAACAAAACCTGCCGGTTCGATAAAAGATGATAAAATATTACCAGCTATTCCAGACAAAAGCACTATAAACCAGCCCACTCCCACACCAACTTTTTTAAACAGAAAATAAAATATGAAACCACCAAATAAAGCATTTGATAATATATGAATGAAATCAGAATGTAAAGTAATAGCAGTAACAGTTCTATAAAATTCTCCACTTCTTACCTTTTCTACATCTAGAGAACCAAGCATCAGTAAATTTAAATCTGTATAAAAAACCCTTTCAAACATCTGAAAAAAATAAAACATAAAGAAAACAAAAACTATTGAATAATAAGCAATATAATTAAAAGGTTCTTCTATCGATTTTTCTTTAATTCTCTTGTTTTCTTTCCTATAAAGTAATATTTGATTCAGAGCCTTTTTTTTATCTTCTTCAGGAACTATTATATACTTTATGCCATTTTTTGTTATTACCTCAAAATTTATACCCATTGCCGAAAAAAGAAGTAGAATTTCTTGAAACCTTTCCTTTCGTTTGAATTTTAAAATTAAGTCTTGTTGCATAATTAAAAGTTAAAATCAATGGATATAAAAGTCAAAATTTTTTTAATATGAGGCTTTTGTTTAATAAAATAAATTTAATAAAAACTTAGTTTTAAAAATCTGTCTAAAAATTTTGACTTTCGACTATAAAAACAATTATAATTAAAACAATGAAAAAAACGGGTTTTACAGATCTTCCTCTTCATTATGGGTCAGTTCCAGCCTGGTTATATGAAAGAATGTCAAGACTTGGAAGATACGTTATTGAGGCTCTTGTTTCAATTTATGGGAAAAAGGAAGTCCTAAAAAGGCTGAGTGATCCTTTATGGTTTCAATCTTTGGGCTGTGTTATGGGTATGGACTGGCATTCTTCAGGGTTAACAACTTCTGTAATTGGAGCATTAAAAAGTGGACTTAAGCCTATAGAAAAAGATATAGGTATCTATATTTGTGGTGGTAGAGGTAAATACTCCCGAAATACTCCTAACGAATTATATGATTTATCTGACAGGCTTGGGCTTGATGGTGATAAACTTGTAACAACAAGTAGATTAACGGCCAAGATTGACAATACAGCTATACAGGATGGCTTTTCTCTATATCTTCATTCTTTTATTGTTTCTGATGAGGGGGATTGGGTTGTTATACAACAGGGAATGAATCCAGAGATAAAAACAGCTCGTCGCTATCATTGGCTTTCTAGTGAAGTAAAAAAATTTGATGAAGAGCCACATACTGGAGTAGTTGGGGAAAATAGAGGCAAAATCCTAAATCTTACTCATAAAGAAGCTATTACAACAAAAGAAGCTATTCTCTCTCTATCAAGAGAAAATCCTGACAAGATGCTTATGGAAATCAAAAAACTTATTATGCCAAAAAGGCATAATGTTGAAAGTGAGGATGTAGATTTGAGGAGACTTGGTGCTGTTTTAGCCACCGCATATAATGAGTCAGTTAAAGATTTTTGTTCTTTTCTTCTTATTCAAGGGGTAGGCCCTAGAACTTTACAATCTCTTGTGCTTGTGAGTGAGATTATTTTTGGGACACCATCAAGGTTCACAGATCCAGCAAGATATTCATTCGCACATGGTGGAAAAGATGGACATCCTTTCCCTGTACCGTTAAAAACTTATGATGAAACAATAAATATTTTGAAAAATGCTATTGAAAAATCAAAAATTGATAATAATGAAAAACTAAAAGCTATAGAAAAACTATACAAAACTTATAGATATGTTGAGAAGAATTTTTCTCCATCTGCGGATTTTGAAAGCGTTGTTAATAAAGAAAAAAGAGATAGTGAAAAGTACGGTGGAAAGACTGTTTTTGGCTAAGACTTTTAATGTATAACAAAAACATTTTAGGGAGGTTTTTTATGTTTATGTTTTTCTTTGGTGGAAAACCACCTGTAGAAGGTATGAAAGCAGAAGACTTTTCCTTATTTTCTGATGAGGGAAAGGAGATTAAACTTTCGGATTTCAAGGGTAAAAAAGTTGTTCTTTATTTTTACCCAAAAGATGATACACCCGGTTGTACAACTGAAGCCTGTAACTTCAGAGATGCCTATGATTTAATCCTTGAGAAAGGAGCTGTGGTAATAGGTATAAGCACCGATAGCGTTGAGTCCCATCAGAAGTTCAAGAAAAAATACAACCTACCATTTTATCTTCTTAGTGATCCTGACCACAAAGTTATAGAGGGTTATGGGCAATGGGTAAAGAAAAAGATGTATGGCAAAGAGTATTTTGGGACTCAAAGAGCAACTTTTATAATCGATGAAAATGGTAAGATCGTTAAAATATTTCCAAAAGTAACCCCAGAAGGTCATTCTGAAGAAGTCTTAAAATATCTATAAGAGGAAGTAATATGAAATTTGGTTTTGCAAGTGATTTGCATATTAATAATGAAAAATGGACAATTGAGGTATTAAAAGAATTAGTTGAAAAATCTCCTCCAATTTTAATTTTGGGAGGAGATGTTTTTGATAGCTTTGATGATTTATTAAAGCAAAAAGATAATTTTATTTCCCTTATTGAAGACTCAAATCTTGAGAAGGTTTTTTTTCTGCCGGGAAACCATGATATATTAGGTAGTTCTCTTGAAGAAATTGAAAAAATCAACTTTGGGAGAAAGATAAAACTTAAAACTACAATACCATATTCTATTGAAAATGTAGAAGATAAAGAGTTTATATTTGTTCCCTATCAAAAAGATCTTTCTATGCTTTATAATAGTGAAATTCCTCTGAAAACAAAAGAAAGGATTTTCATTGGGCATGGTAGTATAATTGATTATAATTACTCAAATGAAGATGAAAATAGCTTCTTTGACAATGGTTTCTTTAAATTAATTGAAACTGATTTAATATTTTTAGGACATATTCATTGTTATGCTTTCTTTGAGGATAGAAATTTATTCTATCCGGGTTCTGCAAGGGTGTGGCGAAAAGGAGAGGAAGGGGATCATGGGTTTTTAATCTCCGATACTGATAAGAAACAAGTTAGTTTCGTTAAACTTGAAAATGGCGGTAAATTTATAAGAGTACTTGTTCGGCTTGAAGAAAATGAGTATTACCTCTCTCAAGAAATTGATAACATTGACAAAAATACTTTTGTAGAATTTGTGCTTGATGGAATTGTTAATGATCTATCTGTTGTTGAGGCTTTAAAAAATGAGCTTAAAGAAAAATATTTAGCAAAAAATATTTCTTTTGATGAAGTAAATATTGTTAACATTGGAAATTATTATAATTCAGCTATCTTTAAGACCTTTATGAAAAAATGGAGAGAACATTTAGAAAATGCTGTGACTGAAGAAGAAAGAGAAAATTACCTATTAGCAAGAAAATTATTTATTAAAGAATTAGAGGAGGTTAAAATTGATCAGAAAAATTAAACTTAATAATTTTGGTAAATTTAAAGAAAAAGAATTTGAGCTTTCCGATATAACAGTTTTCTATGGGAAAAATGAAAGCGGGAAAACAACAATTTTTGATGGTTTAATGATAAAACTTACAGATGTTAAAGGAAATGATACTCTTGGAAAAAAACTTAGAAGATATGGAAATGTCAATAGAAAAGAAAATATAGTTATTGAACCTGATAATAAAGAAAAGATTCCTGCTGAAATATTTGCAAACATTCTTGCTATAAGAGCTGGAGAAATAACGCTCAACCTCGCTAACAAAGAATTCTCTAAGGAAATATCAAACAAGATTATGGCAAGTGAAGTAAACCTTTCTCTATTAAAATCTAAAATAGACAAAAAAGCAAACGTAAATAATAATAATTATCTTTTAAATAAAGATAAAAATGAACTTTATGATGAATTAAAAAAATTAAATAGTGAAATCAATAATAATATAAATAAAATCAAAGAAAATGAAATATTGGAATTAGAATTAAAAAAGCTTTCTTTTCTTCTCTTAGATAAAACAAAAAAATATGAAGAAAAAAAAGTAAGGTTTTCTAACATCGAAAATGAAATAAAAATATTAAATAAAGCTCAGGAACTCAGAAATATTACAGATAACCTGAGAAAAATAATAGAGTATGAAAATATTGAAAAAGATATCGAAAACAACAAAGATATAGAAGACAGAGAGGTAGAAAATTATTCATCAGTAGAAAAAGAAATATTAGCCATTGAGAAAGAGATTGAACTTAAGAAAAAACAACTGGAAGAGTTAAGAAAAGAGTTTGATATTCTAGAAGAAAGAAAAAAATCTCTATCTGCTTCGAGACTCTCTCTAAACGATATTGAGGAAGCCAACATAGAAATAAAAAAAGCAGAACAAAATTTAAAAAAGAATCCTTTTTATCTAATATTTGCCTCTATTGTTATAGTATTAGCAATAACTTTTACAATTTTTTTTAAAAATCCAGTTCTTTTAACATTGTTAACTTTAACTTTTATCCCAATCTTTCTTTTAATACAAAATAAAAATAATATAAAATTATCTCTGCAAAAATTTTTAACTCTCTTTCCAGAACTTAAAGATAAAGATTTTACAGAAATTTTTAAGATATTA
>JAOACQ010000099.1 GCA_026417755.1 Brevinematales bacterium | reverse complement strand
GTCTAATTAGATAAGTTAACAGAAAGAGGTAGCTTTCTAAAAGTTTCGCAAAGTTTTTGAATAAACATCCGAAGACAGGATGTCGAGTTGCTGTCGATTTTTGCTACAGTTGGCTAAAGCGGAAAAATTCATTTGCTTAGAAAGCAGAGACGGCATAGCGGTAGCGAGCCACACCCCGCGAAGCGGGGTGTGGGGGTGGCCGTTACCATTACATATTATAGAAAGGTGAACTTCCTCTTGGGATGAAATGGAAAAAAGTTTTCTCAATTTCACTAAAAACGCCATCTTCCTTATTAATATCAAATTAACTTTTTGAAAGTATAAATGTTAGAAGGAAAATTAATAATAAATCCTACATTGAAAATATAGAGACATTATATTAAAATTTAATTTTGAAAAGTTTTAGATTGAAAAAATATTAGAACTAATATTTTTATTGTATAGATAACTTTCAACTAGATTATTCTAAAAAGTTATATTTCCATAAGCTTCAAGAGCTTCTGTTTTGTCTTTATCATTAAGCTCTGAAATATTGTTAAAATCTATATACCCATATCCAGGATCATAATATAAGTTTTTTAAGTTTCTGAATCTATTACTTATAATTCTATGATTTGTAACATCTACATATTCATATATTGCTGTTTCATTTGAAGCTGGACCAAACCCAATGAAGGTACAATTCTGTATTAATAAATTAGTTTCTGCATTTATTGTAAGGTAGTTTGTCTGGTAATAAGCACTATTATAAGAGTTAGAAATCATATAAAGATTTATCAACTTAGAATTCACGTTTTGCACCAGATGTAAAAATGAAACATCTACATTAGCCCCACTCTGATAGTTATAAAAAATCTCACCCGATATAGTAATATTTGTATTCATATTATAGTAAAATGCTCCACTACTATTATTTGTATTATTATAAAATCTACAACCTACAAAAATATTGCTTGAATAAACAATTTCTAATATTCTATTACCAGAATTATTAAAAACATCTGTTTTCTCTATTGAACAAAAAGAAGAATAAATAATGCTCAGAATATTTAATGCACTATTCTTGTTATAGCAGATGAGAGAATCCAGAATATGAACCTCGGATGAGGAATGTATATAAGCTGCCGCTCCCGGAGAAGAGTATTCAAGAATATTTGAAAAAAGAGAACAATTTTTTATAAGAATATTTGTACTTCTATAGATTATTATACCGACACCGGATAAAAATGTGTTATGATATCCAGATATCTTAAAATTTTCTATTCTTATACCAGAAGAATTTGAAATGTATATAATATGTTGTATTTGAAAATTTGTATTCAAGCCTCCATTAAGATAAGTTATACCTTCTATTTTTGAAAAGTCAGAATTAAATCCACCTATCAGATTAAGTTTATTAATGTTAGTTATACTTACACCAGGGTCGTTTAAGCCAATATTTTTAACAAATTCAGCAGCCTGAACATATATATTTTCATAGCCATATTGCTTTGCTTTTTCAATAGCAATGTCTAAAGTTTTGACCGGTTCTGTCTTGTTTGTGCCTGGATAACTATCATTACCGGCTGGGGATACATATATAGCGTTGATCTTATCTTTGGGATTTATAAGTCCATTTTTTAAAAGCCTTTCATATACAGATGGTGGAAAAAACAACTCACAGCTACTAAAAATAAGAATAAAAATAAAAACACACTTTTTCATAATTTGCCTCTTAAAAATTAACCCCCAGACCGAGTCCGTAGCTAAATATTGGATCTTTGCCATCATAGGCAATATATATCGAAGGTCTGAATAGAAGATAACTGAACTCTGTGTTTAAGAATATGTTTACAGAATAAATAACCTCAGGAATATAATTTTCACTTCTTAAACTGTCTACAAGTTTGTAATAATATTTAAAATTAACACCAGTGCCAATTCTTAATAAATATGATCTATCGTTATAAAAGAAATAACCTGCTTCGATAGAGGGAGATATATAACTGAATTCTATATTTTCATTTTTAAAATATGTTCCTCCAATTCCAAGCCCTGCCCAGAAGTATCTTCCAAATGTTAAATCAACACCAAGAGTCAACATTTCTTTGTCAAATGTGTAGGCTTTAAAATGAATAAAACCGGGATTTTGTATCTTTGGGGTGTATTCTTTAACTTCTCCATCTTTAAGATAAAATTCTTCTCTTAAGTGGGTTTGGTTTTTATCATCTTTGAGTTCAACTTTGTGTTTTCTGCCTGCTTTTATAGATTTTGATTTACCAATTATATCAACTTCCTCACCATCAACCAAAAATCTGTATTTTCTACCTCTTTCTTCAAGCTGTAGAGGATTTACCTTGATAGTTCCCATCGCAATATAACTAAAGTCTATAGAAGCATAGGGTTTTAAGTAAATCTGATTTTCTATTGCATTTGTCCCATCTTTTCTTTTTATTTCTATAAGGTTGGTAACCTGTGGTAAAACTTTAAGAGTATAGGTAAAGTTTGAATTTGTTATTTCCTCAACCAGTGAACCATTTACATAAAGAGAGAATTTTTCATCGCCTATATCGAAATTTTTAAAATTAACAGTCGCAACTTTATAATCAATTTTTAAGACATCTTTAAGAAATGTTTTAATCATTTCGTCAATTGTGTCAAAAATCTCAACCCCGGCAAGCGAAGTAAGATTAATTGATATAATGTTTGTTGAATCTTTACTACTCCATACTCTGAATTTTACTTCTATCTCTGCTTCTCTTTTTTCTCTTTTTATTTCATATTCTCCATAGAGAACGTATTCTATATTATTATTTTTTGCATAATCATAAATTTCATCATTTTTTTTGAAACTCATTTTAAAAGCATCGTTTTTGTTGGTTATTTCTATCTGTGGTAAAATACCTATAAACGAATACAAAGAATAAAACATTATATTACCGCTTTCTTTTGAAGCTGGGAACTTTCTTTTATCCGAATTATCTTTCATTGGTAAGATTAAGATCTTTTTCTTTTGAGAGGTTGATAATTTTACACTTGCCTCCTGTGAAAAAAGCTGAGTGGAAACTAATAAAATCAATAAAAAAATTCTTATATTCATTATTGGTTCCAACTTATATTTTGTATGGCAAATTATATTTTTATAATATTTTTTTGTCAAGGTTTTTGGGAGTATTTTTTGATTAATTGAAAAATATGTGTTAAAATAAATAAAAATCTTTATGGTGGTTCTATGAAATATCTTGTTATAATACCTACATACAATGAAGCAATGAATATTGAGAAATTGATTGAGAAAGTGTTAAAACAGTCGAATGATATAGATGTTTTGGTTGTAGATGATAATTCACCTGATGGAACAGCTAATATAGTTGAAAAAATAATGGAAAAGAATAAAAGAGTGAATCTCTTAAAAAGGGAGAAGAAAAGTGGACTTGGTAGAGCTTATGTAACTGGTTTCAAATGGGCACTTCAGAAAGGTGTGTATGATTATATTTTTGAGATGGATGCAGATTTCTCCCATGATCCTGATGAACTCTACCTCTTCTTTCAGGCTATAACTGAAGGATATGACGTAGTTTGTGGTTCAAGATACATTGAAGGTTTGAGAGTTTTAAACTGGGACTTAAAAAGACTTTTTTTAAGCCTTGGTGGCAATATTTATGCAAGGATTATAACAGGAGTGAAACTTACTGATCTTACGGGTGGTTACAATTGTTACTCTAAAAAGGTCCTTTCTACAATTAACCTTGATAAGATTAGCTCAAATGGATATTCTTTTCAGATAGAAATGAAGGCAAAATCGTACTACAAAGGTTTTAAAATCAAAGAAGTTCCCATAACTTTCAGAGATAGATATGAAGGAACAACAAAAATGAGTGGCGGAATTATAAATGAAGCTCTATTCAAATGTTTTAAAATTCGTTTTGAAAAATGGTTCGGTAAGTATTAAGCCATTCCAAGTCCTCTACCTATTCCGTTTAATTTTGCTATTGTTTCATCAGCTGTTTGTATAACCTTCTGATTAGCTTCATAAAGTCTATTGATTTCAATCATTCTTGTCATTTCTACAACCGGGTCAACGTTTGACTTTTCAAGATGTCCCTGCAAAACTTTTGGTCTTTTATCTTCAGAAATAATAAATGCCTCTCCCGAAAATTCACTTTCTTTATACCAGGTATAACCATCTTTCTTTAAATATCTTCTCTCAGGAAAATCTACAATCTTAAGTCTATCGAGTCTCTGCATATTTTTCCACTCATTTCCTGCCTTTTCTACAAAATCTTCAGGTTCATAATCGGCATTAATATAAACTGTTCCATCCTTGTCAACCTGAAAGTTGTTTCTGCCTATTCTTATAAAGCCATTTTCACCTAAAACTTTATTTCCATGCATGTCAACTAAGTAGCCATCGTTACTTATTTTAAAATTTCCATTTCTTGTATATCGCTCTCCCTGTTCTGTCATAACAGTGAAAAATCCTTCTCCCTCAAGTGCAAAGTCAAAATCATTTTCAGTTGTAATAAGACTTCCCTGTTCAAAACGGACATAGGATTCATTGTATTCTACACCGGTGCCAAGTTTCCCTACAACTGGAGCAAGGTCATAACTGCCAAGTGGAAATCTGACAACTCCATCGTCGTTAATTCTTCGGACAAGTAGTTCAGGAAAAGCCTTTGAAACACTTGTTTCTCTTTTGTAACCGTCTGTATTTACATTTGCTAGATTATTAGCGACAGTATTGAGTTCATCCATTGTTACCATCATCCCACTTGCACCAGTAAATATACTTCTGACCATATTATGCCTCCAGTTTTTACTATCGGAATAAAAAAAGAAAAATTAAGACAAAAAAAATTGAAATTTTTTCAATATTAGACTAAAATATTTGTAATATTCGGAGAGATGCCCGAGTTGGCCGAAGGGGGTACCCTGCTAAGGTGTTGTACCTTAACAAGGTACCGCGGGTTCGAATCCCGCTCTCTCCGTTTTTTAAAATTCTATCCTGAATCCCCCCAACACCATAAAACCAAAGTCTTTTTTTGCTAACTTTTTAAGTTCACCGTTTTTTACCATATATTGATAATCAATTATATTTTCATTATTGTAGATATTTATGAAGGAAATATAAGAGCTTGATTCAAATTTGAGTCCAAAAAGTTTAAGAAAATCAAATGGCCCACCTGGCATTGAAATTTTGAGATCAAGTTTGTGGTAGAGTGGGGTATATTCACTATTATGCTTTCCATATTGATAATAATACTGTTTTCCAACTCCAGGAATATCCTGTTCAATAAAATTTGTAATAGGTGTGTAAGGTTTACCACTCATAAACTTGAAATCAAAACTTAAACTCCAATCATAAAGCCAATCTAACCAGGGATTATCAAATTTAAGTTTATTTATAAGTTCAAAATTTATACAAAGAGTATGCTCTCTCAAATACTCAGGAATAAACCATTCATCTATTGGAATAGTAGACGGGAAAGATGGATCTGGTGAACCCAAATTTGTGACCTTTTCAATTCCATGAACATAGGTATAGGTTATCCAACCATTCCAGAAATCATTCTTTTTCTTTTTTTTCTGAAGATATAATGTTCCCCCATAAACCTCTCTGAAACCATCGTTGTTGAACTTCTTGTCTTTATCACTGTAAACAACATCATAATACCATTTGTAAAAACCTTCGGTCCTTAAAAGATACTCATCTTTATCATATTCAGTTCCAACCAAACAGTGGTAGGCTTTTTCAGATTTTAACTTTGGATTACCATATTTTTCATCAATTTCATAAACATTGAAATGAAAATAATTGTATCTACCACCTCTTACATATATTGAAGTATCTTCAGTAATCTCCCATTTAAGCCCACCTACAGGGTTGAAAACTGTTTCACCTGTTGGCTGATAATATTCAATCCTACAACCAGCTTCAAGAATAAATGATTTTATAAACTCCCAGTTATCCATCACGTAGCCTAAATAATAAGGCATAGTATAATTTGATAGTTTAGCTTCATAGTTAAAGGTATTTGTCCAGTTGCCATTTGCGTCTAAAGAATAGTATTTTATATTTTGTGAATAATTGAGTAAAACAGGTATAATAATTGCTCCTCCAGTTTGAATTTTGTGTGAGTCAAAAGAATTAATGTAGAAATTGACTAAAGGTTGAATATTAAGCATTTGTGAGTCCCATTCGCTAGTTCCCATTGGGCCTCCATCAAACTTACCATTAGCTTTATTATATGTGGCGCCAAGAACAATATCAAATGAATCTTTTTCTGTAAGTCTTCTATCATATCTTAAACCAAAAATAAACTGCGGCATATAATAGTAAAATTCTCCATTATATGTTGTTCCGCTGGCATCGTTTTCATCCCCACTAAATTTCCACTTCATTCCTTCTTCACTACCATATAAAAAAAGTGAAATTTTGTCATCTATTGTTGGGGTAATAGTAAGTTTAAATATACTATCTGTAATATGAGGGAATTGAGTACCTTCTAACGTTTTTGTAAACAAAGGAGCAAATAATTCATAATATGTTCTTCTAACATTAAAATAGAAAGTGATATTTTTACCTATAGGCCCATCGAAACCAATTTCACTTGTTGCAGAAGATAGATCAAAATATCCCTTAAGCCTTTCTTTGTTACCTTCCTTAATTTTTACTATTAAAGCTCCAGAAAGTCCTTGTGCAAGATAGGCTGGGTAACCAGCAGTATAAAGCTCAATACTATCAACCCAGTTTGGGTTAAACATACTTATTTTTCCACCCCATTTGTAAGGATTAATTAAAACAACTCCTTCCATTAAGGCTATATTTTCATACCAGTTTCCACCTTGAATATACATTGAGGCGTCAAACATATTACCACTTGAGCCAACCCCGGGCATGGATTGAACAACTTTGATTGCGTCATTCATAAATCCCTGAGAAACAATCTTAAGCTCATCGTTACTTATTTTTTTAGATGCCGGAACTTTACCTTTTTCCCTTTTTTCTTCTACTGTTATTTCTGTCATTGTAATTTTTAATCTTTTAAGTTCTACTGGAATTTCTAAATCTTTGTCTTCAACTAAAATTTCCTTTGAAAATTTCTCATAACCAGCTATTACAACCACTAACGTATACCTGCCATTTTCAATATTATCAAAAATAGCACTTCCATCTGCCTCCGTGTTTTTTTGAATCTTTTTTTCAATTAAAACCACAGTAGCATCCTGAATCGGTTTCTTTTTTTCTTTAACTATAATTTTAAGATTTGCCCCCCATAACGTATTGATTATAAATGACAAACAAAGTAAAATGCAAAATTTTTTCCACATAACTGTTCTCCTCCTGTTATTCTATAAATTAACACGCAATGAACTCAAAACCAATTTATTATTTGACTTTATTTTTTTGATATGTTAATTTAATTCAGATAAATTTGCTAAAGAATAAACCATTAGTTCCGATACTGTTAAGAGAGTTAATATATGATAACAGAAGAATTATATAACGAAGAAAGAGAAATTATCAAATTTATAATGCTTTTTTGTTCAAACAATATAAGTGGTGTTTTAAGGGATAGAGATACAAAGTTTAACGTTAAATTTAAAGAATATAAAAATGGAATTATTACATTTTCAAGTGTAGAATGTAATAAAAATGGAGTATCTCTTGATGATTATAAAATGAGGCCTCTTGATGGAGAAGTCGTATTTGGAGCAAATGTTTTTCTATTCACTGCTATTCCGATGGGGGACAATTCAATTTCCCTACCAGATGCCATTAAATCCCATCCAAAAAGAAAAACCATAAGGATAAAGGTAGCTGGTAATCCTTTCATTCAAAAACTTGATGCATATCTTTCACTCAAGGTAGTTGACCCATCAATACAGGATGAGGAACTTGCGAAGAAAATTCATTTAATAATCAGCACAATTGAAAGCACCCTTATGCGTTCTGAGAATTATGATATTGCTAAAATTACACTTTTTGATGGAACAGAAAAAAATCCTATTTTACAATTGATAAAAAAATATCAAAACCCTTTTGTAGTTTTTGATACTACCAATTTTTCTTTAAAAGATGAAAGTGTATTGACTTATCAGGATTATATTAAGTTTATGAATGAAGCTGGGCTTGATAGTAAAGCTATTTTGGCTCAGCTTGATAAGATGAAAGATTTTTACAAAAATCACAAGATCAGAAGCGAAGCCACTGTGCCCCTGATCTTTGAAGATGAAGTTATAGGAATAATAAAAGTCATCTCGCTTAAAGAGGTAATGAATAAAACAAATGTAATAAGGCTTAAACAGCTTTCGCTTAAAGCTGTAGATGATTTATTTACAAAATGTGCATTTGAGATAGTTTCTAAGGAACCTCAAACTATAGTTGATCTTGGGGTTAATGGAGCAAAATTTATAATAAACCAACCGGATTTTTATAAATATTTGAGACTTATGAAAAGATTGTATGTCCAGCTTGTATTTAAAGATGAAACTACTATCAAAACAATGGCAACAATAGTGAATATATACGACCCAACCCTTGAAGGTTATAGAGTTATAGGTGTAAAATTTTCTCTTAATATGGATTGGAAAGATAAGAACAAACTCGAAGAGTTTATACAAAGTGTTGTTAGACTTCAAGATAAAGGGGATGTGATTGCTTAACAAATTGTTCCTTTCTTTAAAAGAAAAAAGATATTTTATTTTTATTTGCTTTCTGGCGTTTGTTAACTTTTTCTTTTTTTTGGATAAACTTCCAGTTTTCAGTTGGGATGAAGCAAGGCATGGTATTTCAGCTTATGAAATGGTTAAAAGCGGTAACTTTGTTGGTCATACTTATCTCGAAACTCCAGATTATTGGAATTTAAAACCTCCTCTTGGTTTATGGTTTATTTCCTTTGCCTATAAAATCTTTGGATTTTCTATTTTCAGTCTTCGTTTTTTTTCTGCTTTCTTTGCTTTTATTTCTGTTTTGCTTTGTTTTCGTATTTTTAAACATTTTTTTGGAGAAAATGTTGCCTTTATTTCTTCCTCTTTTTTATCTTTATCAAATGCTTATGTTCATCTTCATTCAGGAAGAACTGGGGATTTCGATGCAATTTTTAGTTTTATTTTTGTGTTAACTGTTTATACTCTTGTATTCAAAAAGGAAGACATTTTAAAATTTTTGTATTTAGGATTATTGATTGCAAGCGGATTTTTGGTAAAGAGTTTTGCATTTATTCAGATAGTTATACTGATTTTTTTATATTATTATTTAAATAGGAATCTTAAAGTCAGAAAAATTTTTGTTATCATAATTTTTTTCTTAATTCCAGTTTTGATATGGGCATATTTAAGATATCAATACGATGGAATTAGGTTTTTCAAGAGTATGTTTGGTTATGATTTTTTAAGTAGATCAAAAATTGCTCTAGAAGGGCACCCTTCTACAAATTTACACTATCTTGAACCACTTATTTTGAATAATCTGTTCTGGAGCCTTTTTTTGATTCCTGCTTTTATTTATAGAAATGAGTTAAAAATTAATTTGAAGGGAGAGTTTTCTTTTTACCTAAAAGTAAACGAATTTCTTTCTCATCCCATCGTCATTAGTTGGCTTATTGCTTCACTTTTGATTCCTTTTATGGTGAAGACAAAATGTGCGTGGTATGTTAATTCTGCTCATCCAGTTATGGCTTTGATAGCTTCATGGTATATAGTAAATAATGAAAAACTTAATTATAAAAAATGGATCTGTTGGCTTCTGCTTTTTAATTTTCTGGCTATTTGGGTCAGAACTTTTTTCTTAAATGAAGAAAGTGTTTATAGAGAAATTAAAGAACAAAAACCTCTTTTAGAGATGGTTAAAAATTTTGAAGGAGAATTTTATTTTGATCCAGATAACGCTTTACAGGCTGATATTTTTATACTCGAAGTTATTGGCAGAGGTAAAATTTACAAAAATGAAAATGGTATAATTTTTACAAAAAATTTTAATAACTTTAAAAATGTAAAAATAATTACAAACTTTAACGGCTGGTATGTGATTCAAAAATAACTATGTTAAAATCTCATTAAGTTCATTTAATCCAATAAGCACTTCTCTTGGTTTACCTGCACCTTTTGATGGGCCTAAAATCTTCATCCTATCCATTGCGTCAATTATTCTGGAAGCTCTATTGTAACCTATTCTGAATCTTCTTTGTAAAAAGGAGGCTGATACCTCTCCATTTTCTACGGCTATTTTCAAACAATCAGCAAATATAGGGTCATCTGTATAATCTGTTGTATCTTCAAACTCTTCCTCAGTTTCTTTTTCGATAAGATCGATTGGGTTGATAAGATATTCAGCCGTTCCGTTTCTTTTAAGAGTTTTTACTATAGTTTCTACATCTTTAATAGAAACAAAAGGAGCCTGAATTCTTATAAGATCTATAAAGTTAGGAGTCATAAATAGAAGATCTCCTTTACCAAGCAGTTTTTCAGCCCCAGCTTTATCAAGTATGGTTCTTGAATCTGTCTGTGAACTAACCCTGAAAGCTATTCGGGAAGGGAAGTTGGCTTTTATGATTCCTGTTACTACGTCTACACTTGGTCTCTGGGTTGCTACAACAAGATGAATCCCAACTGCTCTTGCCATGGCTGCAAGTCTTGAAATAATTTTTTCTGTCTCTTTTGGGAGTCTTAACATAAGGTTTGCAAACTCATCAATGATTACAACTATATATGGAAGTCTATCGTATTCTAAAACCTCTTTGTTATAATCAACTATGTTTCTTTCCCCAACTACACTCAGTAGATTATATCTTCTATCCATCTCTTCTGAGACCCATTCAAGCACAGCTATAGCTTCTTCTGGATTCGTTATAACTGGGGAGATGAGATGTGGAATACCATCATAAAGCTCAAGCTCAACCATTTTTGGGTCAATGAAGATAAATTTCACCTCTTCCGATGTTCTATGGAAAACAATTCCAGCTATGAGAGAATTAACAAATACACTTTTTCCACTCCCAGTTGTTCCAGCTATAAGTAAATGTGGCATTTCCGTCAAATCTTCTATTATAATATTTCCTGCAATATCTTTTCCGAGAATCAAGGGTAAGATTGCCCTAGTATTTTTATACTCCGGACTTTCTATGATATCTCTTAAAACAACATTATCTCTCTGTTGGTTTGGCACTTCTATTCCTACTATACTTTTATTACCTATGGGGGCAACTATTCTCAGATTTTTTGTACCGAGTTTTAAAGCAAGATCATCAGATAGGTTTACTATACTTCTGAGTTTAAGTCCGTCTGGAGGAACTATCTCATATCTGGTAATCGATGGTCCTCTAGAATAACCTGAAACTTTAACATCTATTTTGAAACTTGTAAAGGTGGTTTCTATAATTTCAGAAACCCTTTTTATTTCCTTTTCTATCTCTGAGTTCGAGAGAGATTTTATATTTTTTTCAAGCTCTTCTGGATTTGGATAAATGTATGCATCTCCTTTTTGTGGAACAAAAATCTTCTCTGGCTTTTCTTCAAGGCGGTGAGTAATTATTTCTTTATAATCTGCTTCTGCTGTTATTTCTTCAGGCTCTTCTTCTATAAGAGTGGGGGAGTCTATTTCTTCTACTGAGTTTTCATAGGATTGAGTTTCCACTTCGACAGGATCTTCAATTGTAGTAAGTTGGGTATTTTCTTCTTTTTTTTCATCTTGAATTAAAATTTCCTCTGTTTTTTCCTTTATTGCTTCTATTAATTTTGCTTTTTCTGCATTATCTGAAAGCCATTTTGGTGTTTCTTCGGGTAATTTTGTTCTCTCTGGTTGAGCTGTATCTGTTTTTAGGAATTCTGGGACTTTTATATCTGTTTGTGGTTCAGTATTTTTTTCATTTAAAATCTGTGGGGATTCTTTTTCAAGAAAGGATAGATCCTTTTCCACTTTTTTGGCTTTTTTTGAAAAAATTATACCAAATGGGAAAATAAATATAATCAATAAAGCCTTGCCAATTAATTTTACAAGAGAGCTGAATAGTTTCATTGAAGAAATTAGTGAAATAAAAAATAAAGATAAAAAAAGTATAAAGATAAACTCTTTAGGTAAAAATTCTTTCATAAGATTTGTAATTACTATGCCGAATACGCCAGAATCAATAAAATTTTCTGTTTTTGAAATAGAAGTTATTGCAATTGATAGGGAAAGTGCCGAAATAAAAATTAATAAAAACTTTATAAATGTTTTTCCAATCTTTTTAGAGGTTAAAAAATTTATTCCAAGTGTAAGAATTGCAAAATCTAAAAGGTAGGAAGCAAATTTACCATAACTTATGATAAAAATTGAAGATATAAATGCCCCTGCTTTTCCGGCAATATTTTGTGGAATCTGAGAAACACTCGATGTAAAGAAAATAGAATCAAGTGGTGAAAAACTTATTAATGCAAGAAATAAAATACCAGCTAATGCGATAAACAAATACCCAAAGATAAACCTCATAAAAATCCTTTTTAAATCAAATTACCTTTTAATAAGAAAAATAATAGGACAATTATTCCAAGAAAGATCCTATATATTGCAAAAGGTATAAAATTTTTACTTCTCACATAATTAATAAAAAATGCAATAACTCCATAAGCTACAAAAAAAGAGACAATAAAACCGGTTATTAAAATTCCCCATTCTTTTGGAGAAATATTAAAACCAATTTTAAGCAATGAATAAGATGAAGCCATTATCATTGTAGGTATAGCAAGAAAAAATGAAAATTCAACAGCAGCTTCCCTCGATAATCCAAGTATCATTGCTCCAATAATTGTAGCAGCAGCTCTTGATGTTCCCGGTACAAATGATAAACATTGAAACAGGCCTATAAAAAATGCAACCTTGAAACTTATTTCTCCGAGAGAATTATACTTAAACTTTTTATCATTTTTATCGAGAAAATAGATAACAACTCCCCCTATTATTAACATTATAGCTACAACTAAAGGATTAAATAGATATTCTTGAATTTTTGAACCAGCTAAAGCACCAATGATAATAGCTGGAATAACGGCTACTCCGATTTTAAGCCACAAAACCAGATTTTCTGTTTGTTTGAGTCGATCTTTTTTAAATGGATATATTTTATCCCAAAAATAAAAAACAACAGATAAAATAGCCCCGAGTTGAATGACTATATCAAAAGTTTTTTCAAAGCTATTTCCAAAACTTATGAATTCATTAAGTATTATAAGATGCCCTGTGCTACTGATAGGTAAAAATTCAGTTATACCTTCTACTATTCCAAGCACTATTGCTTTTAGAAAGTCCATTTTTTTGCTCCAAAAATTTTATATAGATTTTAAATAGAATTTCCGATAAAATCAAATAAACTAAGTTTTGTTTGTAAATAAAGAAAAATTTTTATACTGCACAAGAGTTTTCTTTATAATTTTATACATAAAAAAGAAAAGAAAAACTTAATTGAAACTTGATTTTTTGAAAAATTTTTTGTATAATATTTATACGAAAATTTGTGGTATTCCCCTGTAGCTCAGTAGGCAGAGCAGCTGGCTGTTAACCAGCGGGCCGTAGGTTCGAGCCCTACCGGGGGAGAATAGGCTTGTCCTTTTTCTATTAGGGGCAGGCCTTTTTTTTTATGAAAAAAATATTAATATTTGTTTTACTTTTGTCATGTCAATTAAATACAAAAGTGGAGAATTTAAATTTTCATTTTTCAGCCTATGTTAATGAAGTTATTGATGGTGATACCATAGTCGTAATTTCTTTAGAGAATCTATCCAATTTTTCAATTTTCTCAAATCATAGTTATGTGGTAAGATTATTAAATATTGATGCCCCAGAAACAAAAGAAAATGAAAGATTTGAAAGATTTTTAGACAAACTTTATCAAAAAGAAATATATTTAAAAAGAAATGAAATCTTGAATCTTGGTAAACTTTCTCTTTCAAATCTTTCAAGTGTTTTATATAAAAATGATATGGTAATTGTAAATTTTAATTCTTTCAATTACTTAGACATATATGAAAGAATTCTTGCAATTGTTTATAAAGGTGAAACTAATATTAATCTTTATCAACTTGAAACAGGCTATGCTTTTTGCTATTTCTATAATCAGCGAAAGAATGAAGACTTTATCAAAGCAGAAAATGTTGCAAAAAAGAAAAAAAAAGGTCTCTGGAAAATTTTGAATTAACTATTGTATTTTTTTTATATTCGCTTATAATATCTTTAGGTAAATTTTTGGAGGTTTTATGTCTCAATTAAGACAAAGTTATATCTTAAAAGAATGGGTAATAATTGCCACAGAAAGAGCAAAAAGACCTGAACAGTTGAAAGAAGATAAGGATATTTCAATCAAACATCCAGAATATGATGAAAATTGCCCATTTTGTCCGGGAAATGAAGAAAAATTTGGAAATACAATAGACTTATATAGAGTTGAAGAAAAGAACAAATGGAAATTAAGGGTTATTCCAAATAAATTTCCAGCACTTTCACCGTTAAAGGATGGTTTTAATATAAATACATATAATTATGAACGTTCTATGGAAGGAATAGGACACCATGAAGTTCTTCTTGAAACACCACTTCATAATCTTACCATAGCTACAATGCCTGTAGAAAATGTTGAATTAATTCTCAAAAGTTACCAGATAAGGATTAAGGAATTAATGAATATAGACTATATTGAATCTGTGATTCCTTTCAGAAACCATGGAGCAAGAGCAGGGGCTTCTCAAGTTCATCCCCACTCACAGATAATTGCATTACCTATAATTCCGAGAGATGTTATAGCCAGAATGAATGAAAGTATTCGTCATCATGAAGAGTATAGAGAGTGCATCTTCTGTCGAAC
>JAOACQ010000057.1 GCA_026417755.1 Brevinematales bacterium | reverse complement strand
CTTACAAAAAGACTTATAAAAAATAACATCAGAAACCCAATAGTAAAAAATAGAAAAAAATGAAAATCAAAAAAAGCAGCTACAAGAGTAAATAAAGAATGAAAAAAGAAAATAATTACAAATAAAAAATTACTTTTCTTTTTCAACTTATTTGCCAATAAAAAATGAGACAACAAAACACCATACAAGAAAAGAAGTAAGGAAAGAAAAATCAAAATATAACTTTTACCATTCATTTAAAATCTCTTTTTAAATTTACTTTAAATATCAGTGTGCAATCTATTTCATTTTCATATTATAAAATAATTTGTTTTTTTTGAAAAGAGATTTTTTCTTCTTTATGAGAATAAAATTTCAGTGTAGTTACAATAATGAAAGTGGACAAATAACTTAAAGTTTGAGAGTGGAAAGGAAAGATACAAAAAGAGGTTTGAAGCTGAGGCCGTGGGGTTATTAATACAGGGAGATGTAACGAAATATAATTGGATAGAAGGAGCTGAGGAATTTAAATTGCTTACTACTTTCAAACTTGGAGAAACTATTCCGCTATTAACTTGGAACAACAAAATTAATTCAAAATATAGTCGTTTATTTGACAAAATAAGATAAATGATTTATTATTTTTTATTCTTTAGAAATAGGCAAAAATTATGGAAAATGAAAACTTTTTACCCAAGTATGAAAAAATCAAACAACTAATCAAAAAAGCTATCCTTGAGGGGGATTATACTGATAAACTTCCGGGGGAAAGGGTTCTTGCCGAGAGATTTAAAGTTTCCTATATGACTATGCGTAAAGCTATCGAAGATCTGACAGAAGAAGAACTTTTATACAAAGAACCAGGCAAAGGTACTTTTGTTTGTAAAAAAGGTTATATATATAAAAAAACATACAATATAGGTTTTTTCCTGCCAGATTGGATAGGCGGTGGTATAACAGGCCATTATTATTCCACTCTATTTAATCAAATTGAAAAAAATGTCCATAATTACGGCTACAATTTGCTTTACTTTTCAAAGGTAAAGGATATTTTCCCTTTCTCTGAAAAAAGAAAGGTTGATGGTGTTCTTTTTACTCTTTTCCCTGAAGAAGAAGAATATTTAAAAAGTATTTCACAATTTATTAATTGTGTTACTCTCGAAAATGCCTTAGAAAACTCAAATGTTCCCGCTGTTATTCCTGATAATTTTTCAGGTGGATATCAAGCCACCAAGCATCTCATTGAACTTGGGCATAAAAAAATAGCTTATATAACCGGAAGATTCAATAATAAATTAGCTTTTGACAGATTTGAAGGATACAAGAAAGCCTTAAAAGATGCAGGTATTACCATTCCCGATAATTACGTGATAGAAGGTGATTTTCTATTTGACACTGGATTTAATCTTACGGAAAAAATTCTCTCCCTTTCTCCGTTACCTACAGCTATAGTTACCGCAAACGATTTAATGGCACTTGGGCTTATGAAGGGTCTACAACTCAAAGGCAAAAATGTTCCTGATGATATAAGTATTGTTGGTTTTGACGATATAGATGCTGCTTCTCAATCTCATCCTACACTTACTACAATTCACGTATATCATGATAGAATTGCAAAAACAGCTATAGATATCCTCTTTCAACTAATAAATAATACTTTTGAAAATAAAAAACAGGTTATAAAATCAATACCTGTTGAGCTTGTTATCAGAAATTCTACAAAAAAGTTATGAATAAAATAAAAGTTTTATTATTAATACTCTCTAATATTTCTTTCTGCTATGAAAGAGAAATTTTATTACCAGAAATCGACAAAAATGGCTTTCTTGAAAAAATAATACAAAATAGAAGATCAATAAGAGATTATTCAGACAAGCCTATTAGCTTAAAAGAACTTTCATATATCCTCTGGGCAGCCCAGGGAATAACTTCAAAAGAAGGATTCAGAACAACCCCATCTGCAGGTGCCTTATATCCTGTAGAAATCTATATAGTAGTAAATAAAGTAGAAAAGCTCGAAACAGGAATCTATAAATTTAATCCACAAAAAAAATCTTTATTAAAAATCTCAACCAAAAATATTATAACTAACATTTATGAGGCCGCTTTAAGACAGGATTGTATAATTAAAGCTCCTGCCATCATAGCTATAGGTGCAGTTTTTGACCGTGTAACAGCAAAATATGGAGCAAGAGGGACAAACTATACATACATTGAAGTTGGGTGTGTTGCCCAAAATATTCATTTAATGGTTGAAAACCTCAATCTGGGCACTGTTGTAGTTGGAGCTTTTTATGATACAGAAATAAAAAAACTTTTAGAAATGCAAAAGAATGAAACTCCGATAATACTTATGCCTATCGGGCATAGAAAAACAAAATGAGGAGAGTTTATGAAATATTTATTTTTTCTCTTTCTGGCACAACAAATATTTGCAGCAGATTTTGTATTAAACATCGAAGTTGGAAAACATTTTGTCCAGACTGGCAAGATAGGAATTTTTTCTTTTACAACAACTCCGCAGATGGTGTTATGGGTTGAAAGTGAAGATGGAAAGTATAAAGAAACTATCTGGATGACAAGAAGATTTGCAAAACAAGATTGGGCTGGTCAATCTTATGATAAGAATAAAATCTATAGAGAATATACTTTTCCAAGATGGGTCTATGTATTTAAAGATAATCTTCCTACAAAAAATAAACCTATGCCAGATAGTGTAACTGGGGCTTCCCCAAAATCAAGTACAAAAATTAATATAAAATTACCTATAGATAAAAAATTGATCCTTTATTTTGAGGTTAATAATGCATTTGACGAAAATGAATCCTATCCTATGGGAAAACTATATGATGGCCAACCAAGCCTTGTTTATACTGCTGTTATAGACTCAGATTTCAAAGATAAAATTGAATTAAAACTTAAATACAAAACAAATTTAAAAGGTGAACTAATAGAAAACCTCGATGGCATAACAACAGCAAAAGAAATTATTAGTAAAGTTGAAATTTTAAAATCCAATTGAAAAGCCCGCATTAAAAGATGAACTCTCAATTTTTGAACTTAACAATTCTTTAAAGAGTATAGTTGACCACCCTGCTTTGAAATATACAGGAAATTTTACGTATTCTTCTGGCAAAAAATACCAAAGAGGCAAAGTAAAGTTAAAAGTCATTTCAGGGTAAAAAACCCATTCCTGTCTATCTCTATAGTTAATACAAGTAAAATTAGGCTGAAAATAAATCTCACTATAAATCGCAAGAAGAACTATACTAAAACCAGAAATTCCAAGACAACAGCCAGTGCATCCAAGATTTGGATTAAAACTGTTTATTAAAAATCTTCCTAAAGCTCCATCCATCATTGCGAGCGGAAAAAAAGGAGAAACTCCTAATGAAAAAGAGGTCTTTGTATAATCAACTCCGTAACTTTGAACCATAGAGAAAGAAAATCCTCTCACAACAGCTGGCAATGAATATCTTAAAGAAATTCCATTAAGCCCAATCTTAGCCCCATTATATAAGAGAGTCTCATTCACATAATAAGCTGAAACTTCATTGTAAAAGATTAAATCCTTACTCTCCGCAATAAGCAACTTAACAAAGAGTAATAAAACTAACGCTTTTACTTTCATAAAGCTATAACACCAAACAAAATTTGCTTAAGATTATATTTTAAATTATAATAAATATCAAATTATTTAACGGGATTTGTAGAA
>JAOACQ010000049.1 GCA_026417755.1 Brevinematales bacterium | reverse complement strand
CCCATAGACAGGTAAAGGTTTCTCTTCAAGAATATTAATAATCATAAGTGGAATAAGTTTTTCTGGAAAATGATATGGCCCATAATTGTTGGAACAATTACTCAATGTAACCGGTAAACCATATGTATGATAATATGCCATCACAAGATGATCTGAAGATGCCTTTGAAGCTGAATATGGACTTCGAGGATCATAAGGAGTTTCTTCAGTAAAATAACCCTCCTCTCCAAGGCTTCCATAAACTTCATCCGTAGAAACATGGTGAAATAAAACATCTTTTCTATCTTTCCAGTAGTCTTTAGCACATTCAAGCAAAATAAAGGTACCAACAATATTTGTTTCAATAAAATCAGCAGGTCCAAAAATAGACCTATCAACATGAGACTCAGCAGCAAAATGTACTATTGTATCAATTTGATACATCTCGAGAATTTTTCTGATAGATTTTCCATCACATATATCTATTTTTTCAAAAAAATATCTGTCATTATATTTTTCACTTATATCTTTTAATGAGTAAGGATTACCTGCATATGTTAATTTATCAACATTAATGATCACCCCTTCAAAATTAGTCTCTTCAAACACATATCTTATAAAATTACAGCCTATAAATCCACATCCTCCAGTTACCATTAATCTTTTTCGCATCAAAAACTCCATTTTATTTGATTTCTTTTATAACCTTACATGGGTTACCTGCTGCAAGAACACCTTCAGGAATATCCTTTACTACAACACTTCCAGCTCCAATAACAGTGTTCTTTCCTATCTTTACGCCAGGACATATTATTGAATTGCCACCTATCCAGACATTTTCTCCTATTTCTATCGGCTTACCATATTCTTTCATTGAAGCTCTTTCAACTGGATCAAGTGGATGTGTAGCCGTATAAATCTGGACATAAGGACCAAGCAATACTCCATTGCCCATTTTAACCTTACAAACATCAAGAATCACACATCCAAAATTGGCATAGAAAAAACCTTCTGTTTCAATATTATACCCATAATCACAGTAGAAGGGGGGCTCAATATAGCAAAATCCTCTTGATTTTATTAATTTGCTAATCAATTTCATTCTTTTTTTTAATTGCCATGGTTTTGAATTATTAAATTTATAAAGCAATTTTCTTGCATTAAGTCTATCTTTAAGTAACTCTTTATCCATCGCGTTATAAAACTCGCCAGCTATCATTTTTTCTTTTTCTGTCATTTTCTCATCATCTTATAAATATTTATAAGCCCATTTGTCGAAGAATCATGCGAAGTAACAACTTCATCCCCCGCAAGTTCAGGAAGAATCTTATTTGCAAGCTGCTTACCAAGCTCAACGCCCCACTGGTCAAAACTAAAAATATTCCATATAACACCCTGAACAAAAATTTTATGTTCATACATTGCAATTAAACTTCCAAGAACTTCTGGAGTAAGTTTTTTAAACAATATGGAATTCGTAGGTTTATTACCCTCAAATACTTTAAATGGTTTCAAGTTTTCGATTTCTTCGTTAGATTTCCCAGCTAATTTAAGCTCATTTACAACTTCTTCTTCTGTTTTACCATTCATTAGTGCTTCTGTTTGAGCAAAAAAGTTTGAAAGAAGTTTTAAGTGATGATCTCCTATAGGATTATGGCTTATAGCGGGAGCAAGAAAATCTGAGGGAATAAGTTTTGTCCCCTGATGAATAAGTTGATAAAATGCGTGTTGTCCGTTAGTTCCGGGTTCCCCCCATATTATTGGACCTGTCTGATAAGAAACTTTCTTACCATTTCTATCAACACTTTTACCATTTGATTCCATATCACCTTGCTGCAAATAGGCCGGCAATCTATGCAAATATTGATCATAAGGTAAAATAGCATATGTTTCAGCTCCAAAAAAGTTATTATACCATATCCCAAGAAGTGCAAGAATAACAGGAATATTCCTTTCAAACGAGGTATTTCTGAAATGGTTATCCATCTTATGAGCCCCCATAAGGAGTGCATCAAAATTTTCAAATCCTATAGTACAGGCTATAGAAAGTCCAATAGCCGACCAGAGTGAATATCTACCTCCAACCCAATCCCAGAAGACAAACATATTTTGTGGATCTATTCCGAATTTTATAACCTCTTTTTCATTCGTTGATACAGCTACAAAATGTTTTTTAATACTATTTTCATCTTTTGAATAACTTAAAAACCACTCTCTTGCCGTATTTGCATTTGTCATTGTTTCCTGGGTAGTAAAAGTTTTCGATGAAATAATGAAAAGAGTTGTCTCTGGATTAAGTTTTTTCAATGTCTCCGCAATATGTGTTCCATCAACATTTGAAACAAAATGAGCATTAATATTTGGTTTTTTGTATGGTTTTAACGCCTCAGTAACCATAACAGGACCAAGATCAGAACCACCTATACCAATATTTACAATATCAGTTATAGCCTTACCTTTATAACCTTTCCACTCTCCAGAAATAATCCTATTTGAAAAGTCCTTCATCTGTTTTAAAACCCTATTGACTTCTGGCATTACATCAACTCCATCAACGTAAATTGGAGGATTTGATTTATTCCTTAACGCTATATGTAACACAGCCCTCTTTTCAGTCTCGTTAATTTTATCACCAGTAAACATCTTTTCAATTGCATCTTTGAGTTTTGCTTCCTCAGCAAGATTAACAAGTAAACTCATTGTCTCTTCATCAATAATATTTTTGGAATAATCAAGCAACACATCTTCAAAGACAATAGAAAATTTATTAAACCTGTCCTTATCATTTGCAAAAAGCTCTCTCATATGAATCTTCTTCATTTTTTCATAATGAGTAGATAACTTTTCCCAGCTATTTAAACTTAATGGATTTATCTTTTCTAACATCCTACCACCTCTCGATATATTTTAATATATTTTTAACTTTTTGTAAAATTGTGTAAAAAACTCAAATTATGTATAATTAATCCGAAAAATTAATAAAAAGGAAATTTATGATCACACTGACAAGACTTAATGAAACAAAATTAACTATTAATCCATTTTTGATTGAGACTATTGAAGAAACCCCACAAACTGTAATAGTACTTTTATCTGGTAAAAAGTTCATTGTAAAAGAATCAACAAATGATATAAGAAATAGTTTTATAGATTTTTTAAGTGAATCTGTGAAATCAGGAATAGAAAAATCAAGGGAGAAATAATTTATGGAAAGAGGAACGTTAATTGGTGTTATAGGTGGGACAATTCTATGGTTATGGGGTGCCTGGCTTAATACAGGCGACCTTTCTATATATTTTGATTTACCTTCTGTATTAATTACTATCGGTGGTTCTTTTGCCTCTTTAATGATATGTATTCCATTTGAAAGAATAAAAATGTTGAGAACATTATTTGGTCTCGCATTTCAAAATAAAGCCTTTGATCCATCTTCAACTATTGAAACTTTGATAACATTTGCAGAAAAATCAAGAAGAGAAGGAGTTCTTGCTCTTGAAGATGATGTTGCAGAGGTTCCAGATCCTTTTCTCAAGAGAGCATTGCAACTTGTAGTTGACGGAACAGACCCGGAGGTTGTAAAAAATATAATGTATGCAGAAATGGATCAAATGGAAACAAGGCACGCTCAGGCAAGAAAGATATTTGATGACTGGGGATATTTTGCTCCAAGCTGGGGAATGATAGGAACACTTATAGGTCTTATAGCTATGTTAAGAAGCATGCAGGACGTCTCTAGTATCGGTAAGAATATGGCTACAGCTTTGATAACCACACTTTATGGAGCTATTTTAGCAAACCATTTTCTCTTACCAATGTCAGCAAAACTCTATCTATGGAACCAATATGATGTAATAATGAAAGAAATTGTTCTTGAAGGAGTTCTTTCTATACAGGCTGGTGATAACCCAACAATATTAAGAGAAAAATTAAATTCATTCCTACCACCGGCTCAAAGACCTAAATCCGAAGAAGGTAAATAATATGGCAAGAAATAAAAAAAAGTCCGAGGTAACATACTCCACTCCAGCCTGGATGACAACCTATGGAGATATGAATAGCTTACTACTCACATTCTTCATTATGCTTATTGCAACAATGAGTAAAAACACAGCTTCCACAGAAATGCAGCTCATTTTATCAGCTTTTAAAGGATCTCTTGGTGCCCTCGAAGGAGGAAATACACTTACCAAAGGACCTCTAGCAGAATTTGGAAATACAATCGAAAGTTTACCATCACAGGACTTAGGTACCAAACTTTCAAAGGCAATGAAAAATGCAGAACAACTCCTTACCCCGGAAATCAGAGCAAAAAAAGTTCGTGTTCAGGAAACTCAAAAAGGTTATAAAATCACAATAGCAAGTGATCTATTTTTCAGACCCGGCAGTGCAGAAATAGACTTTGAAGAGGGTAGAGAAGTATTAAGAAAAGTTGGTCTTCTCCTGAAAGACGCCGGTGACGATGTTAAAATTGAAATTGTTGGACACACAGATAATTCTCCAATTCCTAAAGCATCAGAAATGGCAAAAATATACCCCACAAACTGGGAACTCTCAACTGCAAGAGCTTCATCTGTAGTCAGATATTTTGAGGCTCTCGGTGTTAAACCCTCAAGAATGTATGCCGAAGGAAGGGGAGAACATGAGCCACTCGAATCAAATGACACTCCAGAAGGAAGAGCATACAACAGAAGAATAGATATCTATGTTTCGAGAATGGAGTAAATTATTAATAATATTTCTACTTATAAATATTTTATATTCTATAGAAGAAGAAGGTGAATTTTATAGAGATCTTCTTATCCATCCAATGGATCTTAACACAACAAAATTCTCTTACCTAAATCAACTCCTGCAACTCAATGAAAAACAATCCAGAAATTTTGAAAATTTCAGAAAAAACAATTTTTTTAAATCCATTTATGAATTAACTAACTTTGGCCTAAGTATTGAAAATATAGAAAAAATCTCTCCATACATAAGGATAAAAAACCCACCGGAAAAAGAACTTTTTTTCTTTTTTCGCTATATTACAAAAGAAAAAAATAATACCAACCAAAATATCTTTGAATCAGAAATACAAATCAAAGAACTTAATATTTTCTATGGAATTAATAGTAAGACAAATATTCTTGAGAAAGAACAGTCCTACTTTCTCTCCAATTCAGTATATAATTTTTCATTTGAAAATGAGCTAATTAACTTTGTTATTGGGCATTATCAGCTTTCTTTTGGGCAAAATTTATTATTTGGAACAGGTTCTATAAATTATATAGATGACATCTCAAAATATCCAATCCATAAAAAGACAAGAGGAATAGTAAGATACAAAAATCCAAACAAAGATTCCGATAATAATAAAATTTTTGACTATCTAGATGGAATAGCATTAAACTTAAAAATAAAAAACTTATTTTTCCCTTACTTATCAATTGCCAAACAACTTATTAAAACAAACACAAATTTTCACATAACAACAGCCTTAATATACAGAGAGAACATTGAAGCTGGATGTATATTAAGTTACAATTCTACAAATACCAATGAATATAGCTTCTTTTATGATTTCCCTCTTACACCTTTATTTAATCCTTATGGAGAAATTGCAATTTCAGATGGATTATCTATCGTACAAGGAATAAAGACAACATTTGAAGAAACAAAAATTTCAGGGTTATTTTATTACTCAGAAACTAATTTTAATTCAATTAATGGTGAAGAAATAATAGATTACAAAAAAGATTCAAAGGGTGTTTTTTTGGGGGTCAATCAAAAGTTAACCCCTTTTTACATTCAGGGTTATTTGAACATTTTTAGTAGGGTTACAAACGAAAACATCTATCAAAAATATGAATTAAAAAGTGGTTTTAAAACCAAAAATTTTATATTCTCAGATTTTTCTATTGAACTTAAATGTAGATATTCTGATTTAAGAACAACGAGAAATTTTAGAAATTACATATACTTAAATTCTGGTTTTTTTGATAATAAAATTGTCTTACATTTAAGATATCAAAACTTAACTGAAATTTTAAAGAATGAAACTGGTAATTTTATTATGACAAGATTAATATTATATCCCTATTTCTTTAAAATCAAGGCTCGTTATCTATACTATAAGGCTGATAGCTATTATTCAGCCCTATATTATCCTGAAGAGGACTTTTATTTTGGAGATTTTACCTTACGAGCCTACTATGGTCAAGGCTATGAATATGCTCTTTATGGAGAAATAAAACTAAAAGATATAACATCAGGTTTTGGATACAGTTATGAAAAAAGAATAAATCCAGAAAAAGAGAATTATAAATTTGCCTTTTACATAGAAGGTGATTGGTAAATTTTTTGAATAAAATTTATCTTGAATTTATAATATTAAAAATAACTTAAGGCAACTTAATGAAAGATTATTTGCTAACAGTAAAAAATCTGACAATTACATTGGCAGATAAAGAGAAAGATATCAAGATTGTTGATGACATTTCATATTCAATCAAGAAAAATGAAACTCTTTGTATGGTAGGAGAATCTGGTTGTGGAAAAACTGTATCAGCTCTTTCAATTACTAGATTATTACCATCGCCACCTTTCAAGATAGATGGTCAAATCTTTCTTGAAGATAGAGAAATATTAAGTCTACCCATAGAAGAATTATATAAAATCAGAGGTAAAGAGATCGGTTTTATTTTTCAAGAGCCTTTATCCAGTTTTAATCCTGTTGAAAAAATAGGGGATCAAATAGCTGAGGTAGTAAGAATACATGAAAATTTTGACAAAAAAACTTCAAAAGAAATGGTTTACGAACTATTACATCACGTAGGATTTAAAAATCCAAAAATTCAATATGAACTTTATCCACATGAACTCTCAGGGGGAATGAGACAGAGAGCCATGATAGCCATGGCAATAATTCTTAAACCAAAACTTTTGATAGCAGACGAACCAACAACAGCACTTGATGTTACGATACAGGCTCAAGTTTTAAATCTCATAGAAAAACTGAAAGACGAGTATGGTCTTTCTATCTTATTTATAACCCACAATCTTGGAATTGTAGCTCAAATTTCTGAAAATGTTTTAGTTTTATACGCTGGGCAAATTGTTGAATATTCAAGAGTTTTTGAATTATTCAAAGATCCTTTACACCCTTATACCATAGGTTTACTTAATTCTGTACCTTCATTAACAAAAATTTATTCTTATAACAAAAGTATACAGGGGAATCCTCCTGAACCAACGAATATTCCTTCCGGTTGCCCATTTCATCCAAGATGCAATAGAAAAATGAAAATATGTGAAACCAAAAATCCACCTTTTATAAAAATTGAAAATAGATATGTAAAATGTTGGCTTTATAGTGAGGAAAAAAATGCCCATTCTTGAAGTTAAAGAATTAAGTAAATATTTTCAAATAAGAAAGGGTCTATTTACAAAAGATAAAATGCTTCATAAAGCTCTTGATAATGTTTCTTTAACTATAGAAAAAAATGAGACTTTTGCACTTGTAGGAGAATCTGGTTGTGGTAAGACAACTCTTGCAAGATGTATATTAAGGCTTATAGAACCCGATAGTGGCAAAATATTTCTCGATGAAGTAGATATTACAAATATTTATGGGAAGAAACTTTTCCCTTTTAGAAAAAAAATGCAGATAGTCTTTCAGGATCCAAATACCTCTCTTAACCCACGTAAAACAATTTACGACATTCTTTCTGAAGGAATAATATTACATAAAATAGTCGATAAAAAAGATGTAAAAGATTATATAATTGAAACTTTAAAGAAAGTTGGTATTTCGGAAAATTCTATAGACAAGTTTCCACATGAATTTTCAGGAGGACAAAGACAAAGGATTGCAATAGCAAGAGCAATCTCTCTTAAACCGGAAATTATAATATGTGATGAAGCCGTATCATCTCTAGATGTATCAATTCAAGCCCAAATTATTGCATTATTAATGGAGTTAAAAAATCAATTCAAACTTTCATATTTGTTCATAGCTCACGATCTTGCACTTGTAAAAAATATTTCTGATAGAGTCGCAATAATGTATTCAGGCAAAATAGTAGAAACCGGAAAAACAAAAGATGTATTTTTAAATCCAAAACATTCATATACAAAACTACTGCTCTCAAGTGTTCCAGAACCAGATCCATCTTTAAGAAAAAATTTCAAAGAAATAGTTTAAAATTTTTCTAAACAATAAAAATATAACATATTTCAGCCGATAAATATCCGTAAGAGGTCAGCCTTTATGGACTATGAGAAAAAAATCAAAGAACTAGAAAAAGAAATTGAAGAAAAAGATGAAAAAATAGCTCATCTAGAAAAAATAGCCGATGCATACAACAAACTCACCGATGCCTTTAATGAAGAGTTAAAAGAGGCTGATAAGACGCTTAAGGCTTATGAAGCCTTGCAAGAAATAGTTTTAAATGAAAAGAAAGACATAGAAAAAACACTCAAAGCTCACGAAAATCTTGAAGAATTAACAGCTCTTGAGAAAAAAGAAGCAGAAAAATTTCTGAAAGCACAGGAAGCTGTAAACCAGCTTTCCTTTGAAGAACTTCTTCATAAAGAAAACGTTTTAAGAAAAATACTTGAAATTAACAAAAATTTAAGTTTTATTCTTAATACCGATATTTTGCTCCACAAAATCTTAAAATATCTTGTAGAATCCGTTCGTGCACATAGAGGTGTAATATTCTTAAGAAAAGCAAATAAGCTAATACCAACAATATTCTTAAACTTTTCACAAGAAGAGCTTAAAAAAGAATATTTCAAACTTTCATACGAAAAAATTTATGATACCTCAAGAAAAAGAGAAAGTGTACTTGTAGTAAACGAAAAATTAAACAATAATGAAAAACTGTCTTTTATGTGCATTCCATTAAGTTATAAAGATAAATTGCTTGGAATTATATATGTGGATATGATTTCTGAAACAGACACATTTTCTGAGTCTGATTTTGCGATTGGTGAAATTTTTTGTTCCCAGGCCTCCATTTCACTCTATAACTCAATACTCTACTCTGAAATAAGAAGGCAAAATAGAACATTAATAAAACTGGTAAACGTCAAAAATGAATTTATAAATAAAATGTCAGAATATTTAAAAGCCCCAATTGTTCACATTCTTGAAGAATTAAAATCCCTTCTGAAAAGTGGAAATCTACCTCTTGAATTGAGAAATAAAATACTATCTGCATTAATAATAAAAGTTGAAAAGTTAAATAATTTTGCAAATAAGGTAATTAATTTTGTCTCACTTGAAACATCAGCTGAAGAGTTATTTAAAGATAAAATTGAACTAGAAAATATAATCAACAAAATCCTTGAAAGTTACAAATCAGAAATTGAAGAAAAAAAATTAAATATATCAATATCAATATCTGAAGATGCAAAAATAATATCGGGTAATTATACCATTTTCAAAACCATACTTGATGAATTAATATCAAATGCAATATTTTATAATAAACAGGATGGAATGATAACAATAAATATAACATTTAATGGTGAAAAATACAAATTTGAAGTTATTGACACTGGAGAAGGAATAAAAAAAGAAGAAAAAGAAAAAATATTTGAACAGTTCTATAGAGGACAATTTGCTCCTTCTTTAAACCAGAAAGGAGCCGGACTTGGCCTGTATATGGTGAAAAATCTTGTTCACTCGTATGGTGGAAATATTATAGTTCAAAGTGAAGAGGGAGAAGGAACAAAGTTTACAATAACTATTCCGGCTTATTAAGTTCTTTAATAACCTCTGCTATCTCTATGATGACATCCCTCCCCAATACAGAATAAGCCCCCAATCTAAGCTCACACTTTTCACCCGCAACGCCAAGTATATAACTACCAAGTAAGGAAGCATACAGAGGGTCATAACCAGAAGCTAAAAATCCTGCAACAAGTCCTGCAAGTATATCCCCGCTACCACCCTTTGCCAGAGAAGAGCTACCTCTATTATTAACAAAAACATTTTCTCCATCACATATTAAAGAAACACTATCTTTAAGTATAACTGTTGAATTCGTCAAATCAACTAACATTTTTATAACATCAAGTTTTTTATTTTTTATCTCGTGTGGGTATAATTTTAATAATCTTGATGCCTCACCTATGTGAGGAGTAAGAAT
This sequence comes from Brevinematales bacterium, assembly GCA_026417755.1. GTDB lineage: Bacteria > Spirochaetota > Brevinematia > Brevinematales > JAOACQ01 > JAOACQ01. Next base: position 22,859 of record JAOACQ010000049.1, on the reverse strand, counting down.
AATGTTTTTACCACTTGAAGATAGTTCTTTTAAAAGTTTACTATCTTTTGATAGAATATTTAAGCCATCTGCATCTATTACTATCCTGTTTACTATTGGATGAGAAAGAAGCATTTCCAAAAGTCTTTTTTGAAATTTCCCATTGAAAAAACCGTTGCCTATTAAAACAGTTCTTATAAAATTATTCTCAATAAGTTTTTTAATTGATTCAATAGATTTATTATTCTCAAGCCAACCAAATGTCATGGCTTCCGGTATACTAGATTGAATACTATATAAAACATTATTATGACATGCTATGGTAAGTAAGCCAACACCACTTCTTAAAGCAGCAAGCCCAGAAAGAATAACACTTCCTCCCATAGCTTTAATCCCTTTCTTAAAGTCTCCACCATATCCACCTATTATCAGCAAATGTCCATAATTGCCCTTATGTGTATCTCTTGCTCGTTTTTTAAGTAATCTCTTTACATACTCATCAGTCAGAAGTAAGAAAAGTTTTCGTTCTTTTATCAAGTTTTCCGGAATACCAATATCAATAACTTCAATCTTACCACAAAAATAAGCTCCCGGATAATCTATCATTCCAAACTTTGGAAAACCAAAGGTAAGCGTATAATCTGCTTTTATTGCAGTTTCAAAATTACCACCATTAGCTATAACACCCGAAGGTATATCTAAAGACAATACTAGCTTACCGGAAGAATTTATAATATCTACTATCTCCTTGAATGGCGAATAAAATTCTCCACTAAAACCCACCCCAAAAATTGAATCTATAACAATATCAGATCCACTTATTAAGTCCTTCACTTTTTCTACTATCAAGCTATCTCTTAAATCCAATTCTATAACTTCGACTTTACTTTCTTTAAGTTTTATAAAATTAGTTTTTGCAACATCTTTTGACTTTCCGATTACATCACCTAAGAAAATGACTTTGACATTTCCACCATTATCATAAATATATCTTGCAAGAACAGCCCCATCCCCACCATTATTGCCATGAGCACAAAAGACCAATATTCTCTTTTTATCATATTCAGTTATATTATTTTTAATCCATACAAAAGAATTTTTTCCAGCATTTTCCATTAACGTTGAAACTTTAATTTCAAACCTTCTCTCACACTCCTGATCAATATGATAAACATCCTCTTTTGTAGCGATATACATCTTTCCCTCTTTAAAATTTTGATCAAAGGCCTAACATTTCCTTTGCATGTTTTATGGCAGCTTCACTTTCTCCACCAAGCATTCTTGCTATCTCATTAATTCTTTCTTCTTTTCTTAATAGTTTTGCTGTTGTAAAAGTCTTATTATCCTTTACATTTTTTGAAATATAAAAATGATTTTCAGCTTTTGAAGCTATCTGGGGAAGATGGGTAATAACAAAGAGCTGTTTGATTTTTGCAATTTCAGCCATTTTAAGTCCAACATTATTTGCAGTCACACCTCCGATACCGACATCTATTTCATCAAATATCATTGTCTCGACTGGATCACTTTTTGCAAAAATTGCCTTCAAAGCAAGCATCACTCTAGATATTTCACCACCGGAAGCAATTTTTCTCAATGGCTTTGGTTCTTCACCTGGATTGGTAGTTATTAAAAATTCAACTCTGTCTATTCCTTTTTCATCGATTTTAACAGGAACACCATTTATACTTATAGGGCTATTTTCATCCTTAACATATTTAATATCTACAATGAATTCGGACTTCTCCATACCAAGATATTTTAATTCCTCTTTTATCTTTTTTGACAACTCAACCCCAACATTTTGTCTTTTCTTTGAAAGACTTGTTGCACCTTCAAGCACAATTTTCTTAAGCTCTTCAATATCTTTCTTAAGTTTATCTATATCTTCTTCTTTATTCTCAAGAAATTTTAGTTTTTCTCCACATTCTTTCGCATAAGAAATCAACTCTTCCACAGAATTTTTTCTATATTTTCTTTTTAAATCTTTAATATTTTCAAGTCTATCAATTACTTTCTCCATTTCATTTTCATCAAAGTCCAATTCCTTAAGATAATCAGAAATAAGATGAGAAGTTTCATCAACCTTAGCAAGAGCATCTTCAAGTATTTGTGTTAACTCAACGTATCTATTATCAAAATTTTCAACAGAGGAAATCAAATTTAAGGTTTTTAATATATTACCAGAAACATTTCTTTCATCATCATACAGAATATTTTTTGCCTCTCTTAAATTTCTTGATATTTTTTCACCATTTTCCATTCTCTTAAGAAGCTCTGTAAGTTCCTCCTCCTCATTTTCTTCCAACTTCATTTCATTAATCTCTTTAAATGCAAGTTCAAGAAAAACCCTTTCTTCCTCAAGTCTATTTTGATTTTCAAGCAAAAAATTTAAATTTTCAATCTTCTCTTTAAGGCTAAAAAAATTCTTTGCAAAATTTTTAATCTCCCCTTCAAGTACCCCATAATTATCCAGAATATTAAGATGCACTTTCTGTTGTAAAAGCAACTGATGGTCATGCTGCCCATGTATATCAAGCAACCACTCTCCAATCTCTTCAAGTTTGTTAAGTGGCTCAAGTAAACCATTGATGAAAACCCTGTTTCTACCCTGATTTGAAATTTCTCTTCTTATTATAAGAGAAGAGTCTATATCAATTGATAAATCTCTTATCTTCTGGAGAATAGCTTCATTTTTTATCAAAAATTCACCTTCTATTATAGCTTTTTCTTCTCCAGTTCTTATAACAGTAGAATCACATTTTTCTCCAAGAAGTAAACCGATAGCTCCAATCAGCACAGATTTTCCTGCCCCGGTTTCGCCAGTAAACACACTAAAACCTTCATTAAACTCAATCTCAAGATTATCGATTATAGCATAGTTTTTAATTGAAAGCCTTGTAATCATATATGCCACCCCAGTTTTTCTCTTAAAACAGAGAAAAATTGCCTTTCTCCATAGTCGTATATTTTAACACATTTTTCCTCTTTTTTCACAATAATATTATCATTAACTTTGAGTAAGAAATTCTCCTGCCCATCTATAGTAAGATTTGTATCAATACCCCCTGATAAGAAACATATCTTTAGCTCTTTTTCTACACCACTTACAATAGGTCTTACACCAAGAGAATGTGGACATATAGGTGTAATTATCATTCCTGAGACATCCTGTGTAAGAATAGGTCCACCAGCCGCAAGATTATAAGCCGTCGAACCTGTAGGAGTCGAAATAATAAGACCATCAGCTCTATATTGTGCAAGTGGTGTTCCCATTAGTGATACTGAAATCTCTACCATTCTTGAAAGCACACCCTTTGAAATCACAGCATCATTAAGAAAAGCTGATTGAAAAACAACTTTATCATTTCTTACAACACTAGCATTAAACATTAATCTTTCCTTAATGGCAAGCTCATCATTTTCTATTTTGAGAAGTGCGTCTTCAAATTTTTCGGCTGAAATCTCCATCAAAAAACCAAGCCTTCCCGCATTCATACCAAGAAGTTTAAACCCAAATGAATAGAAATATCTAGCAGTAAACAAAAATGTTCCGTCACCACCAATAGCAATTATTAAATCAAAAAATCTGAACTTTGGATGTTCCAAATCTGTCAGAATTGTTTTATTCTCAAGTTGAAAAAATGTAGGAGAAACAACATCAAATGTTATATTTCTTTTTTTTAAGATTTTTATTACTTCGTCTACTATTTTTGAAGTTGATTCATTTTTTATATTTGCAACTATTAATACATCTTTTAATTTCATTTTTTTCTCTTTTTAAATAACAAAAATATTTTATTAATAAAACCTTTTTTTACATATTTTTCATAATAGTCTTCCACTGCCTCTTCAATAGGAATATCTTTACCACTTTCTTTCAGATAATGCCAGTGATCCATAATCCATATATAAAAATCTCCAACCTCTCTTTCTGGAAAAAACCTTAAAATTTTCTTCTTTTTAACCAATTTCGTTATGGGTAGATATAATTCATTATACCAGCTCTTTAAAGCATCACAAAGAGATACTTCTCTTTTTCGCTTTTCTCCAAGAAAATATCTATAGGTGTTAATATGTTCTATAAGTCTATAATATCCCCAGGGATTTGAAAGTTTTATATCAACATCAGGGAAAACAGTCTTAAAACCAGTCTTTTCAAGAAAATAATTATAACTCTCTGCAATAAGAAGCCCTTTTTGAGAAAAATCTTCTATTTTAACAGGTGTGAAAAGTTCTGTAACTTCCGCATCAATAAATTCTTGGCCAAGCTCTTTTGCGACTGAAACTCTGTGGTTACCATCACGAACAATATAGTGATCTCCAATTTTATATACAGAAATAGGAGGAAGAGATATATTTTTTTCCTTTGCTACTTCTATATTCTCCCATCTCTCTTTCGTATTATCCTGTCTGGGAAGAAAATCTCTATCAAAATCCCTGTATCTACCTTCACTACCAACTATTTTATCAATAGGTATTGACTTAATACCTCTATAAACCATTGCTTTTGGAGGAACTAGATACTTTATCTCATCAAGTTGTAAAAGCTCATTTTCTTTATTAAGTAATTTTGACATAAGGTCATTTAAAAAGGCCTTTTTTCTTGCTCTCTCAAATTTTTTCTTTGCATTAAATTTGAGATCAATATCATTCAAGGTATTATCACTCATAAGCTACTCTCTTTCTATATTAATTATCATATAATCATAACAATTTATCACCTTAGTTTTACCAATAAGGGTTTCCCTTCCTTCTCTTCTATCATAAATATGCGAATGCCCATGAATCAAATAAGCAGGTGAAAACTTTTCAATAAACTCTATGAAACTCTTAAAACCACGATGGGGTAAATCGTTCCTATCATGAACTCCAAGTGGTGGAGCATGTGTAACAAGAACATCAAGAAAACGACCACTTTTTAATTTGTTTATTATAAGTTTTGCACTGAGTTTATTTATCTTCTTTTTCATCTCTTTATCTGAATATTGATGTTCTCCTTTATTATATTCCATAGACCCTTCAAGCCCTGCAAATGTAAAACCCTTAAATTCTTCAACTTTACCATCAAGGTTTATCCCCCCCATCTTAATATCTTCTCTATCCGAAAAAAAATATTTTGAAGAAGAATTCTTAAATACATAATCCTTGTTTTTATAATCATAATTATCATGATTTCCACATACAAAAAAAAGAGGTTTGCCTAATGTAGTGGATATATAATCAAGATAATATATCGGCAAATCCCCACAAGAAACTATCAAATCCACCTTATCTTTCAGCTCCAACACAGAAGGACTATAAAGTTTTGGGTTAACAACATCACTTACAGCAAGTAAAGTCAATTTCACATCCTATGCTTCTTCAAGATGAGATTGTATAAACTTATCAAACTCTTCTCTTGACATTTTGTCTTTATAAAATTCCCACATTGCATCCATTGCCTCTTCCTTTGAAGCAAATTTTACACCTTTCATCGCACCGTCAAGAGTTACTCTATATGCCATCTTTACCTCCTAAAAAAGTCTAACTTAAGTTTAGCATTTTTTCAATAGAAATTCTTGCTTTTTCAGAAATATTTTCATCAATATTAACTTCATAAATTTCTTTTTCAAGCGAATTGTAAAGTTTTTCAAGCGTAATTTTTTTCATATTAACACATTCCATTCTTTTTTTAGGCTCAATAAAAACTTTTTCAGGAAACATTTTCTTAAGAGCGTGGTTAATCCCCCACTCGGTAACCACAATAAACTCTTTCACATTTTCATTTTTCTTAACAAAATCAAACATCTGACCGGTGCTACATACCCCATCAGCTATTTTAACAACTTCCTCCGGGCATTCAGGATGAGCCATTATCAGTGCTCCCGGGTGCTTTTTCTTCACAGCAAGAACATCATCTAACACGACATTCTCATGCACAACACAATAACCTGGCCAGAGTATAACTTCCTTGTTGACTCTTTCTTTCACATACCTACCAAGATTCTTATCCGGCAAAAAAACAACCCTTTTAGCCTCAAGCGATTCAACAATCTTAACAGCATTTGAAGAAGTACAACATATATCCACAAGTGCTTTAACTTTAGCATTAGAATTAACATAAGCAACAAAAGCAGCATCGGGATATAACTTTCTGTACTCAAGCACCATTTTTTCATCTGCAAAACAAGCAAGCGGACAACCTGCATTTATATCCGGTATAAGAACTTTTTTATCAGGATTAAGAATCTTGGCTGTTTCAGCCATAAAATAAACCCCACATAAGACAATAAGAGGAGAATCAACCTCTTTAGCCTTACGGGCAAGCCCAAGAGAATCACTCACATAGTCAGCAACATCTTGAACCTCTGGAATTTGATAGTTATGTGCCAGAATAAAAGCATTCTTTTTTTTCTTCAATTCCAAAATCTTTACAGCTAATGTATCCACAGTAATCCTTAAAAACAATTATATATAAATTATATTTACTATTTCCCAAAAGTCAAGAGTTTTTAAATTTTATTTATTAATTCACTAAAAATTTAGGTTTAATAATATTTTTTCCGATTAATTAAAATAATACACAAAAATTTCTACATTGAGGAAAATATGAAAAAATTCTTATTTTTTAGTTTTTTAATTTTAATATTTAAAATTACATTTTCAGTCAGCCCTGATGATGCAATAGAAATACTCAAAAGATCAAGTAAAAGTCAGAAAATTATAATACCAGAAAAGACATCAAAAAATCAGGTAGTAGCTTCAATTTTACTGTGTTCTGATATGGATACAAAGGTTAACACAATATTTAATATAACAAAGGACAAAATATATACAGTCAATGTATTAGGTAACGTCGCTTTAGAACCAGAGATTGCTTCCCTAGAATACTCTCTTGTTCAACTTGAATCCCCTTTAATCGTAGTTTTAGGACATTATCCCTGTGATATAGTAAATGATGTTCTCAAATCAAATATCAAGGAAAATACAATCCAGTCAATCAAAGAAACTCTTGACTCTTCAACAGAAAGAGCTAAACTTATATATGGGACAAATTATTCCGACACTCTTTACAAACAATCAATAGTGTTAAATGTATATTACTCAATGGAAAATATTATTAAAAACAGCAAAATTGTGAAAAATCTAATTGAAACAAAAAAAATAAAAATTATTGGAGCAATATACAACGAAAAAACAGGTTTTATTGAATGGCTTAACGAACACCCTATGCAACAGGAAGTTGTAGATGGGACATACAATTCTCTTGAATTCCTAGCGATGTATAAAGATAAACTGAAAACCAAAGAGGTAAAAAATAAAGAAGAAAAACAAACTGCAAAAAAAGAAGAAATAAAAATACCAGAAAAACAAGATAAAATAAAACAACAACCACCTATAAAAGAAGAAATAATAAAAACTACTTCTATTAATTTTATCATTGACAAACTTACCGCATCCCCAAGAAAACCAACTTATATAACAATGGTTTTAAATACTTTTAAGAATGCAAAAAAAATAAAATTACAAGTTTACGCTTTAAATACTCTAACTTCACAACAAAATCTTGTTTTCAGCCTTCCCTCACTGAAAGTTATAAATGGAAGGGCACAAGCTCAATTCTATTTTGCAGGAAGAAAATTCAAGAGAAATCTGTATCTGCCTAAAGGCAAATACAAAATATTAGCCAGATATTCAGTGTTTGCTGGCGACAAAATTATTGAAACCAAGACAGAAACACTAAAAGATTCAATAACTTTGTATTAAAAATTTGACACAACTTTCAGATATTCTTATCATAATTAGGAAGATTTTTGAGGGAAAAATGAAAAAGCTTATTTTATTTATTTTTCTTATTATAAATCCAATATTTGCTATAACTAACACAACCAATCAGATCAAACTTACAAATTACATTGAAGTTACAAATTATATTGAAATAACAAATTATACTTATCTCACTAATTTTATAACAAACCATGAAAACATTACCAACTTTTATATATCTACAAACCTATTTTCTAATTACATAATTTTTACAAACCATATAGAAACAAAGCTAAGAAGCTATTATATTCAAACTGGAATTTTCTTAAACAAAAAATTTGCTGAAAATCTAGTAAAAAAATTAAAAACACAACATTTTGATGCCTATATAATTAATAGTTATCCATATTACAGGGTTTGTATAGGCAAAAATCTTTCAGAACAGCAAGCAAAAAAAATAATCAATAAATTAACCATCAAAGCTATAATTAAAAAGACGGAGTAAAAATGTTTTTCTTCAAAAAAGATTTCAGACTACTTAAAGCAATAGATAAAGAAGATTATAATACTGTCATATCACTTATTCCAAAGATAAAGAATATAAATCTTCAAGATGAATCAGAAGGCGAAACTGCTATTATAAAAGCCGCAAAATTAAATAAAATGGAACTTATAGAAAGGCTTCTCACAAGAAAGCCTGATTTAAACTTAGCTGACAAAGATGGCTGGACAGCTATATTCTGGGCAGTAGAAAACAACAATGAGAAACTCATCGATATCCTCTATAATCAAAAAGCAAACCTAAATCATAAAGACAATGATGGCTTCACCCCTCTTCATATTGCAACTTTAAACAACAATCAATTTATAGTAAAAAAATTGCTTTTTCTTAAAGCTAACCCAAACATTCAGGATAATGATGGCAAAACACCTATTATGTGGGCAATCTTAAATCGTTTCACAAATATTTCAAAAATTTTAATTGAAAAATCTGACTTAACTATTAAAGATAATGAAGGAAATAATGCTTTAGATTATGCAGTAAATAAGAAGGAAACAACAATAATAAAAGCAATACTAAAGAAAAATCCAGACATTACGATAAAAAACAATATCAATATAAATGAATTACTGGAGCAAGAATGATAGTTGGAATAGGCATTGACGTAATAGAAGTTTCAAGAATAGAAAAGGTTTTTAATGAACAAAAAAAACTTGAAAAGGTTTTTACAGAAGAAGAAATAAAATACTCCTTTTCCAATAAAGAGCCATACTTACATTTAGCAGCCAGATTCTGTGCAAAGGAAGCATATTATAAATGTATTGGTAAGGGCGTGATTCATTTTAGTGAAATAGAAGTAAAAAAAATGGATAATGGCAAACCTTATATAGTTCTTTATGGCAAAACTAAGCAATTATGGGAAAGTGTTGGTTCACCCGATATTTTTGTAAGTCTTTCACATAGTAAAACTGTTGCAACGGCAGTAGTAATTCTAGAAAAGAAGGAGTAGAAAAGTGGATATAAAAGGTAAAACTATAGCTATAATAGGAGGAGGCCTTCTCCAGCTTCCTGTTATAAAGACAGCTAAAAGACTTGGCTTAAAAACTGTTGTAGTTGATAGAAACCCTTTAGCACCAGGAGTTAAAGAAGCAGACTTTTTTATTCAAGCAAGCACTCTCGATGCAGAATTGACAAGCGATTTACTTTTAAATTTTGATAAAGAAAAGCAAAAAATAGATGCTGTTTTAACAGTAGGAACAGATGCAAGCTATACCGTAGCTTTATCTGCTAAAAAAATAGGTCTTCCTGGCATAACTCCAGAAACAGCTATAAAAGCAACAGACAAATACGAAATGAGGAAGGCTTTAAGAAATGCAAAGGTTCCTGTGCCAGATTTTGAAATAGTCGACAACTATACAAAAGCCTGTGAAGTCATGGAAAGAATGGGAACAGATTGTGTAATAAAACCAATTAAGAATATGGGAGCAAGAGGTGTCAGAAGAGTTTTTAATCTTAATGACTTAAAAGATGCATTCGAACTTGCTATGCAATATTCTCAGGAAAGAAAGGTTTTGATAGAACAATATATAGACGCTCCTGAATTATCAATAGATGCCCTGATATACAATAATGAAATTTTTATTACCGGAGTGGCAGATAGAATTATAGAATATGATCCATATTTTGTAGAAACCGGACATATAATGCCAAGCCAGTTAAGTGAAGATTTAATATCTTTTGCAATTGATACCTTCAAAAAGGGTATAAAGGCAATTGGTATAAATATTGGTGCAGCAAAAGGAGATATAAAAATTTCACATTCTGGTTGTTATATAGGTGAAATAGCCGCAAGACTATCAGGCGGCTTTATGTCTACCTACACCTTCCCATACTCATCAGGTATAGATTTAATGGAAAATATAATATATATTTCTCTTGGCTTACCACCAAAAAATCTCACGCCTACAAAGAACTGGGTATCAATCGAAAGAGCAATAATCTCTCCCCCAGGAATAGTCTATGAGATAGAAGATAATTCAAAAAACATTAAATACCTGAATGATGTATTTCTAGATGTTAAAATAAAAGACAAAGTATATCCCCCAAAAAATAATCTTGATAAACAGGGGCATATAATTGTTGCAGCACCAACATATGAAGAGGCAATCCTTGCTTCTCATCAAGCTATTCGATCTATAAGAATAAAAACTTCGTATGAATATGAACCGGATATTTACATGCCTGAAAATCAAATATTAGACAGAGCAAGGATTAAATTCAATGGCAAATGTGCTGTTTGTCCTGACTGCGATGGCCAAAAGTGTAAAGGCTGGATGCCTGGAGTTGGGTCTCTTGGAAATGGCAATGGTTTTATCAAAACTATCGAAAAGATAAGAGATATAGAAATTATTCCCTATTATATCCACCAAAATTTTAAGCCAGATACAAGGGTTAACTTTCTAGATTTAAATATTGAAACCCCTATTTTCCCGGCTCCTATAACTGGAGCAATAACAAATCTTGGAGGGGCAATAAGTGAGCTTGAACTTGCCAGATCTATAGTAAAAGGTGCAAACCACTCAGGAACTATCGGTTTTTTAGGTGATGGTGCAACTCCGACTAAATATAAAATATCTTTAAAAGTTATCCTTGAAAACTTTGGGATGGCTGTCCCAATTTTCAAACCTAGAGTAGACAACTCTATGATACTAGAAAGAATTAAATCTGCAGAAAAAGCAGGAGCTTTAGGAGTAGGCATAGATATAGATGCTGCTTCATTCTTAACAATGGAGATAAAGGGTCAGAATACTTCTACTAAAAGTTTTGAAGAGTTAAAAGAGATAATCTCTTCAACAAAATTACCATTTGTTATCAAAGGAATATTAAACCCATATGATGCAGAACTAGCTTTAAAAGCAGGAGCAAAAATAATTATAGTTTCAAACCATGGCGGAAGAGTTTCTGATTCATATATTACACCTATTGAAGCTCTGATAAATGTAAAAAAAGCTATAGGAAATGACGCTCTCATCATATACGATGGTGGAATAAGAAGTGGTAATGATGTTTATAAAGTGTTGGCTTTAGGAGCTGATTTCGCAATGATAGGAAGACCAGTAATGATATATGCTACTGGTGGAGGTAGTCAAGGAGTAAGACAATACATAGATAAAATCACCAACGAGCTTAAAAAAGCAATGGCTTTAACAAATATAAAAAATATAAAAGAACTGAAAGAAAAAGGCAAACAAAATCTTAAAATTCCCAGAGATTTTGGTTTGTAAATTCTTCTATTTCGACACCTGAAAGATAGAATTTAATTATATCCTTATATTTTTTCCCTTTCATTGCAAGTCCGATAGCTCCATACTGACATACTCCTACTCCGTGTCCCAGTCCTCTACCTTTAATTAGATAACCATTCTCTCTTTTTTCAACTACAAACAAATTACTTTTAAGAAAATTCCAACCAAGGTGTTTTGAAATCTTAGCCTTAAAGAAATCAAAACTCTCTATTTTCCCATCAATAGCAACATTTTTAATTCTTTCTTCCGAATAGACGAAACCTAAATTTGTTATGCCAATTGAATACAAAAATTCATTTGTCAAAAAACGTTCCCATTCTTTAAAATGTGGTGAAACACTACAGTTTGTTTCATCCTTATAAACACATTTAACTCCTCTGTAAAAAGGAAGGGAGTCATTCCAAACATCTTCGCTGTTTGCAGTTTTCCCACCACAAGTAGAACTAAAGTAGACAGGTATAATCATTCCGGCAAATGTGATGATTTCACCCTGTGTCTCACTAACCACATTTTTACTTTGATAATTTTCTTCACTCATACCTCTATAATTCTGACTATCAGTCAAAGAATTCACATCATATAATTCATTCTTCCTTGTCTTTATAAAATAATAAGCTAATGTCCTTGATAAAACAGCTTGCACTTTCATTGCTTCAATTTGTAAAGGGGGCATTTCACTACTTATGACACTATAAATATAATATTCTACCGGTAGAATATTTATGGCAAGCTCATTTGTTAAAATTAGGCTTCCTCTATACTCTTTGTTATTCAAACTAAATCTCTCAGTATAAAAATATATTGAAATAACTTCCTTGCCCGAAAGGAAAAACTTTCCATTATTCATAAAAATAGCAAATTCTGGCTTTTTAATATCAAAAACCCCCTCTTTTGTAATCACCCTAGCATAACCAGAATATATTTTAAGATATAACTCTTTTTCTTTTCTTGGATTAATTAAAACTCTTATTTTCTGAGAATTTTCAAAATAAAACTTTCTATATAATTCGATATAACTATTGTCAGCTAAAACAACTTTTAATAACTTTTGGTTAATTAAGTAATTAACAAATTCTTTAGCAGAAAAAAGATATTTTTCATTATATTTTTCTTTAACTTTTTCAATATCTTCAGGAAAAATTAGGTTACTTTTCTTTACAATTAATTCACTATAATATAATGCAATCCCTTCGGCTAAAAAATCCGGCAAATCAATAGCCTTGTCAAGCCAAAAATGCAAAAATTCATGAAGAAAAATTTTCTTTAAATCCGTTTTTGATTTTAAAACTTTGAATGGTTGAAAATAAATATTATTTCCACTGAAAATTCCCCCTACTCTATAATTTACTCCAAATTTTTCGGTAAATTCTTTTGTAGAAGCAAAAAAAATTATTTCTATTCTTTCTTTCTTTAATTCTTTCTCAAATAAATTTTCGACAATTTTCTTTGCTTCAAAATATGTATCTTCTATAAACTGGACTTCCTCAGCCACAAGAAATTCTTCAGATTTAATTATCCCCCCATTAAAAGAATACTCAACAGTGTATAAAAAATTAAAAGAAAAAATTAAAAGAAAAATCAATCTAAAATTTTCCATCTATAAATACCGACAAAATTTTTATTTTCAGGAACTGGTCTCCATTCAATTTTAGGATGATTAAGTAATTCTTTAAGAAAAACCTTTTTTACAAACCCCTTGTTGGTTATGTCCGGTCCAGTATGATAAATAAAATATGGCTCAACATCTTTAAAAAAAACCATTGAGTGGGAAGGCATTTTAAGATTATTATCATCAAAAAAGAAAAAAATATCACCTTTTTCAGCATCTCTATAGTCTCTTCCTTTAAACACCATAGAATAATTCCTAAGTAATGAGCCAGAAGCAGTTTCACTGAAATCCACATCTATGCTCTCGGTATTAAAACTACCTTCTCTTACCCTGAAAACCCTTCTTCCAAGATAAGGAATATCGGGATAATAAAAAATGTTTTCATCGGGTATTGAAACATCTGGCAAATACTTGAACTTCTTTACCCAATCTTCACTATGTTTCATCAAAGCCATCTTATAAGCAAATTCTATCAAACCAGCACAATCCTTATGAACATCATACCATTCATCAGAAGGATAATAAAATTGAGATTCAACAATCACACAGAACCATTCTACAAAATTTTTTCTATTTATTTCCTCCATAAAATCTGGATAACCATCTCTATCAAAATCATTGAGTGGTAGAACAACTGAAAGATTGGTAATAAATTTCTTACCTTTATAATTTATTTCTAATTTTATATTATCAATTACCTTATTTGTATTATAAAAAATTAAAAAATCATTTTCTCTTTCCAATATATTACAAGAACCTTCTGGCAAAATATTTAATTCAACATTAGTGATCTTTTTAAGAAAAAATTTACCCCTTTCAAATGAGACAGTTAAGGGATCTCTCTTGCTTATATAGAATACATCTCTGTTCATTGAAATCTGAACTCTTTCTGGATATAAAATAAATATAAGAAGAAAGATTAAAATTATGAAGAGTGTAATAAATATAACTTTATTTAATGTAAACCTTTCCAACATAAATCCTGTCATCCGGCTTAGTTAATTTCATTTTGAAAATATATCTTTCTTCAGTTGCAGTTCCTTCATATAAAATAGCATACACAGTAGCTTCTGTCAGAGCAACTCCACCATAATAATGAATGTAAATCTCATAAAGGCCAGGATTTGGATAATCCATAACGTAGATTTCCGGACCATATCCAGTCGTTACATCAACGTCTAAAGATCCTCCGAGTTTAGTCTTTCTATACCCATAATAACATTCCTCTCCACTTGGTTCAACAACATGCAAGTCCATATCTGTATTATCAGTATCCCAGAACAAAAGAACCTTAAGTGTAGTTGGAGGAATATCTGCATAAAAAGTAATGCTATCTTTATTAAGAGGATTATCATAATCCGATACAGTTATTACATTTATTCCCCTTGCAGGCACCATCGCTCTAAAAAATTCATTTCCACCACCACGTGCCCAAAATTCTATTCCATTATAGTTAATTTTAAATAATCCATTTATATCTGAAACTCTAAGATTAAAAATTTTTTCCCTTCTTAGTCCGCCCTCAGGAGATTCAATATTTATAGCATAAACCATAACCGAAATAATACAAAATATAATTATAAACCTTTTCATATCTTTCCCCCTATTTTTCAAGGATTTCGACTTCTGTATTTTCAGAAATTGCATTTAACTCCTCATTATACATTGCATAAACATAAGGACAAAGTGCTAAATATTTACCTGGATAAACAGCTTGAATTAAATAATAATATTTCCTTGTTCCACCTATCAGAGGATTAATGTAAATATTTGCCTTACCTCTTGCAAATTCACGATGAATTGTTCCCTCAAAGAATTTTACACCAAGATTATTATATGCATTTAATTCATAGACTGGTTTAAAACCACCAGGAATACCGTCCTCAATTACCACATAATCTATTCTTTTATCAGAAGTTAACTCTAGTTCAACCAAAACAACATCCATTGGGCTAACTTTTATCTTATCCATTTTTTCAATTTTATTTCCTGAAACCTTATAGAATGTTCTTTTTATTGACATCTTATTTTTTACAATTGGTTGATTAACTCCTTCATTGTAATATTTTAAGCTAAGAGTATATAAACAATTATTCTCTCCATTTATTGTTATGAGATTTTGTCCGACCTTCATTAATTCTTGAGGTATTATTATAGATGTTGCTACTTCTTTAGACAGAATTTTATAAGTGCCAAGTTTTTGATTATTAATGTAAACATCAAAACTATCTTCTTTACCACTACCAGTTAAATTATAACTTTTTACATACTCAGAAAGTGTATAAACAACATTGGCAGTAGTGATAGTTGACCCCCATCTAAAGTCTTTTCTATTTTGCATTATATATGAAACTGCTTTTTGAACTATTTTGCTATCCTTTTTTATATTAATAATAGCTCTTAACACAAGAGCAGTGGTATAAATATCATTATCATACCAT
This sequence comes from Brevinematales bacterium, assembly GCA_026417755.1. Classification (GTDB taxonomy): domain Bacteria; phylum Spirochaetota; class Brevinematia; order Brevinematales; family JAOACQ01; genus JAOACQ01. Next base: position 7,274 of record JAOACQ010000049.1, on the reverse strand, counting down.
ACGTAACGTTGATTTTTCCAGTAAGCTCTATCTGTTTCAACGATAGCAAGCCCTTCAAGATAATTAACAACTTCAAGAGCTTCTTTCTCAAGACCAGAATTTTTAAGTGCCAATGCATATAAAGCAAGAGTATCTAATGGATAATTCCTAAAATTAGGAAAAAGATTCTTTAATTGTGTAACAAATTTGACATTTGCCTCGGAAAGAACATACAAAGCATAAATTTTCAAATCAACAATTTGTTCATTATCTACTGCCTTGGTAAGAGCATTAATACCTTTAGAATAAACAGTAGAATCAAGTTTAGAAGAGTCTATTCTTTTCACAAAATTCAAGGCACTCATTACATAAGCTGTCATATAAGTAACAACTTCACCTTCACTAAACCATCCCCAGCTTCCATCCTTATTTTGATAGCTTGTAAGTTTTTTTATCCCTTCTCTTAAAATATAATCTTTATCTATAGCAAAAGCAGAAGGAAGTTTGATATTCAATTTTTGAGCAGCTTCCATTGCATATAAACTTGGCAAAAATGAGCTTGTTGTTTGTTCAACACAACCATGTGGGTATGATCTAAGGTATAACAGAGCTTCCATTATTGCTGTTAATGGGTTTTCATATTCAATATAACCTAACTTTGCTACAAGAGTTTCTTTTATAATTCCAGATGGAATATTTATGTTAAAATTAACTTCTCCTTTTTTAAAAGGTTTAGATTCACTAAAAACTATTGGTAAAGTTGCTGGTATAACATTTAATTTTTCCTCTGCAATATCTATACTCCCTTCTCCTATGGCTTTAATTTTTATAGTCATTTTTCCTACACTTGTTGGCAAAATAGAGAAAGGTATAACTACACTATCTTTCTTTGCTATATTTGTCTCTTTTATCTTTAAATCAATTTTTCCTCCAAAAGTTGTAGCCTCAAGTTTCACTTTCTTACTTTTATCCGTAGAATTAAAAACCTTGATATAACCCATCGGATTATCATAAAGTGTTATATTAAGAGGCATATTAAAACTTATAAAAAAGTCTCTCTTTGAAACTACTTTTTTAATATCCTTTCCCACTTTTGTATCTTTCGTAAAAGCCACAGCTGTTATTCTGAATTCTCCAATATTATCTGGAAATTTTATTTTAAAATTTGCTTTTCCTTTTTTATCGGTTCTTAGACTCCCAATCCATAACACATTGTCCCTGAAATCTTTTCTTACCATTTCATCTTCACCCTCTTCAGACACCTCTTTAACACCTGTAAGAAGCCTATCTCTTCTCAAATCGTTAAAACTCCAGTATCTTTTGTTATAAATCTTCATTGACCAATCTTCTCTTACATATCTTGAATAACCATAAAATCTGAGTTCTGTAGAATTGTATGTTATCACTCTATTCCACCTATAAGAATAAAAGAAAAGCCTTGGATCTGGAGCAATCTCCGGAAATAAAGAATATAAACCCTCATTAATAACAGCTATAGATACATCTGCTTCAACCCCATTACCTTTTGCATCTGAAACAGATATATCAACATTAGCTTCACCCCTTGGAGAATATATTGAACTATCTGGCGTTATTTTTACATTTAAAACCTTCTCTTTTGGAGGGACTTTAATCTTTACACTTTGTTGATAAACCTGATTATTTGCAAACATAAGAAAAGAAACAAAAAAATTTGGTGATAATTTTGAACTAACCGGAATCTCTACAAATGAAGAATTACCCTTAAATTTTTTAATTTTATAGTCAAATATATTTTCACGTTCAACTGTATATAATACATTCGCATCACTAACAGGTAATAATACATAAATACTTGCTTTATCACCAACTTCATATTCTTCTTTGTCGCACACAATCGTAATATTTCCCGAAGTGTATGCATAAGTAGCTCCCTCAGAACCAACCCATACATATACATACTCTTCTCTCTTGTTCCCAAAAATATCTACAGCAGATAGAGAAACTTTCATATAACCTTTTCCAGTAGCCTCGAAATTTATTATAGCATTACCGTCCTTATCAGTTTTAACCTTTCCTTTTGAAATTATAGATTTTGTCTCTTCAACTTCAGCTATATATTCTATCTCCTGATCGGAAGCCTTCTTACCACTGGCAAATCTTGCATTTACTCTTAAACTGACATTTTCTCCAACTTTATAAACCATTTTAGAAAAATCCGCCTTAAGAAATATAAAACTATTAACTATCTTTATTTTTGTAGAACCAAAACTATGAGAATATGATTCATCGCTTACCTTTGCTCTGATAATGTAAATATAATCTCTATAAACAACACCAAAATTATAATCAACTTTAAGTTCTCCTTTTGAATCAAGTTTTGCGGTACCAGAATGAACAAACTCTATTCGACCTGCATATGAAGGATCTTCAAAAACATCTTTTGAAGTTTCAAAAATATCTTCACTCATAGGTGTCCTGAATATAGCATACTCAACTTCGCCAGACTTGAGAATTTCACCACTAAAATATTTAGCACTAATCTTAAAATCAAGTTTACCTGCATTTGCAACTAAAATATCCTTCGTTGTAGTAACATTAACAGAGAAATCAGGGGCAACATATTCCTCAACCCTGAATTCACCTATATACTTCTTTCCTTCTATTTCACATATTATTTTATAGATACCTTTGCTAGCATATTCCGGAACCGAAAATTTAAAATCACTACAACCAAACTCATCAAGTTTGTTTGTTATTTCAATATTGTATCGAGTGCCCAAGGGATCAACTATATACGATTTAAAATCCAGTCCTTCCGGTATTTTATAGACACTACCTTCATAATCTCTCACAACCATTTTTATATTTACATCGTTACCTTCCTTGTAAACGGGAGAATCAGTATAAACATAAACCATCCTTTCTAGTTTAGGAGATGGAAAAGTAGAAAACTTATAAAAAACCTTTTCTTTATTTTTATCGATTGTTTCTCCGAAAACAAGAAAATCAGAATTTTCATTGTTCTTTAAATCATATATAAAGGCTTTTTCTGATGTCGAATTTCCACCCCCAACTTTTTTACCAGTCTTATAATTAAAAATCTCTATCTTAGCAGGAACAAAATTTCCTGTTTTTTTATCAACCATCATAATAAAAAGCTCTTTATCAGACTTTTTAACCAAAAGAGCATTTTGACTGACAAGTATAAGTGTATAAGCAAGCTGTTCATCATTATAAACCTCGGCAAGATAAAGTCCAGATGGAAGTTTTCCAAAATTAATTACTTTATAACTCCAACTCGAAAATTTTGACTCCAGATCAATTTTAAATTCTTTTACTACTTTGTACTTCAATTTTTCAATAACTTTTTTAGGTGGATAATACTTTTGTTCTATTATTTTGCTATTTTTGGCTTTTATCTCAGAAGCTAATTTATAATTTCCACCAAAAACCCTCCTTCCCATCTCTCTTAAAACATTCTTGGCTATGTTTAAGTACCTAAATAATAAAACTGTTGGATTGTCCTTAATATTTGAATCTCCAAAATAAATTCTATCAAGTTCCTTTGCAGAGGATAAGAAGGTTTCCATATCAGTAATCTGGTATAATCTAACATTGACACTTTTCTCATAAGAACTTTCTATTTTGATAACTGATTCCTCCTCAGGAGAAAAACTTTTCTCAGTAGAAAGATAGAAAGAAAACAAATTAGTTGTAATTAACAAAAATAAAAAAACAAATTTTTTCATACCATCCTCCCCTTACCTGATATAAAATTCATACTTATCAAAATCCTTATCTAAAACACCTTTACCACTTATAGCCCCCAAAGATTTCAACCATTTTGAATATTCCTCTACATCTTCTGGATAAATAGTAGTATAATCTTTCATTGAAAATAAAAATTCACTGCTAAAAGACTCAAAATTAAATCTGAAAACTCCAATATTATTAATGTAAAAATCCTTAACATCACCAAATGAAAAGGTATCAAGAATAGTTTTTTTATTCCCCTCAAGAGTATTTATAAGTTCTACTATTAATTTAATATCACTTGCTAAATAAACATATGGCTCTCGAATGTAAAAAGCTACTTCATTTTTTTGATTTTGATATATTCTAGAATTCTTGTACTTTTTAATCACCCAGCTTTTATCCCTTAGGTTAGTAAGACTTACAAAATTTTCCACAAAATTTTGCATAAAATATTCTGAGTTTTTATAAAAATTTTCTTTCATTTTCATTGATATAAGAAAATTGCCTTTTTTCTCCTTCACCCTATAACCAAAAACAATCTGATTATAAAAATTTGCTTTAAAATCTTTTTCAAAATTATTCATAACCTCAGAAGATGAAATAGCAGAAAAGAACAAATATGGATTCTTAGCTAAATGAAAAAATATCATAAAATCAGATGGGAAACCTTTTGCCAAGTCTTTTTCAATATATTCACTCTCTTTCTTTGAGGCAGGAGATATATAAAAGGTAAATTTTTTAGTTTTCAAATTCCAGCAAAATGTAGCTTCAGGAATCTGTTTACCAAAGAAAAGAGAAGATTTTTCCGGTTTATTAATAATCAACTCATCTATACTTTTATCAAGAATTTCATTTCCTCTTTTAGCTATAACTATATCAGATTTAGAATCAAAGGCTTCGATAAGCTGTTTGGAAGGTTTTTTAGCTATTCTTTTGAAATTGTAGGAAAGATTTTTGTTTTTTGAAATTACAAGAAGATTGTCATATACAGAAACATAATATGCTCCCTTCATACCTTTTGCATTAGCAACCTTTAAAAGTTCATTAATTAATTGAGACCCTTTTGTGTCTTGAAACTCAATAAGAAAAATAATTCCATCTTTAGTCTTAACGATATAAAAAACATCTTTTAAAATATTAAAAACTGGTGAGTTAACCTCTTTTGAAAAATCTTCAATATCAGCATAAAATGAAGTATTAAGAAAAAAAAGATAATCAAACAAAAAATCAGAATACTTTTGATCAATAGAATTCATATAATACTTCTGAAACTCAAATCTCAAACTTTTAAAATTTTTGACATATAAAAGCTCACTATACTCCGGTAACTCAATCCCAAACGCAATAGAAAAAACAAATAATAAAATTATTTTCTTCATAAGACACCCCTGATTTTTATAATAATATTAACACTACTAAAACTATATGTCAATTATATTCAGATAAAATATTTTTAAAAATTTTAAGCCCTACTTCCGCAGCAACAATCCCTCTTGTGTTTTCAATCATTACAAAACATAGAAATCTATTGTTCAAACAACCAACAAAAAATCCATTCACCTTTCTTATATCAGGTTTTCCGTCCTTTTCATACTGACCGGTGCCAGTTTTACATATAATGTTTTGACTTGAAGAAAGATAAAGTTTTTCTCTCACTTCTCTTACAGTTCCGTTAATATAAACAAAATTCATAGCCGAAATAAGGACTTTATATAAATCTTCTGGCAAATATTTTTTTTTGAAAATAAAATTTTCCATTGCTATGAAAAAATCTATTGGTCTTATCTTAATAAAATTATTCTTCCCTATCATTGCCGCAATCTCTTCTTCTCTATTAAGAATTACTCTACCTTTATTTTCTATTCCATAATACAAATCCCACTCCCTCAATACCTCAAGAAATAACTTAAAATCAATTTCTTTTGCAAAATAATAAAAATATGAATTACACGATTGTGCAAAAGCCGGAATTAATGATAGCTCTTTATGACCATCTTTAAGCCAACAAACACTATAATCATTAGCATTAAATCCATTACATCTATGTCTTTCTTCTATATCAACACTTCTATTTTTGAATTTTGAAATGATTGTAAAAATCTTTATAAGAGAACCAAGAGAAAAAGTTTTATATTTAAGATTGTATTCATCAATTTCTATAATCCATTCATCCTTTTCACAATCTTTGAGTAAAATAAGATATGGAGTTTTAATTTCCGATAAAAAATCAATATCCAAAGAAAAAAGATTACTACAAAAAAGAGTAAAAGATAGAAATAAAAACCTCAATCTATCCTCTATTTTTCATAAAAATTTCCCACATTACTATCGCAGAAGCAACAGAAGCATTAAGACTATCAAGTTTACCAGTAGTAGGAATTTTAACTAACTCATCACAGATTTTTCTTGTGGATTTCCTTAAACCTTTATGCTCGCTTCCGATTATGCAAGCGATTTTCTCAAAATTTTTAAGTTCAGATAAAACTTTATTAGCCTCACCCGCAAAACCAACTACGCAAAAACCTTCTTCCTTTAAGTTCATTATCCAACTATTTAAGTTATTTACATATAAAATCTTCTGTTTATAAATTCCACCTGCGGATGCCTTTATTGTCTGAGGAGTAATTCTTGCTGAATTATCATTTGGCAGTATAACTAAATCACAACCAAGTAATAAAGCAGAGCGTACTATTGCCCCAAGATTACCAGTATCCGTAATTCCATCAAGTATAAGAATATTCTTTATATCTTCTGTAAGCAAAAAATCCTCTTCATTTTCATAAATATTTTGAGGTAATGAAATCTTCGCACATATACCTTGATGCTTCTGGGTATGAGAAAGTTTTTCAATCTCATTTTCAAAAACAAAAACAATCTTTATTTCCTTTTCTTGAGCCTGTTTTATAATTGGAATGAACTTTTTCTTTTTCTGCTTATCAATGTAAATTGAATCAATCTCAATACTATCAGTCAAAGCCTCCGAAACAGAATTTCTACCATAAATAAACAAACTTAACCTCCTCAATTATTTTAACCTTTTAGTAAAAAGTTGTCAAAACTTTAAGTTTTAAAATTTATTTAAAAAAACAAATTGTGATAAAAATATTAAAAAGATAGATTTATTATTTTCATTTAAAAAGATAAAATAATTTGTCTTATTTTTATATATATTTTATAATTAATGTCTATTTTTTCAAGGAGAAGTTTTATGGGTTTTAGTTGTGGAATTGTTGGACTCCCAAATGTAGGAAAGTCTACACTTTTCAATGCCTTAACAAAATTAAGTGTTCCAAGTTCAAATTTTCCATTTTGCACGATTGACCCAAATGTAGGAATAGTAAATGTTCCAGACAAACGTCTCGAAGTGCTTGCCCACCTTGCAGAATCAAAAAAAATAACCCCTACAACTGTAGAATTTGTCGATATAGCTGGACTTGTTAAAGGTGCAAGCAAAGGAGAAGGCCTTGGCAACCAATTCCTCGCAAACATAAGAAATGTGGATGCTATAGTTCAGGTAGTTCGGCTATTTGAAGATGAAAATATTATTCATATTGGTG
>JAOACQ010000060.1 GCA_026417755.1 Brevinematales bacterium | reverse complement strand
CTTCATATGTGTTTAATGTAGGATAGGCCATAAATCCAAGAGAAACTCCATCTTTTAAAATTTCCACTCTATGCCACCCTCCATAATAATTTGCCTTTGAAATAATATTGTAATACCCTGTCTTTATGACTTTTACATTGTAATCTGCCCATTGTGCAGATTCTGTTCCACCACTACCTGTAACCAATGAGTTATTTATCTTACAGTCTTTTGTAGTATTAAAATCTTCAGCTCTAAAATAACCGGGTATTAACAGATTTGTCGATGGTCTTGAAAATTTAATGTTATCAACTATCATATTGCTCCCATTGAGAATAAGTAAAATTGTATTTTTCCCAATAGGGATAGAGAATTCACCTAGTACTATATTTTGCCAGTTGCCTCCATTCGGAAGAATATTTAATTCAACTCTTTGAGCAGAAGGTGATTCTCCTGTTGTTAATACTATTTTTCCGCCAGTTGTAGTTTTAACCTTGCATTCTATTGTAAATCTTTCTCCAAAAAATGAGGGATAACCATAAGAAATAAAATTATATAAATTATTGGTTAAGACCTCTATATTAAAATTTATCCATCCTTGAGTACCATTCAATTCGACTGATTTTCCTTCTTCTGCACTTATATCTGCCACAACTTTTACATTAGCTCCAACAGTGTATTTTTCTGCCTGTATAAGTCTGGGTATAGATCTAAAACTATCATCAATTTTAGAAGTATCCTGTAATAAATTTGGAAATTCTCCACAAAGATAGAGTAAAGATAAAAGTCTTAAAGTATTTCCATAATAATGAAATTGTTCTGTATAAGGTGTTTTAGAGTTAACTAAAGCTGAAAAAAGTTTTACTGAATAATCATAGTGATAATCACTCAATAATGAGGTTGCAATCATAGATACAAAAGGAGAAGTTGTCCATTGTCCCCCAATAGAAGTATTTAAGGCATCTTTATTTGCGATATTCCAGGCACTTCCATCAATAGAATATCCATCTTTTATATTATTTATTCCCTGTGGATTAGTATAAAACTTATTTTTAAAAAATTGATGCTGTTTTAACACAATATTTTTCGCCTTTTCATCTCCAAACCAGCTAAAAGCAACTGCCATTCTCCACAAAACTCGAATACCATCATAATAAACATTGTAACTCATCTTTCCTGGTTCATTTGTAAGATAGTTTGTAATAATTACACCGTTATTGGTCTGAATAAGCACATTAACAAGTATATCACTAACACCATTATAAGCACTTCCACTAAATTTCCCAAAAACTGGTTTTGGGCTCGTCGTACTAGTATCGCACCAATCAGGTAATAATCCAGTATTGCCATTTACTGCAAGTATCTTATCTATATGCTGATATATTTTAGCTGAAAGTTCATCCCACTTTGTATCTCCCGTAAATTCTTTGAAAACTTTAAACCATGCTGGTGTAAAATATGATGGGTTCCAACCAGAAGGTCCACCCCATATCCCAGACCAACTCCCATTAACACAGGCACCATTATATACAAACAATTCATTGTTAAATCCAATACCCATATCATATTTCATAATATTGTCTATCAATGTTTTTGCCTCTGTTTCATAATTAAAATTTACAGATGTACCCCAAAGTTTATACGCCATAATTAAGGCAAGCGCCATATCAACATCTGCATCTGTTGCAGAAGTATAACCTCTTGAGTAAAAACTCAATTTTACCCAACAAACTCCCGAAGGAGAGGCATTACTTGCAACTACCTGCCCAGTATTTGTATTTCTCCAGACTATCTCATGTGGTACAGGAAGATCAAACTCTGAGATATCTACTCCATCAGCCCTTACCTTCCAATGCATAACTCCTTTTGAATGAAAATGTGCTTTTGCATATTTATAAATTCCATCAAAGGTAGCCTTATCATTAAAATAAACTGCTATCAACATACCATAAGCTATACCTTCAGAAACAGTATCGTAAGCTGTCCCAGCATCTCTTCTTACTCTTAGCATACCATTTCCAGCATCAACAACATACTGCGATTTCCATTCATTATACTCCTGAATTAACCTTTCTCTGGTTAGTCTATTAGGCACATAAAAGGAACCATAAAGATAAGGCATATTATTAGACAATATACTTTCATAATAACCGGCTTTTTGATCTAATTCACTTCCATTGGATTTTTCAAAAGTTCCGTTGCCATTAGACTCATTCTCCTGTGGTACAAAAGCACAAGAAAAAATTATCCCACAGATCAACAAACTCAAAAACTTAATACCAATCCTCTTTTCCATAAATTCTCTCCTAATTTTTTTTATAAAGCCCCCCTTTTTTAATTCTTCCATAATACCAAAACGGTTTACATTATTATAAAATAAGTTGTACAATTTTTGTTAGAACTTATGGTTGGATTTTTAATCCTACTTATAGTTGGATTTATTCATTTGTGAGATGATTCATAATATATGTTATAAAAGATGAATATTCTATATTATTTATATTCTGATATTCTTTTAATCTTTCAAAAAGTTCAAACTTATTTTTTACATTAAACTTTGAATAAATTGAATTCAAATGATCTTTAACCGTAGATTCTGCTATAAATAGTTTATTAGAAATTTCTTTTATTCTATTACCTTTTATAAGTAACTTTAAAACTTCTTGTTCCCTCGGACTTATATTATATTCAACAAAAAACTTTTCATCAGAAAAAGTAGATTTAGATATTACGTCTTGAATATCAATACTAGTAATTTTTACCGATACTAATTCTTCATTTTTAAAAAGAAAAGATAATTTTGACAATAAAATCAAGTTCTCTTTTCTATTATTTTGAAAATTTAAAACTAAAAGTTCTGATTTGTTTTTAAAAGCAAAATTCAATTTTTTTAATTCTTTTTCATTGAGAAAAGAAGAAAGGTTAAGATTATTATAATCTGTCAATTGAAATAAAGACATTGCATGTTGGTTAAGAAAATTGATTGTAAAATTTTTATTGACCTCAATTATTGCAAAAGGTATATTTTCAATAATTTTATTTAATTTTTCTTCATTTTCTTTTATCCTTCTTAATTCATTTTCTATAGTTAAAAAAATTGTTTTTTGATTTAAATTTATTATTGGTTTTTCAAGATTTAATTCTTTTGAAATATTTTCCATAGTTTTAAATGATTTGATAAATTTCGCTGTAATAATATAATGTAAAGAAAAAATAAATATAAATACTCCTACATATGAAAGAGAAAAATTCAGATAAGGGAACCTACTCACTGTAATAATGTCAATAAGAATAAAAACAAAAAAAACAATAATATTATTCAACAAAAAAATTGCATTCTCATAGCCCACTTTTATAGCTTTAAATACTATATAAATAGTATAAAGACCTAAAATAATAATAGATAAGTGAAACAATGTTAAAGTATTTGTAAATATATATGTGGGGGTTAAAATTACGAGACTTACTAATAAAAGCTGGAAAAATGTATAAATTTGATGAAAATTTTCTTTTATTAAATCAGGAAATAATTTTTTAATGATAAAAGGGAATACCGGTAAATAAAGCAAGATAAACATAATTTTTTCAAGCAAATACCAATTTGCCCAACTTAAAAATTTTCTAAATTCACTTTGTCCATTTATAAAAAAACATACTGAAGCTATTAAACATAAAATAGAAAAATACAGAAATAAACTCTCTCTTTTTATCAAAATATATATTGATAAATGTAAAAGGCTAAAAATGATCAATGAAGAAACTATAAATGCTGAAAAAATATATTTTCTATTTAACATATCAACAATTTTTTCTCTGTTGCCAATTAAAATATTATTCCAAGGTCCACCCTGATAATAAGAAAAATTTGCAATTTGAATGACAAGTTCATTGGTTAAGTTTATTTTATCAACAAATATAAGATTGGGATAAAAGTGTGGTTTATATCCACTTCCTCTATATGAAACTATTCCATTTGTGCCAACAAGTATTCCATTCAAATAAATTCTATATGAAGTGGCAAAATTTTTTATATATATAGCAAAAGAATGGAGAGTATCATTAGATAAAAATTGTACTCTGAATGTCGCATAACCTTCTCCACCTAATCTTCGTCCTCCATAATACTTGTTATTCCAGACACCTGGAAAAATAAAAAAATCCGATTGCAAACTTTCGTTTGTTTTAAAATCTATTGGGGTCAATAACTGTTCCCAATAAAATTCATACTCTCCATTCAGAGAAAGATATTCATTTTTTTCAAAATCAAATCTAGAAATATCAACAAATCCTCTACTAGCTGTTGGAATTGAGCCTTTATAATTTACACAGGAGAATAACAAAAATAATACAAATAAAACTTTTAGTATTTTCATAATTAATTTTATCATAATTAATAGTTATGTCAATTGATTTTTTGAATCCCCCCTTTATAATTATAGGTAACATTTATTCATTTAATATTTTCATAATTCTCTATCAATCAAAAAAACTTAAAAAAAAACTAAAAAAAATTTGTATTTTGAAAAAAAATTAATTATAATTTACAATCTATATAGTTTTTATGGAGGATTGTTAATGAGATTAAAAGATTTTTTAAAACCAGAGTATGTAAAAATAATCAATAATGGTGCTAAAAATAAAGAAGATATTTTGAATGAGATTGCCGGTGTTTTAACAGAAAAACACAATTTAGATGACAAAAAGGAAGTTTTCAAGGCTTTGATGGAAAGAGAAAAGAAAGGTTCTACGGGACTTGGAAAAGGTCTTGCAGTTCCTCATGGTAGGAGCCCAAAAGTCAAAGGGATGCATGTTTGTGTTGTTTATTACCCATCAGGAAAAGATTTTGAAGCATATGACAAAAAGCCTTCTAGTTTATTTTTCTCTGCCATAACCTCTGACGACTATAGCCCACATGAACAACTTGAAATCTTAAGAATTATAGCTGAAATTTACGAAAAGACTGATATTGCTGAAGTTATTAAGAACGTAAAAGATTCAAATGAATTATTTAACCTTCTTATTAAAAAAGAAGAAGAAACAATAAATATTTAAATATGGCAAAAAGGAAAAGAAAAAAAAGCAAATTAGTCCCTATATTATGGATTATCACATTAATACTTTTTGGGCTATATTTTATATATAATAACTTTAACTTAAAAAAGTTTCTTCCCGGGCAAAACGGTCAAAAAACCTCTAATCATTCAAAAAGTACAAAAACTTTATCATCATCTTTCCCCTTTTTAGAAGCCAGCAAATCTTCCTCTTCTCTATCTTCATATCAAGCCTCTATTGTGAAAGTAAAATTATATGTTGGTAAAATGTCTGAAAAATTTGTATCATTGGTACCAATTGAAAAAGAGATACAAAAAAGCCAGACCCCATTAAAGGATACTATTAATGCTTTAATTGATTTCAGAGATGAAAATTATCTAAACCTTATTCCTTTAAACACAAAAATAAATAAAATCTGGATTAAAGATAATTTCGTCCATATAGACTTAAGTGAAGAATTTAATTATAACTCTTTTGGTGTAGCTGGATATAATATTCAGATTTATCAGATAGTTTATACAGCCACTCAATTTGAAAACCTTAAAGGTGTTTATTTCTATATAAACGGCAAAATGATAAAATACCTTGGGGGGGAAGGTTTTTTAATCAATAACCCGGTTAAACCTTATACTTCTCTACCAAAATTTTCGTTTTAATCCAGATTAAATTCTTTTAATTTTTTATGAAGATAACTTCTGTCTATATCAAGAGATTCAGCTGTTTTTGAAATATTGTAATTAAATTTTTTAAGTCGTTCTTCTATTAGTTGTTTCTCAAAAAGATTTCTTGCATCTTTCAATGTTAAATTATCATATTTATTATCCGTTTTTTCTATTTTTCCACTAGAATATAATTTTATATCTTCTTCAGTTATCTCTTCTTTATTGGCGAGAATAAGAACTCTTTCGACAAAATTTTTAAGTTCCCTAACATTCCCCGGCCAGTTCATATGTTTAAGAATCTTTATGGCACTTTCCGAAAAAATATGAGTTTTATTATTCCTGAGATTATATTCCTGAACAAAGAATCTAGTTAATTCTTCAATATCTTCTTTTCTTTCCCTTAATGGTGGAATATGCACCGGAATAACATTAAGTCTATAGTATAAATCTTCTCTGAATAAGCCTTTTTTAATCTCTGAAAAAAGATCTTTATTAGTTGCCGATATTATTCGTACATCTACCTCAAGTAAAGAATTTCCTCCTACTCTTTCAAATTGTCTCTCCTGTATTACTCTGAGTAATTTTGCCTGTGCAGGTAAACTTAAATCACCTACTTCATCAAGAAACAAAGTCCCTCTGTGAGCCAGTTCTATCTTACCTTTTTTTTGTTTGTGTGCTCCAGTAAACGCCCCTTTTTCGTACCCAAAGAGTTCGGATTCTATCAAAGTTTCGGGAATTGCTGCACAGTTTATACCAACAAAAGGATAATTTTTTCTATTACTTTTATTATGAATTATTCTGGCTATTAATTCTTTACCTGTTCCATTTTCCCCGGTAATTAAAACACTTGCATCAGAAGACGCGATTTTATCAATTGAAGAGAGAATTTCATTTACAACTCTACTTTTGCCTATAAATCTTATATCCGAAATTTTGGTTTTTAAATTTAAATTTTCCACCTGCAATTCTTTAATTCTTAAAGCATTTTTAACTGTAGTAAGTATTCTTTCAACAGATAGAGGCTTTTCAATAAAATCGAAGGCTCCCATTTTCATTGCTTCAACAGCCATTCTTATATCACCATGACCCGAAATTATAATAATTGGTATAATAGGAAATTCATTGTGAATAGTTTTTAAAACCTCTATCCCACTTTTGCCAGGCAACATAACATCAAGAATAATAACATCAACATCCTCATAAAAAAATTTTTTTTCTGCCTCTTCACCACTTTCTGCTATTACAATTTCATATCCTTCATCTTTTAAAATATCAGAGATTGTATTTCTTATATTTAATTCATCATCAACAACAAGAATCTTACCTTTCACCTTCATCTCCTTTTAAGGGAAGTTCAAAATAAAAAGTTACCCCTATTTCATCATTTATAAAATCTAACTGACCATTATGCTCTGCAATAATTCTTTCAGATAAAGCAAGTCCAATACCATTTCCATCATTTTTTGTTGTAAAATAAGGTTTAAAAATTTGTTCTTCTATTTCAGAATCTATACCTTTTCCAAAATCTTTTACATACACACGAAAATTATTATCCTTGAGTTCCGTTCCTATTATTATTTTTTTCTCTTGAGTTGCCTCAACCGCATTCTTAACAAGATTATACAAAACTTGTTTTATCTTCTCTTTATCAAACTCAAGAATAAATTCATCAAATTCATTTTTAATAATAAAGTTTATTTCAGGGTAAGCATTGCTGAAAAAATCTTTTACTTCTAAAATAACCTCTATAATATTTTGTTTTTGAATATTCAAAGGTGGTAGTCTCAAAAATTTTGAAAATTCATTAACCAAATTTTCTATTCTCTTTGTTTCTTCAATTATAGTTGTAAGTGTTTTATCAAAAATATTCTCAAAATTCTCCCTATTTTTTGTATATGTTAATAACAATCTCTCTGCCGATAATTTAATAGGTGTAAGTGGATTTTTAATCTCATGTGCAAGTTTCCTTGCAACCTCCTGCCAAACTTCGATTCTTTCAATTCTTTTAATCTTCTGATATGCCTCTTTTAAATTTTCTGCCATAAGATTAAAATTATTTGCAAGATCTTCAAGTTCATCCCTTGAATTCACTTTTACCCTGTAATTAAGATTTTTTGAGAGGTATAGTGTACCTTTTAAAAGTTTCTCTACCGGTACAGTTATATTTCTTGCGGCAAATAAGCCAACATAAAAAGCAGCAAACAGTATCGGTATAGAAAGAATAATTACAGAAATCAAAGATACTGGAAAAATTAAATTTCTGAGTTTCTTTATTTTTTCAAGCATTTCTTCATTCTTTTTCATAGCCGGGATTGCTTCATCCAGAGGTAAAGGTATATTTTCACCATAATAAGCACTATTTTGTGAAATAAATGCAACCCCCTTCACATATTCACTATAAAAAACATTCCCTCTTATGGAGTAGAAAAAATTGAAGTGAGAAAAATTGGATACTATTTCTGGAATTTTTAAAGTGCTGTTGTTTTTTTCAAGAATTAAATTTGTCTTTTTTATTTTCAATATTACAGGAAAACTATTTAAATCATTAGTTCTTGAAAGAAGATTCTCTTCAAAATGCTTTTGATAATAGTTGAACATAATTTTATAATCATTAAGAAGGCTTGTTGAAATCTTTCTTTCTTCTTCGATAAAAGTTGATTCAATAAGGAAAATAAGATAAAACATAAGACCTGCGAAAACAAGTATAGAAACAAGTATTGTCAAAATAAAATAAACAGTAATTTTACCTCTGAGTTTATAACCTTTAACCCCTTTTTGTTTATATATATAAAGCCTTAGTAAATTATAAATAAGCACAAGACCCAAAGCACTAAAAACAAAAAAGACTATAGGAACAACAAGCATTATTGTTTGATTGGCTTCAATAGACAACAGCCATCTATAAGAAAAATACCAGATGAGTCCTGAAAAAACGAGAATGGCAATAGCAAGAAAGAAAATCTCCCTTTTTTTATAACCCTCAGTCCTCGTCAAACTTCGATACCTCAATTAGCTCTCTTATAGCTTTAAGTGCTTCTTCCTCATCTTCACCATCTGCCACAATCCTAAGAACAGTTCCTTTACCCGCTGCAAGAAGTAAAAGATTCATAATACTCTTACAATTAACTTCTATACCATCTTTTATTATCTTTATATCACTTTTAAAGTTACTTGCAAGTGTCGCAAGTAATGAAGACGGTCGGGCATGGAGCCCATATTCATTTTGAATTGTTACATTTATTTCTTTCATTTATTAAACCTCAACGACATTATTATTTTATAATATTTTTAAAAATCATACAAGTTATTTCATATATTTTCATTTTTCTTGAGTAATTCACGAATTTTATAATCAAGTTCCTTGGCAGAATTATATCCAAGTCTTAACATTATCTCTCTATAAGCAGCAACTTCAATGAGTAAAACAATATTTCTTCCAGGGCTTACCGGGATCTCCTTTTTCGGAATATTAATACCCATTATATTTTCATATTTTTCCTCAATACCAAGTCTGTCATAGTTATACCCTACATCCCATTCATGTAAATTTACAATAAGATCAACCTTTTCTGATTTTAAAATTTTTCCTTCACCAAAATACTGTGAAACATTGATAATTCCAATTCCTCGTATTTCAAGGAAAGGCCCATAATTCGCCCCGGGTTCTCCTATGAGCTCAAAACCCTTTGCCTTTCTTACCTTTTTAATTTTGACAAGATCATCTGAAATAAATCTATGTCCCCTCTCTATAAGCCCCAGAACAGCTTCACTTTTTCCTATGCCACTTTTACCGGTGATCAAAACCCCAATATTATAAATAGATACAAAATCCCCATGAGTAATAATAAAAGGGGAAAAATAATCAGAAAGAAAAGCAGAAAGTAAAGAAATAAATTCTTTCGTAGGCTTTTTTGTCCTTAAAAGTGGCACCTTAAGCTCATCGCACAATTTTAGGACGATCTCAGGAAGCTCAAGCCCATATGTCACTATACAAACGGGAATCTGGTAACTAAAAAATCTCTCAAGTAACTCTATTTTCCCTTCATCAGCTATCTTATGGAGATAAGCAACTTCTCCTCTACCAAAAACCTGTATTCTTTCATAAGCAAAATGTTCAAAAAAATCAGCCAAAGCAAGACCGGGTCTATTAATTTCCTCACTTATTATAAGTCTATCAAACCCTTCGGCACCCGCAACAATACTTAATTCAAACTCCTCTCCATTTGCTTTGGTTTTAGCAAAAAAATCTCTTATCGAGATCTTCTGGAGGGAGAAACCTTCTTCCATATTTTCTCCAAAAGATTAAGGTTAAGAACCGGTATGATGATCGGTAATTTTATCCTTTTTCTTTTTAATTTCTTTCTCTATTTTATCAGAAACCAGGTCTATGGCTTCATTCCAGCTAGAAGAAGACCCTTCTGCAAAAAACGTTGTGTGATCTGCTGGTATCTTCACCTCAATGTTATAAATAGATCTTTCAAAGGAAACCACAACATTTACATTTAAAATATGATTAAAATAAAATTTAACTTTTTTAATTTTTTTTTCAAAATAATCTTTCATTTCATCTGTAAATTCACAATTTCTTGCAGTGTAACTGATGTTCATAAAAATCTCCTTTATTTCCCTGTTTTGTAACGTTTATAACGGCATAAAATTAACAAACTCTTGATTTTTCAACCACTAAACTAAAATCTATTACCTAACAAAGATGAACTTTACATTAACTACAAATAAAAAACATTGCCTCAAAAAATAGGAAGAATTTTAAACCTCCATAAAATTTTGATCTTTGTTTCTTTTCTATTTCAAGAAGCTATTTTTTATCTTTTCAAGTTTTGCCCTTAAAATCATTATAGCCTTAGTATGTAGCTGCGAAACTCTCGATTCGGTAACATTTAATATTGCACCTATTTCTTTCAGGGTCAATCCTTCATAATAATATAAAATTAAAACCTGCTTTTCTCTCTCCGGTAGTTCCATTAATGTTTTAGCAATTATTTTCTTAATTTCCTCTTTTTCTGCTGCAATATCTGGATTATAAGTATCTGGGCTCTCTAAAGTTTCTTCAATGGAGAGAGGGGCATTATCACTACCATCATTTAAAAACCAGCTATCATCCATAGAAACTAAAGAATTTCCACTCACTCTCAGTAAAAGATTATGAAAATCTTGCAGACTTAACCCCATAAAATCTGCAATCTCTTCATCAGAAGGCGATCTACCCAATTTACCTTCAAGTTCAGAAATAGCTCTTTCAATCTCTTTTGCTTTCTGTCTTACAGAACGAGGTAACCAGTCAATAGCTCTCAATTGATCAAAAATAGAACCACGAATTCTTGTAACAGCGTAGGTTTTAAACTTTATCTCTCTTTTTGGGTCAAATTTATCTATCGCATCAATAAGTCCTAAAACACCATAGCTTACAAGATCATTAAAATCAACGTTATTTGGCACATTCATAGCGACCCTGCCAGCTACATATTTAACAAGAGGAGCATATTTTTCTATAAAATAATTTCTTATTTTCTGATCCTTTGTTTTTGAATATCTATCCCAGAGTTCTTCTTCTGAGATTTGTTCAAATTCTTCATAGCCCCTCATTTTTTACTCCTGAAAAAAACAATTTTTATACTTTTTAGATTATAACTTATCTCTATTTTTTTGACAATATTTTAAAATAAAATGTATTTAAATTTGTAATCATAAAAATATCGGGCTGTTCATAAAATGAACAGCCCATAAGGTAAATCAAGATTTAATTTATTTTTTGTTTTTCTCTTCAATAACTGCCTGTGCTGCAGCAAGTCTTGCTATTGGCACCCTGAAAGGCGAGCATGAAACATAGTTCATACCAACTCTATGACAGAATTTTACAGACTTAAGTTCTCCTCCATGTTCTCCACAGATACCAACCTTAAGATTTGGTCTTGTGCTTCTACCTTTCTCAATTGCCCACTTTACAAGCATTCCAACACCTTCCTGATCAAGAGACTGGAATGGATCATCTTTAAATATTCCAGTTTTCTTCTCATCAACATAGTCCGGCAAAAATCTTCCAGCGTCATCTCTTGACATACCAAGAGTCATCTGTGTAAGGTCATTTGTACCAAATGAGAAGAACTCCGCTACCTCAGCTATCTTATCAGCTAAAAGAGCTGCTCTTGGAACTTCTATCATCGTTCCAACCATATAGCTTACTTTTACACCCATTCTCTGAATAACAGATTCTGCAACTTCTCTCGTCTTTGTCTCAAGAATCTGTAATTCTTTTTTATCAATTATCAAAGGAATCATTATCTCAGGAAGAACCTTTACCCCTTCTTTAGTGCATTCACAAGCAGCTTCCATAATAGCAGTAACCTGCATTTCAAGGATTTCAGGATATGTAATAGCAAGCCTACATCCTCTATGCCCAAGCATTGGGTTTGCTTCTTTGAGTTGCTCTACTCTGTGCTTTACCTTTTCAAAAGGAACACCTATTTTTTGTGCAAGGTGCTTTTGAGCCTCTTCTTCATGGGGGACAAACTCATGTAATGGAGGGTCAATAAGTCTTATTGTAACTGGAAGTCCATCCATTGCCTTGAAAATTCCCTTGAAGTCCTGCTTCTGGAATGGAAGAAGTTTTGCAAGAGCTTTCTTTCTCCCTTCAACTGTATCTGCAACAATCATTTCCTGAATGGCAAGCCTTCTTTCTTCTGTATCAAAGAACATATGTTCTGTTCGGCAAAGTCCAATACCTTCGGCACCTAGCTTTCTTGCATTTTCTGAATCATAAGGTGTATCTGCGTTTGTTCTTACATTAAGTTTTCTTATCTCATCAGCCCACTTCATTATCTTGTAATAACTTTCCGGTAATTCTGGGGTAATAAGTTTGAGTGAACCTTCAAAAACTTCTCCAGTAGAACCATTAAGAGTAATGTAATCTCCTTCTTTTATTACCTTGTCACCTACTTTAAAAATCTTCTTTTCATAATCAATATCTATCTTTTCACAACCAACAATACAGCATTTTCCCCATCCTCTTGCAACTACAGCAGCATGTGAAGTTTTACCTCCTGTTGCAGTAAGAATACCCTGAGCAGCATGCATACCACCTACATCTTCCGGGCTTGTCTCTTTTCTTACAAGAATAACCTTTTCACCCTTTTCTGCCCATTCTTCTGCCTCTTTTGCAGTAAATACTACTCTACCAGTTGCAGCACCAGGTACAGCGTCAATACCCTGAACAAGGAATTTCTTCTTTAACTCATCTTTCTGTGATGGGTCAATAATTGGATAGAAAACTCCTTCTATATCTTTATCTTTGATTCTCAAAATAGCCATCTCTTTTGTAATAAGTCCTTCCTCAACCATATCCGTTGCTATCTTAAATGCGGCTATAGGAGATCTCTTTCCAGTTCTACACTGAAGCATATAAAGTTTTCCTTCTTCTACAGTAAATTCAAGATCCTGCATTTCTTTATAATGTTTCTCAAGAATCCTTCTTACATCTTCAAGCTGGGCATAAACCTTTGGATCTCTTTCTTTGAGTTCGATAAGTTTCATTGGGGTTCTTATACCTGCAACAACATCTTCTCCTTGAGCATTTACAAGATAATCTCCATAGAAGATATTCTCTCCAGTATTTGGATCTCTTGTAAAACATACCCCTGTTCCAGAAGTTTCTCCCATATTTCCAAATACCATCTGAACAACATTTACAGCAGTCCCGATAATCCCTTTGAGATTTTCAACTCTTCTATATGTTACAGCCTTTTCAGCCATCCAGCTATTAAACACAGCTGCAATAGCACCCCAAAGTTGAACTTGTGGATCCTGTGGAAAATCTTCCCCAAGTTCTTTCTTGTATAAATCTTTGAACATCTGGCATACTTCTTTTAATTCTTCTGCATTTACATCAGTATCATTTACTTTTTTGTCCGCTGGAATGCCAAGTCTTTTTCTCGTCTTTTCTTCTTTAACCTTTTCAAAGATGTGGTCAAACTTCTCTCTTTCAATTCCTCTTGCCGTAGAACCATACATCATAATAAACCTTCTGTAAGCATCATAAGCAAATCTTGGATTATTAGTCTTTTTAGCAAGTCCTTCTACAGACTGATCATTCAAACCAAGATTAAGAATTGTCTCCATCATTCCCGGCATTGATACTGGAGCACCTGATCTCACAGAGACGAGTAAAGGATCACTTGGATCCCCAAGTTTTTTACCCACCAACTTTTCAAGTTTCTTAAGATTTTCTTCAACCTCTTCTTTTAAGCCATCCGGATAATTCTTGTTGTTTTTGTAATAAAGATCACAAACCTCTGTTGTAATGGTAAAACCAGCAGGAACAGGAAGCCCAATAGATGTCATTTCAGCAAGACCAGCTCCCTTACCTCCTAGAAGCTCTTTCATTGTTCCATCGCCATCAGCTTTACCACCTCCAAAAAAATAAACCATCTTTTTCTTTGCCATATATAGTTACCTCCAAAAAAAATCTTTTCATTATATTTTATATTTTTTTTTTAAATATTGCAAAGAATTATTTATTTCTTACAAAATTAATAAAATATAATATTATTGAACTTTTAGCTTTATTTGATATTTCCTATGAGTATTTAGCAGGCTATATGATTGGCATAGCGGTAGCGAGCCACCCTCCATGCAGTGGGGTGTGGGAGAGTGGGAAATTGATACCCCCTAACACATTTAAACTAAAAAAGGGCAGCTTTTACTGCCCTTTTCTTTATCTCTTTGAATATTGAGGTGCTTTTCTTGCCTTCTTTAAACCATAATGCTTTCTCTGAACCATTCTCGGATCTCTGGTAAGAAATCCCTTGCTCTTTAATATCTT
>JAOACQ010000044.1 GCA_026417755.1 Brevinematales bacterium | reverse complement strand
TTTGTTTTTATACTTTACTTTTCCATTATACAGACAAAGTAAAAAATTTTTGATTCTTGAAGCTTAATTAATGTTTTTCTAAGTTTTTCTTTAGTTTTCAACTGTCTTTCTATTAAAAGAGTACCTTTTATTACCATTGAAATTTCTCTTCTTAGTATTGTTAAAGATACTGTGTCATCAGGTATTGGAGCTGCAATCATATAGCCAAGACATTCATTTTCATAGTAGATTGGCATAAATATAGAAGAGTTTTGATTGGATAAAAAATCTTTTGGCATAATTTCAGAAGTTTTAATATTTTTATTTTCAAGTTTATCAATAGGTCTACCATCTTTGTAGCATAGAATTATCTTTAAGGTTTTTGGGAATATCCAGTCAAATTTGTTTTTATACTTTACTTTTCCATTATACAGACAAAGTAAAAAATTTTTGATTCTTGTTGCGTTAAGAGTATTTTTTAGGTTTTCTATTAGCTTTTGTGTGTTAAAGCTGACAGTTATAAATTGACTTGCGTATTCAAAATTACTTTGATTCCAGAATAATTTGTATAACTCCTGAAGTAAAAATCTTTCTTTTAATTCATATAGGTAGAAAATGATTTCTGAGATTAATTTTTCAAAATTTTTTAATAACTCCATCTCTGTGATAAAAAGGGAAAGTGATTCTTTTATTTTGAATAATAGATTTAAAGTTGGTTCTATATTATCTGAATTTAAACTTATAATTTTTTTTATATCTTCTGAATTTTCAAACTTGTTATTTTCTATTTTTAACCTTATTTTTTCTAAAATTTTTTTAATCGGTTCTTCTGAGTTTTTTTCAATTGTGGTAAATAAGTTTGTAATGTTTTTATTATTGAAAACTATTGGTTCTGGTTTTTTAAAATTATAACATCCACAAGACTCTCTTATGACTAATTCAGAATCAACTGATATTATGTTATTTTCAGATTTATTCAAAAATAGTTCTACTGCTATTCTTGTCATTTTTTCAAGAGGTTGTTTTATAGTTGTTATTGCCGGTATTGTAGTTTTAGTTTCCAATATATCGTCAAAGCCAATAAGTTTTATTTCTTCTGGGACTTTAATATTATTTTCTTTTAAATATTCTAGAGCACCTATACACATTGGGTCGTTTGAGGCTATTATGGCATCCGGAAAAATTTTTCTTTTTTTTATAAGTTCTTCTACTCCGTTATAACCGTCTACTTTGTTAAAGTTTCCTTTAATGATTAAGCTTGAGTCAAATTCAATGTTATTTTTCTTTAGACCTTCTATATAGGCCTCAAATCTTTCATTTGCTTCTTCTGAATTTTCAGGTCCTTTTATAAAAGCTATTTTTTTTGCATTGTGTTTGTAAATCAAATGCTCAATTGCATTAATTATTGCTTTCTTTGGATTTGTGATAATACATTGATAATTTTCTATTTGGTATGAAAATAATACAATTGGAATATTTTTTTTGTTAATTTTAGCTAAAAATTCTTTTACATCACTCTTTTTTATAAATGGAAAGATGGTAGAAGTGAGGATTATTCCATCGGTATTATTTGTATTAACAAGTGAAAAAATAGAGTTGTTTACATATTGATATCCATAAGGAGATAGAAGACTATAACCATTAAAAAATGATAGCTGAATGTCTAATGATTCTGTGGCTTTAAGAAAATTTTTAACTAATATTCTTTGATATTCATCATGTAAAGTGCTTATAAAAATGGCTATTCTTTTTTTCATAATCTCTATTTTTGCATAGTTTATTATTTTTTGCAATTCTTTTTTAATTTTTTATATAAAAAACTCTATTGACTTTTTTTTTAGCTAAACTATAATAAACTCAAAAATATTTGGAGGTTTATATGTGGCTTGGTTTAGATGGTTTTGGTGCTTTTTTAGCTTTTATTTCTTGTTTTATTGCTACAATTATATGTATAGTTTATGGAATTGTCAATTGGGACAAACCTAAAGAAGATATTGAAGAAGAAATTAAGGAAGAAATTCAATGGGAGAAACATGATCCGGAACTTGGAGGGCAAAAATGAATTATTTACTTTTGGGAATAGTAGTAATTATATATCTTATTATAACAGCCTTTCTCGGCTATCTTGGGTATGTGAGGACTAAAAATACCACTGACTATCTATTAGCAGGGAGAAAGACTCACCCTGTTATAATGGCTTTGTCTTATGGGGCTACTTTTATAAGCACTTCTGCTATTGTTGGTTTTGGTGCTGCAGCCTCTATATATGGTTTTGGTATTTTGTGGCTTACTTTTATGAATATTTTTGTTGGGATTTTTATAGCTTTTGCTCTTTTTGGTATAAGGACAAGAAAAATGGGGCATAATCTTGATGCCCATACTTTTCCTGAGTTTTTAGGTTTAAGATTTGAGTCAAAATTTTTACAGTCAGCTTCCGGATTATTAATATTTATAGCTATGCCACTTTATACAGCCTCTGTTATTATTGGGGGCACCCAATTTTTAAGTCAAACTCTTAATATTTCTTATGAAGTGGCCTTAATTTTCTTTGTTGCTATTGTTTCTGTTTATGTTATTATGGGTGGACTTAAAGGTGTAATGTATACAGATGCCTTTCAGGGAACAATTATGTTTGTCGGGATGCTACTTCTTGTCATATTTACTTATTCCAAACTTGGTGGAGTTATAGAAGCACATAAAGCATTAACTTCACTAAAACCAGAGGCTATAAAAATATGGGGTGCTTTAGGCCATCAGGGGTGGACAAGCATGCCAAAGTTTAATTCTATATTCTGGTGGCAGCTTGTTTCAACAATAGTTATGGGAGTTGGGATAGGAGTACTTGCTCAACCTCAGCTTACTGTTCGTTTTATGACTGTCAAAAGTGGGCATGAGATAAATAGAGCAAACCTTATAGGTGGTATTTTTATCCTTATGATGACAGGTGGAGCATTTGTAGTGGGGAATCTTACCAATGTTTATTTTTATAACACTCTTGGCAAGATTTCTTTTTTAGCAGTTGATAAAAAAACAGATAATGTGATTCCTCTCTTTATTTCAACTGCAATGCCTCAATGGTTTACAGCAATATTTATGGTTACACTTCTTGCTGCTGCAATGTCTACATTAAGTTCACAGTTTCATACTATGGGAAGTGCTTTTGGGAGAGACTTTCTTGAAAAAGGACTCAAGATAAAAACGAAGAACCCACTTGTTATTATTAAAGTTGCAATGGGGTTCACAGTTGTTATAAGTACTCTGCTTGCATATTATTTACCAAGATTTTTTGAGCTTGGGTCGGCAATTATAGCTATTGGTACAGCTTTGTTTTTTGGTTTATGTGCTTCCACTTTTCTTCCAATGTATGTTGGTGCAATATTTTCAAAGAGAATAACAAAAGCTGGAGCTTTAGCCTGTTTCTGGAGTGGATTGCTAGCCAGTTTAATCTGGATGGTATTTGTTCATATTAAAGAATCAAAACCTCTTGGAATAGCAAAGATGCTTTTTGGTGTTGATAGTATTGCGAAAAATCCAATAATTCAGAACATCGATCCGATTGTTGTTGCTTTGCCTGTTTCAATTATTTTTACGTTAGTAGTAAGTTTAATTACCAAACCGCCTTCTAAGATATTTCTCGATAAGGTTTTTAAAGGTTTGAAGTGAATATTAAAAACATTACTGGTAGGCTAATAATTGAAAATATAAAGCTGAAAAAAAGATATTGATTTGCTATTATATAATTTTTGTTTTCTTTTTCTATGAGGATGGGAATAGCAGTAACAGGTGGTACAGCGCTTTGTAAAAAAATGAGAAATTTAATGTCTTCTTGGATATTTATAAAATCTAGTATTATTATATGAATAAGAGGAAATATAATATTTTTAACTATTACAAAAAAGATTATTTCTTTCCATTTTATTTCAGCTTTCTTTTCAAATTGAATATAAATATTTCCACCTATTATTAAAAGAATTATAGGGATTGAGAGAGCCCCGATTCTTTTTGATATATCAATCAAAAATTCTGGAATAAATCTATCAATATTATAAATTTTTAAAAATACTGAAACTATAGTTATAACAATTATAGGGTTAAAGAAGATTTTGGGACTTATTTTTATTTTATTATCAATAAATAGGCCGTATAAGTTGAAAAGAAAAAGTGGGAAAAATAGAGTAAAAAGATATAGTTTAACAAGCATATCGCTATTTTCACCATATAAACTTGATATTAAAACAATAGGTATAAATACGGCATTTGGAAATACTAGGCTCAGGATAAATTCCTGTTTAGATTCTTTTTTGACGAATAAAGAAAAAAAATAAGAGAGAATAATTCCAAAAATAAAAGATATAAACCAGTATACAGGATATAACCACCAATTTTGTATCTGATCAGGTCTAAAGTTTAAGATGATATCTGAAAATATCATTGCTGGAACTGCAAATTCTATAGCGATAGGGGAAAGAATTCGTAAAACTTCTTTTTTTAAAAATTTCTTAAATAGTAAATAAAAACCAAAAAATCCAAGACCTATTAAAACCAGAATAGCTTCCAGTGATTTAATAAAAATTTCCATAGGAGAAATTGTATCATAATATTTATATTTAATCAAATCGGCATAAATTTGAAAAATGGCGTGCTTGATTTTATAATTAATAATTCTATATAATGGGGCTTTATGAAGGATTATCATAGATTTTATCACAGAATGCCAGATGGGACAATTAAACAGATTAATCCATTTTCAGATACTGAAGTCTGGTGTGTAGAGGAAAGAAAAAAAGGGCCGGTTATTAATATTCATATAAAAGAGGCTATAGCTTTTGAGAAGAGAGAACCTGAAGATTACTGTGATTTTTGTGAGAAGAATTTCTTATATTGTACTCCAGAAAAACTTCGTTATTTTAAAAATGGTGATAATTGGGAGAAGGCTTTCTATCCTTCCTATGAAGTGATAAGTAAAAATTATCCAGAGTTTAAAACTGTCGGGAACCTTTTTGAAATAGTAACTTATGATTACTGGAGAAAAAATTATAACTATTTTCCACCCAAAGAAGTTACAGAATGGAAGGAAGAATATCTTTCCTCAAAGGAAGGATTTTTTCATTGCGAAAATATGTTGAGGATAAAACTTTCTAAACTTGGTATTAATATAGATGAATTATCAGAAAAAGAAAAATTGAAGAGGATGGAACCTTTCTTTTATGGTTGTCATGACTTGATAATAGCAAAACGGCATTATATAGAAAATGCGCAATATACTTATGAACTTGCATCCTCTGGAGAACTTGGTGAGGAGAAACATTTCAATTTTATGTTGATAACCATAGAAAGCATAGAAAGGCTTTTAAGGCAAAATCCTTTTATTAAATATATAAGTGTATTTCAAAATTGGCTTAAGCCTGCCGGAGCAAGTTTTGACCACTTGCACAGACAACTTGTTAGCCTTGATGAATGGGGCGTTCAAATGGAAAAAGAGATAGAAAAACTTGCCCAAAATGTAAATCTATATAATGATTATGCAATCAATTTTTCTATTGATGAGGGTTTACTGATTGCGGAAAATGACTTTGCAATTGCTGTCCCAGAAATTGGGAGTAATTATCCTACTATTTCTATTTATTCAAAAAGTAGAAATTGTAGGCCTTTTGAGCATAGTTATGAAGAAATCAAAGGAATGAGTGATCTAGTTTATGCTATTCATAGGGTAATAACTAATAGAACAACCTGCAATGAAGAATGGTACTATTCGCCTTTTGATTCTTCTTTTCCGTCTCCCTGGAGAGTATCAATAAAATTGAGAATAGTTAATCCAGCAGGTTTTGAGGGTAATACTAGAATATATATTAATCCAATAAGTCCATTAAGTCTTAAAGACGAGATATGTGAGGCTTTATATAACGCAAGGAACAATAAGGAAATAAGTGAGAAAATAAGAATAGGAGATGAAGTTTCAAAGACTTATAATGTTCTTCTTTACTCAAAAAATAAAAATATGGAAAAAATTAGATGATAAACATTTTTATAAACGTTATAATCCCAGTAATTATAATTTTTCTACTTGGATATTTACTGGGAAGATTTTTTAAACTTGACCAGAAAAGTTTTTCAACAGTTTCAATTTATATTTTTACTCCATGTCTTGTTTTCATTTCACTTATTGAAGCTAATGGATTGTTTGAACTTGCAACCCTTAAAGTTTTTTTAGCTACTTTTGTCCTTTTGGTAATTACCTGGATTTTGGTTGAAATAGCTTCTCGAATTTTGAAATTAAATAAGAAAATAAAAACTATTTTACTACTTACTTTGATTCTTCCTAATACTGGCAATTATGGTATGTCTGTTATAGAGTATGCGTATGGTAAAAATGCCTTATCTTTTGCTTCAATACTTCTTATAATTTATATTTTTTATACTAATACTGTTGGTGTTTACGTGGCTTCAAGGGATAATTATGATTATAAAATGGCTTTTAAAAATATTTTGAAAGTTCCTGTTTTTTATGCTATGTTAGTTGCAATTTTAATATCCTTTTTTAAGATTAATCTCCCACCCCCTATCATTATGCCTGTAAGGGCAATAGGTTACTCCGCTATACCTGTCAATCTTCTTCTTGTTGGTATCAACCTGGCAAGAGTAAAACTTGACAAAAATATTTTGTTTGTTTTGGGTGTTAGTTCTGTAAAACTTATCATTATTCCTTTGATTGGATATTTACTACTTAAACTTTTTGGGATTGGTGATATACTTTTCAAAGTGAGTCTACTTCAAATTGCTATGCCATCTGCTGTTTATTCTTCTATTCTTGCTACTCATTTTGGAGCTAACGAGAAACTGGCGAGCGAGATAGTTCTTGTTTCTTTGATTTTAAGTATGATCAGTTTAACGGCTATTATATATTTTCTTGGTTAATTAAAATAGATATAATTGAATTTGGTTTGCTTTCAATTTCGGTGTAATAATTTCCCTTGATAAGGTTAAAGAGAATTTTTTCCTGAGTCGGATTAAAAATTATAACTACTATTTCTCCATTTTTGTTCTTAAAAGCAACATTTTCAAGTTTGTTATTAAAACAACTCGTCGCGAGTCTTCTTGCACCTTCTTTTACAAACCTGCTGAAGTGAGCAATAGCATAATAATGTGCCCTAAAAAAAACTTCGTTTGTTTCTATATTTCCAATAATAGGGGCATCACAGTAATTTTTGACGTGATTTGGGCCACCATTCTGGTCAAGTAATATATTCCAGTCTATCCAGCCATTAGAGAAGTTATTTAAATCTCCAATAATATGGTGTGTATATCGTTCGGCTACTTTCCATTCATCTTCTGAGATACCACCTTCCTGGCAGGCTTCTGTATTTAATAGAATCTTTTCCGGGTATTTTTCATGAAATAGTCTCAAATTTTCAAAGTGATCCCCACTGTACCAATGGTATGCTATGCCATAGGTATATTTATAAGCTAATGGATTAGCAAATATAGCACTTGCCCTTTCGTAAACTAATTCTTTGTTATGATCCCATATAAATATTTTAATATGAGAAAGTTTTTCTTTTTCAAGCAATGGATAAAGAAAATCGGTTAGAAATTCTCTTTCTTCTTCAGCATTAAATTCGCAGGAGTCCCAGGTTTGTTTTGCCATTGGTTCGTTCTGAATTGTTAGCCCCCAGATTTTTATATTTTCTTTTTCATATTCCTTTATGAATTTTACTATATAATTTGCCCAAAGACTATAATATTTTTTTAATAATTTTCCACCATTATTTCTATCGTTATTATTTTTCATAAAGGCTGGTGGACTCCAGGGGGAAGCAATTATTTTTAAGGTTGGTTTTATCTTAATTGCCTGTTTTAACATAGGAATTATGTACATTTTATCCCTTTCTATTGAAAAGGTTGTTAAATTTTCATCATTTTCTTTTATATGAGAATAATTTCCTAAAGAAAAATCAGAACTACCAATATGAATTCTTACAAAGTTATAATCATTTTCTTTGAAATATTTATTAATTATTAGTTCTTGATTATCTCTCAAAAGTTTTGAAAAGGTGTATCCAGAAGCCTCTGTGATAGCCCCTCCGAAACCAAGTATTTCCTGATATTCTACATCGTAAATTTTAAGCAAGTTAAATTCAAATTTAGTTTCAATTTTTTTGAAATCTAAAAATTTTTTTATAAGTTTTTCGTTTTGATTAGAAATATATAATTCCATTTTCAAATCCTTAACCAAGTAGTAATGTTGCAACTGTAAGATAAATTCCTGTTCCAATAATGTCAGCAAGAGTTGTAATAAGTGGTGTACTTGCTGTAGCTGGATCTTTTTTAAATCCTGCAAATATAAAGGGCAAAATAATTCCAATCAGAGAACCAATTACAACATTTATAAACATACTTAATATTACAACCTTGGCAATATTAAACCCTCCTCTTATAAAACCCATGAAAGAAATTCCAATTCCCATTGAGATTCCTAGTAAAGTAGAGACAGAAATTTCTTTGAAGAATAGTTTTATCCAATCAGCAGGTTTGACAGTGCCAAGTGCCAAAGCTCTTATAGTGAGAGTTGCAGATTGAGCCCCAGCATTACCGGCTGTATCAACGAGAACTGGTAGAAAAGTTACTAAAACGACATACTTACCTATAAGTGTTTCAAAGTTTTGAATTATTCCTCCAGTTACAAAATCCATTATAAGTAATGCGACTAACCAGAAGATTCTACTTTTGTAAAGAGTAGTAATAGGAGATTTTAGTAAGTCAGTAATAATACCAACACCAACATCATGAGAACTAATAGCTGAAACTTTTGTAAAATCTTCAGAATCCTCTTCTTCCATAATGTCCATAATATCATCAATAGTAACTATACCAAGTAAAATACCATTTTGATCCACTACAGGTAAAACATTAAGTCTATAATGTTTCATTGTTCGGACAGCTTCTTCTTGATCTTCATTGACAAATATAGAAATAAAATTTCCGTCCATTATTGAGGTTATTTTATTTTTTGGGTTTGATACTATTAATTTTCTTATTGGAATATCATCTATGAGTTTATTGTTGTCATCAATTACATATAACATATTGATTGTTTCAGCATCTATGCCTTTTTCTCTTATATAGTCAATAGCTTTTTCTATCGTCCAATCTGCTTTGATAGCTATGTAATCAGGAGTCATCAATCTTCCAACACTATCTTCAGGATAACCAAGTAATTGTAATGCTTCCTTTCTTTCCTGAGGAGGAAGAAGATTAATTATTTTTTGTGTAACTTCAGGAGGTAGTTCTTCAAAAAGCTCAGTTCTATCATCTGGTGAAAGCTCAAGAAAAATTTCCTTGACCTGCTCATTTGTTAATTGAGAAAGAATGATTTCATGGGTGTTAGCATCAAGTTCACTGAAAACTTCACTAGCCATTGTTTTGGGAAGGAGACGAAATACTATAAAGGCATCTTTTTCGTCAAGGCTTGTTATGAGACTTGCTATGTCTTGCGGTGGCCAGTCAGAAAGAACCTCTTTTAATGATTTCCATTCTTTTTTTTCAATTAGTTCTATTATTTCTGGTTTAAAAATCTCTTTTAGCATACTGACCTCCTCTTGAAAGGTGTCGGAAAGGTCAAGAATTATAACATAAGTTATTTGTTTTTTCAAATTAATGTTTTGAATTATTTTTTGGAAATTTTAATTTTAAAAATATTTTTAAAACTATTTTATAAATTAAAAATTTGAGTTTTTGTATATTTTATTGTATAATATTAGCTTATGGGGGATAGTATGAAAGTCCTTGTTATCAATGCTGGTAGTTCTTCTCTCAAATATCAGCTTATAGAGACTGATAGTGAACTTGTTATAACAAAAGGAATTGTCGAAAAGATTGGTGGTGAGGCTGAGTTTAGTTTTACCAACAAAAATGGTGAGAAAGTAAAGTCAAAAATTTCTGCTAAAAACCATACAGAAGCTCTCAAAGTTGTGATTGATTCATTGCTTGATAAAACCAATAATTTTATCTCTTCACTTAAAGAAATAGATGCGATAGGTCATAGAGTTGTTCATGGAGGAGAAGAGTTTTTTAAGTCGGTGTTAATAGATGATAAGGTTATAAAATCAATTGAAAAGTATTCAGAGCTTGCACCACTTCATAACCCTCCGAATCTTCAAGGTATACTTGCATGTAAGGAGATTTTGCCTAGTACAAAACAGGTGGCTGTGTTTGATACGGCTTTTCATCAAACAATGCCAGAAAGTTCTTATATGTATGCTTTGCCTTATGAGTTATATCAAAAATATGGAATAAGAAGATATGGTTTTCATGGAACATCACATAGATATGTTACTATGAAAGCAGCTGAATTTCTTGGTATAAAGATAGAAGATTTCAATGCAATATCCTGCCATCTTGGTAATGGCTCTAGTATTGCTGCTATTAAGGGCGGAAAATCTGTTGATACTTCTATGGGATTTACCCCTCTTGAAGGTGTGGTGATGGGGACAAGGTCAGGAAGTATTGATCCAGCAATCATTTTCTTCCTTATGGAGAAGGAGAATCTTTCACCCAAAGAGATAAATGATTTATTAAATAAAAAATCAGGGCTTCTTGGGTTGTCGGGGATTTCAAATGATTTAAGAGATATTTTTGCTAAAAAAGATGAAGATAAAAGAGCAAAGATTGCTATAGAAGTTCTTGTTAAGAGTATAAGAAGGTATATCGGTGCCTATATGGTTGAACTTGGTAGAGTTGATGCAATTATTTTTACTGCTGGTATTGGTGAAAATGAATGGCATATCAGAGAAAATTGTGTTATGGGACTTGAAGAATATGGCATTATTCTTGATAAAGAAAAGAACCAAAATACGAGGGCAAAACTTTCAGATCTAAGTATGAAGGGATCAAAAACAAAGATTCTTCTTGTTCCTACGAATGAAGAATTAATGATAGCTCTTGAAACAAAATGGATAGTGGGTTAAAGTTGGATTGTATTTTAAAATTTCCTTTAAAGAAAGGGCTGGATTATTCTAATTTGTTCTTTCAACTAAAAGAATGGTTAAATACTTTTAAGATTAATAGAATTTTTCTATTATCTGAAGAAATAGAAGTCTCACCTTTTATAAATATTAAGAATTTTTCTCAAATTCCAAAAGATATAAGTGATGATATTATTTTAATAGAAAAGTTTTTTGATTTTGATGTGAATTATTTGATTTCTTTTCATAAAGCAAAAGGTTCAAATGTTACTATTCCACTCCGAATAGATTATGAGGCAGGGAATTATTTATTTGATGATGATTTTAGAATATTTTTAAATTCTAATGGAGAAGGATTTAATCCAATAGGCTGTTATATTTTAAACAGGGATATGATAAATAAAATTGGGAACCTTATTTCTCATGATAAAGGGACTTATGGTTTTCCTGTTGCTTCAGAAGTTCTGGATTTTGAAAATATTCATTATCAACTTGAAATAGATCATATTGTAAATCATATTTCTGATATAAGAAATAGGAAAAAAATAAAGGTTGTTTTCCTTGATAGAGATGGTATAATCAATGAGGATTTTGGCTATGTTTATAAAATTGAGGATCTCAAATTCAAAGATGGTATTTTTGATTTTATGTTTTCACTTCAAAAACATTTTGATGGATTTATAATTACAACCAATCAAGCCGGTATAGCAAAAGGGAAATTTACAGAGGATGATTACTTAAATTTTCAGGACCATCTTGAGAGAAAGTTGATAAATAAAGGATTAAAGATACTTGGTAGTTTTTATTGCTCATTTCACGAGGATGGTATTATTGAAAATTATAAAAAGAAAAGTCTTGATAGAAAACCTGAACCCGGAATGTTTTTAAAAGCCGCTCAAAGATTTAATATCGATTTAACCCAAAGCATTATGGTTGGCGATAAAGATAGTGATAGGATAAAACTGCCTTATTTGAGGTCATACATACTTAAAGGTAATTATGAAGTTAAAAACAACAATAATGTTTATGGAAGTTTTGAAGAAATATTAAATGTAATATTAAATGAAAAGGTTTTTTAAATCTCTTAAGTTTGCTTTCAAAGGTTTAATCTTTGCTGTTTTAAATGAAAAGAATTTTCGGATTCATATTTTTATTGTGGTTCCAGTTTTTATTTTTTCACTTTTTTTAAGACTTGATAGGATTGAATGGCTTTTTGTAATCTCTGCAATATTTCTTGTATTAATTTCTGAATTAATCAATTCTGCTATTGAAAAATCTCTTGATTTAATAGATAATAAATATAACAAAAAGATTGAAATAATTAAAGATATTTCTGCTGGTTTTGTCCTTCTTGCTGCTTTGTATTCAATAATAATAGGGTTGTTGATTTTTTTACCGCATTTGTTTAAATTAAAGTAGGAGGTTTTTATGGCTAAATATCTGATTGTTGGTGGTGTGGCTGGTGGAATGAGTGCGGCAGCAAGATTAAGAAGACTCTCTGAAAAAGATGAGATTATTGTTTTTGAAAAGGGTGGGTATGTTTCCTATGCAAATTGTGGTCTTCCTTACTACATTGGTGGAGTAATAAGCGATAGAAATAAACTTTTTGTTCAGACACCATCTTCGTTTAAAAAAAGATTTAATGTCGATGTAAGAATAAATACAGAAGTTATTCAAATAGACTCAAAGAAAAAGATAGTCAAAGCAAGAAATTTACTTACAGGCGAAGAATACGTAGAAGACTATGATAAACTTGTTCTCTCACCGGGAGCAGAACCATTTGTTCCAGATATTAAAGGGGTTGATTCCCAGAAAATTTTTAAACTCAGAAATGTTGATGATACTGATAGAATAAAAGATTATATAGATAAAAACAATCCGCGGAGGGTTATAGTTGTTGGTGGTGGCTATATAGGTCTTGAGGTTGCTGAGAATTTGCACCATAAAGGGATATATGTTACAATTGTTGAGCTTGCCAATCAGCTTATGCCCCCTCTTGATTATGAAATGGCATCTATAATTCATCAGCATTTAAAAACCAAAGGTGTTGAGTTTTATCTTAATAATTCTGTTGTAGGCTTTAGTGAAGAAAATCAAAAAGTTAAGGTTGAGCTTAAAAATGGTAAAGTTTTGCTTTGCGATATGGTTATAATGTCAATAGGGGTTAAACCAGACATCAAACTCGCTAAATCTGCTGGTCTTGCTATTGGAGAAAAAGGTGGCATTCTTGTGAATGAGTATTTGCAGACAAGTGATTCAGATGTTTATGCTATCGGGGATGTCATAGAGGTTAAAAATTTTATTACGGGGAAGAATAGTCTTATTCCTCTTGCAGGACCTGCTAATAAGCAAGGTAGAATTGTAGCTGAAAATATAGTTAATGGAAATAAATTAAAGTATAATGGGACTGTCGGTAGTGGTATAGCAAAAGTTTTTGATCTTACTGTCGCAGTAACGGGGGCTAATGAGAAGCTCTTAAAGGCTGAAAAAATTCCTTATGAATATACCATAGTTCATCCTTCTTCACATGCTACTTACTATCCTGATGCTCTCTCTCTTTCTCTAAAAGTTCTATTTTCTCCTAAGGATGGGAAGATACTTGGGGCTCAATGTGTTGGTTATGATGGAGTAGATAAGAGGATAGATGTCATTACTGCATTTATCCAGAAGAATGGAACTATATATGATTTATTGAACTATGAACAATCATATGCTCCTCCATATTCTTCTGCGAAAGATCCAGTTAATATGGCTGGTTTTACTGCTGAAAATATTTTGAAGGGAATAGTAAAACCAATCTACTGGCATGAAATAGATAACTTGGATTTTTCAAAAACTATATTGTTAGATGTAAGAACAGAAGAAGAGGTGAAGCATGGCACAATAAAAGGTGCAATAAATATCCCTGTTGATGAGTTAAGAGAGAGGCTTAAAGAATTACCAAAAGATAAAGATATAGTTGTCTTCCTGTCTCTTATACAC
>JAOACQ010000018.1 GCA_026417755.1 Brevinematales bacterium | reverse complement strand
TACATTGATGATCTTGCAGATGCTTTACTTTTCCTTATGGAAAATTATAGTGATACCATTCATATTAATGTGGGTGTGGGAGAAGATATTTCTATAAGTGAGCTTGCAGAGTTAATAAAGAGGATAACAAACTATAGTGGTGAGATTGTTTATGATACATCGAAACCCGATGGGACGCCAAGAAAATTACTTGATGTTTCAAGACTTAAATCTCTTGGGTGGAAACCAAAATATTCACTTGAAGAAGGGTTACGGCTTACTTATGAATGGTTTACCAAAAATTATAGTTTTTTAATGCAGGAGAAAAAGTGAAAACTCTTATTATTGTTCCAGCCTACAATGAAGAGGAAGCTATAAGTGGGGTAATTGAAGATCTAAAAGAAAATTTTTCGGAAGCGGATATTCTGGTTGTAAGTGATGGGTCAAGAGATAGAACTGTTGAAATTGCAAGAGAAAAAGATGTTATGGTTGTTGATTTGCCTTCAAACCTTGGTATTGGTGGAGCTGTCCAGACGGGGTTGAAGTTTGCCTTAAGGTATGGATATGATATTGCTATACAGTTTGATGGAGATGGGCAACATATAGCCTCTGAAATAAAAAAGCTAATTGAACCTATTATGGAAAAAAATGCAGATGCTGTTATTGGTTCAAGGTTTTTAAAAGATAGTCCTTCTCTTTTTAAATCAACCTTTGGAAGAAGAATTGGCATAAAATTTTTTGAAATTCTCAATACAGTTTTAATAAGACAACATGTTACCGACAATACATCTGGTTTTAGGGCATATAACAGAGATGTGATAGAATTTATGGCGTATAACTATCCCACAGATTATCCTGAACCAGAAGCTGTTATCTTGCTTGGCAGAAATAGATTTCGTATAGTTGAAGTGCCAGTAAAAATGAGAGAAAGAAAGTGTGGCAGGTCATCTATTTTTGGATTTAAGACTATATATTATATGGTGAAAGTTACTCTGGCGATAGTAATGACAGCGTTGAGATATCGTTTAAGATAGGAGAAAAAATGCAATTAATCCAAATTGTAGCAATAACTGGAAGTTTATGTTATTTAGGACTTATATTGCCTCTTGTTTTTAAAAGAAAAATTCACGAGGAATATGCCATCCTATGGCTTTTTTTTGGGTTTGTTCTACTTTTATTTTCTATCTGGAGAGATGGACTCGAATATCTTGCAAAACTTGTGGGGATACACTACCCACCAACGGCACTCTTGTTGATCCTTGTGGGTGCAATGCTACTTATTTTGATACAATTTTCAGTTGTTATTTCAAAACTCTCTAAAAGAATTGTAGAATTAACCCAGGAACTAGGATTAACAAAGTTTGAGCTAGAAGAATTGAAAAAGAGGCTTAAAAAATGAAGTTTTCGTTTGTTATTCCTTCCTACAATCAGGGGAGATTTATAAAAGAAACCATTGATAGCATTTTAACTCAGGATGTTGAAAAAGAAATAATAGTGATGGATGGTGGTTCTACTGACAACACCCTTGAGATTTTAAAATCTTACGGAGATAAGATTATCTGGACTTCTTGTAAAGATAAGGGACAGACAGACGCTATAAACAAAGGTATAAAAAGAGCAACAGGAGATATAATCACATATATTAACTCTGATGACTACTATTTACCCGGTTCTTTAAAAATTGTTGAAAAATATTTTGTGGAAAACCCGAATATTTTATGGCTTACCGGAGATGGAATTATAGTTAATGAAGATGGTAAAATAATACAAAAGCCTATTTCATTATATAAGAAGATATGGAGAAAAATACCATTTTTCTGGACAATTTATATAACTAATTTTATAATACAACCTTCGACATTCTTTAGAAAAGAAGTTTTTGAAAAAATTGGTTTATTTGATGAAAACAAACATTATACTATGGATTATGACTACTGGTTAAGGCTTTATGCAAGT
>JAOACQ010000016.1 GCA_026417755.1 Brevinematales bacterium | reverse complement strand
TGTGTATAAGAGACAGCCCTGTGATTTATCGAATAATGAGGGTTTCACACCATAGAACAGGGGATAAATGGTGTATCTATCCAATGTATGACTTTGCTCATCCTCTTTCGGATTATTTTGAAGGTATTACACATTCTCTTTGTACACTTGAGTTTGAAGATCACAGACCGCTATATGATTGGTTTTTGGAGAAATTGTTTCCTGAGCCAAGGCCAAGACAGATTGAGTTTGCAAGATTAAATATAACATATACTGTTTTATCAAAAAGAAAACTTCTTACTCTTGTAGAAGAAGGTTTTGTAGATGGATGGGATGACCCAAGAATGCCTACTATAAGTGGTTTAAGGAGAAGAGGATATACACCTGAAGCTATAAAAAATTTTGTTAAAATGGTTGGAGTTGCAAAGGCTAATAGTACTGTTGAACTATCAATGCTTGAATATGCTATTCGGGAAGATTTGAATAAAAGAGCTTTAAGAAGAATGGTTGTGATAAATCCAATTAAGGTTGTAATAGAAAATTATCCTGAGGATAAAGTTGAATATTTTGATGCAGAAAATAACCCTGAAGATATTTCAACTGGAACTAGAAAAATTGCTTTTTCAAGAGAAATTTATATTGAGAAAGATGATTTTATGGAGAATCCCCCAAAAGATTATTTCAGACTTTCTCCTGGAAAAGAGGTAAGACTTAAATATGCTTATTATATTACCTGTAAAGAAGTAGTAAAAGATGAAAAAGGTGAAGTTGTAAAACTTATTTGCACTTACGATCCACAGTCGAGGGGAGGTGGAACACCTGATGGTAGAATGGTCAAAGGTACTTTACACTGGGTTTCTGTAAAACATGCAGTTCCACTAACTGTTCATCTTTATGATAAATTGTTTTTAAATCCATCTCCGGGTGAGAGTGATAATAAAGATTGGAGAGAAGAAATTAATAAAGACTCTCTTATTGTTAAAGAAAAGTGCTTTGGAGAAGAGATAATGAAAGAAGCCAAAGTTGGAGAACATTATCAATTTTTGAGGATTGGATATTTTTGTCTTGATTCAAAAGCCGCTAAAGATGGGAAATTGATTTTTAATAAAACAGTTGGTTTAAAAGATACATGGGCAAAGATACAAAAGAAAAAATAAGCGGAGGAATTTTATGGAATATAAAGTTAAAGATATTGGTTTAGCTGAACTTGGAAGAAAAAAAATAGAAATAGCAGAAAGAGAAATGCCAGGATTAATGAGTGTAAGAGAAAAGTACGCAAAAGAAAAACCTCTTAAGGGCGTGAGAATATCTGGCTCTCTCCATATGACAATAGAAACAGCAGTTTTGATAGAAACGCTTGTTGAACTAGGTGCAGATGTAAGATGGGCAAGTTGTAATATTTTCTCAACACAAGATGAAGCTGCTGCCGCTATTGCCAAGAGAGGTATTCCTGTGTTTGCCTGGAAGGGGGAAACTCTTGAAGAATACTGGTGGTGCACAAAGCAAGCATTAACTTTTCCGGGTGGTAAAGGTCCAATGCAGATTGTTGATGATGGTGGAGATGCTACATTACTTATTCATCTTGGTTATAAGGCTGAAAATGATCCAAAAATTCTTGATGTAAAACCAAAAAACAAGGAGGAGGAAATAATTTTTTCACTTCTTAAAGAAACACTTAAGAATGAGCCAACTTTCTGGCACAATGTAGTTAATGAACTTAATGGTATTTCCGAAGAAACAACCACAGGTGTCAGAAGACTATATCAACTTATGGATAAAGGAGAGTTACTTGCACCGGCAATAAATGTGAATGATTCGGTTACGAAGTCAAAATTTGACAATATTTATGGATGTAGGGAATCTCTTATTGATGGAATAAAAAGAGCTACAGACGTAATGATAGCTGGTAAGGTTGCTGTAGTCTGTGGGTATGGTGATGTAGGAAAAGGCTCGGCACAGGCTTTGCGAGGAATGGGTGCAAGAGTTATTGTTACTGAGATTGATCCGATCTGTGCTCTTCAAGCCGCTATGGAAGGCTACGAGGTAAAAACTGTTGAAGATGTCCTTGATATAGCTGATATTTATGTAACTGCAACAGGAAATTGTGATATTATAAGAATTGAACATATGGAGAAAATGAAAGATGGAGCTATAGTTTGCAATATAGGGCATTTTGATGATGAAATACAAGTCGATAAACTTAATAGTTATCCGGGGATTAAGAGAGAAAATATTAAACCGCAATATGACAAATACATTTTCCCTGATGGGCATTGTATATATTTACTTGCGGAAGGAAGGCTTGTAAATCTTGGGTGTGCTACAGGCCATCCTTCATTTGTAATGTCGAACTCATTTACTAATCAAGCAATGGCTCAGATAGACTTATGGAAGAACAAAGGAAAGTATGAAAAGAAGGTTTATAGACTTCCAAAACATCTTGATGAAGAGGTTGCAAGGCTTCATCTTGAAAAGATAGGTGTTAAACTTACAAAGTTAACTCAGAAACAGGCAGATTATATTGGTGTTCCTATTGATGGGCCATATAAGCCTGAACATTATAGGTATTGATGTAGTAAAGAAAAAGTATTAAAAAGGGAGAAGGAAAAATGGAAATTTATAACGCTGAAAAGTCATTTTCTAAAAGTGTTGAAATAAAATCTACTCCTTATAATATGGTGATGTTGACTTTAAATAAAGCAAAAATTGTTGAATTGTTATCTGAAATTGAAAAAATAACTGATTTAAGTTCGTTAAAAAATAGAATACTTATCTTAAAAAGTATTTTGAGTGATAATAAAAAAGACAAAGAGGATTTGTTTAAGAGTGAAGTTAAAGTAGATACTATTTATTTACGTAGAGATATCTTATTTTCAGAGTTAAATCAAATTTTAGAATCTCAAACATTTGAAAGAGCTAAATATTACTTAAAAAGGCTAGAGGAGAGTGTAAAAAATGTCAAAACAAATAAAATTAATGATATAAATCTCTTAAGATGGAAGGAATATGATGATATTATTACTGATAGTCTTTGGATATTAGACAAAAGGGATAGTTCAGGAGCACATCTTGGATGGTATTGGGGAAATTTTATTCCTCAAATCCCTCGTCAGATGATGTTAAGATATACCAAAAAAGGAGACTGGGTTTTAGACCCATTCCTTGGAAGTGGAACAACCTTAATTGAATGTCGAAGGTTAGGCAGAAATGGAATAGGAATTGAATTAAACGAAAAAGTTGCAAAAGAAGCGAAAAAATTGATAGACAAAGAACAAAACAAGGATGGTATAATTAGCGATGTAATAATAGGAGATAGCAGAACGATTGATATAAAATCAATTTTAAGTAATTACAAAATTGATAAATTTCAATTAGTTATTTTGCATCCTCCTTATCACGATATTATAAAATTTTCAAATGATGCGAAGGACATTTCAAACGCAAATAACATCGAAGAATTTTTAAAAATGTTTGGTGAAGTTGTCAACAATATATCCCTCTATTTAGAAAAAGAAAGATACTTAGTACTGGTTATAGGGGACAAATATTCCAAAGGGGAGTGGATCCCCTTAGGGTTTTATTGTATGCAAGAAATATTAAAGAGAGAATATTTACTTAAAAGTATAATTGTGAAAAATTTTGAAGAAACAAGAGGTAAAAGAAATCAAAAGGAGTTATGGAGATATAGAGCATTGGCAGGGGGTTTTTATATCTTTAAACATGAATACATTATGCTATTCAAGAAAAAATAGGAGTTAAGATTATGCCTCTATTGAATAAAGAAGAAGTTCTGAAATTAAAATTAGAATGTATTCGTTTGCCAGAATTGAAAATATTAGCAGGTAAATTTAATTTATCTAAAAGAGGTTCTGCAGAAGAAATCATAAAAAGAATATTAAAAAAGCCGGGAGCAGAAAAAGATATTGATAATTTTATAAAACAGAAATATATGGAAAGAAAAACAATTGAGAAACAAAAGTTAAATATCTCTGATGAAGAGTTGAAAAAAGAATTAATGAAGGTCGAAAGCTTTTCCTGGGGTGTAGTTCAGGGACAACTGGATCAGAAAATCCAAAATGAGTACGTAAGAAAATTTGTTCGTTATCAAGATTTAATATGTAAAGTAAAAGGAAAACTCCATAAAGAAATAACAAATTATGTAATCTGTACCTGGTTTAACCATTGGACAACAGTACTAATTGAAGAGCATATAAGCAATCACGAAAATGTAATACCCAC
This sequence comes from Brevinematales bacterium, assembly GCA_026417755.1. Taxonomy (GTDB): domain Bacteria; phylum Spirochaetota; class Brevinematia; order Brevinematales; family JAOACQ01; genus JAOACQ01. The sequence continues at coordinate 30,024 of JAOACQ010000016.1, read as the reverse complement.
TATTAAAAATGTTAAAGGAATTGATATATTCTTTGACGGTCAACCATTCGATTTAAAGGTAACTTATTTACCTCAAGGATATGATTTGGGAAAGGCTATTAAGAATCCAAAAGATTTAGCAAAGTGGATGTATGAAAATCAGGGAGCACAAAGATTTGGTGCTGACAACCGAATATTTGTTATATTGTTAGATGAATCCAATCCTGACGAAAGTTGGAAAATAAAAAGAGACTTTGACCTGGTCTTTAATCAAATTGATAACTTTTTTAATAATGAAAAAATTTCAGAAAAAGATAAAGTTGTTTTTAATTTTGGGAGAAAAACTTATACTGCATTAGCGAAAGTTTTAATAATAAAGAAATAAAAAACTTTATTTAAATTTCAAGTTATAAACATAATGAGGAGTAGTATGCAACCACTTATTATTACTATTGTATTACTTACAAATGTATTGAGGTTTGAAGTTGCATCTACTGAAAGTGAAAGAGAGAAGGGATTAATGAATAGAAGAAAATGGGGTAGTATTGATGGAATGCTTTTTATACATGAAAAGCCGGAAGAAGTTTCCTATTGGATGAAAAACACCTACCTTGATATTTTTATGATTTTTATTGATGAAAATTTCAACCCAAAAGAGATATATAAACCGGAGAAACTTTCAACAAAGATTATTTCATCTTCTAATACAAATATAAAATATGTACTTGAGCTAAAATATTCATATTCAAATTTGATAGAGAAAGAAAATTTGAAAGAACTAATACATAAAATAAGCAATAAATTAGGAGGTCTTAATGAACGATGAAATTAGACTTCTCACAGAGAAAGCAGAAGAAAAAATTAAAGTGATAGAAAAAATAAAGAATGAGTTTGAAAAGGTTATAGTTGGGCAAGAAAAATTATTCAAAAGGATGATGTCTGCAATTTTATCTGGTGGGCATATTCTTCTTGAAGGCGTACCAGGTCTTGCAAAAACACTTGCTATTAGAACAATGGCACAAATACTTAATCTTGAGTTTAAGAGGATACAGTTTACTCCAGATATGCTTCCTGCGGATATACGAGGAACACTTATATATAGACAATCAGATGGAAATTTTGAGGTGAAAAAAGGACCTATCTTTGCGAATTTTATTCTTGCTGATGAAATAAATAGAGCACCTTCTAAGGTTCAATCTGCCTTGCTTGAATCTATGCAGGAAAAGACTGTAACGATAGGAGATACTACTTACCCGCTTCCGGAGCCTTTCTTTGTTATGGCAACTCAAAACCCCATAGAGCAGGAAGGAACATATCCTTTACCCGAAGCTCAGACAGATAGATTTTATATGAAAATTCTTATAGATTATCCATCTCCAAAAGAAGAGAAAAGAATAATACACAGGATGAGCGGTCTTACCTATCCACTTCCAAGACAGGTTGCTACAAAGGAAGATATTTTAGAGTTGCAAAGATTTGTTGAGGAAATTTATATAGATGAAAAAATCTATGATTATATTGTAAATCTTGTCTATGCTACAAGAACATATGAAAAGGGGCTGGTAAGATACGGAGCTTCTCCGAGAGCTTCCATCAACTTTGTAAAAGCTGCAAAAGTTGAGGCATTTTTTGATGGCAGAGGATATGTAATACCAGAAGATGTAAAAAGTGTAGCGTATGATATATTGAGGCATAGAATTATTCTTTCTTTTGAGGCAGAGGCAGAAGAAATAACACCAGAAAAGGTTATAGAAGATATATTAAATAAGGTTGAAATTCCTTAAGTTGTGGGATTTTTTGAAAAAGAATTTATAATTTAAAATATTTTTTGAAAGTTATATTGGAATTTAAGAAGTTTATATAAGTCTTGCTATCATACTAGTTTTAATTTTTGTGGATGCGATTGCTCTTATGCTTTTTTTCTCTTGGCATTCAAAATATTCTATTATATCTTCCATCGAGATGAATTTCTTGTTTTTATAATATTCAAAAACTTTTGATACTCTATCAAAATCTTCTTTTGTGTCAACTGTAACCCTGATTTCAGGAGCATAATACATTCCGGTAGATAGAGGTTCCAAAACTTTAAAAGAATCTCTATTTTTATAGATAAAAGGTGTAACGTGTTCAAGATCATAAGGATCTCTTGTGCTTTTATAAGCAATCTTTAATGCTTCTTTTTTTATAACTTCAACACCGGTTCCAAGAGGAATGCCAAGATAATGTGTCAAGTCTGCATCACTATTTACATGAATTTCTATAGCTTTATCCAGAAATTCAGGACATACAAGAGGATTATCACCGGTTGCTCTTACTACAATTTTTGAGCCGGCTTCTTCACTAGCTTTAAAATATCTTTCTAAAACATTATTTTTGCTACCAACAAAAAATTCTATATTTTTGTAACCTACTAAAGCCTTTTTAATTACTTCTATCGAATCTTCCGTTGTTGCAATTATAATTTTTCTTAGATATTTTGATAATGAGAGTCTATCAACTATATGAGCTATTATTGGTTTTCCATTTAATGGCATTATTGCTTTACCTGGCAACCTTGTAGAATCAATCCTTGTCTGAACAATAGCATCAATCTCTTTTAACATAAAAACCTCCCATTTAAGGAATATCCTTATTGATTATCGACAATATTTCAAGATCCTCAATAGGGAAATGTTTTTTTATCTGTTTTTTGCTTTTTCTCAGTTTTGAAATATAGTTAAGATTCAATTTTAAAAAATTTTTTAAGATAGCTTTAAAAATAAAAAAACCTCTACCAGCCGAAAGACTGTGATATTTTATGTTCCTTAGATTAAATATTAAGTATTCTAAATCATTAGATATGTCTATATCATCTTTTTCTTCCATATAGAATGCTTTAAAATTTCTGGCTTGTGTAACAGTAAAACCATTTTTCCATAGTCTGTAACCAAGTTCAAGTAGAAAATAATCTTCATTTTCATAGTCATAAAGATCTAAATCAGAAAAAATTGCATTCTTGTTTATTATGAAACAAAAGTATTTTGGATATAGAGAAGGAATATCTGCTCCAACAATATCCGTGGAGTAGGTGGTTAATAAACCTTCTTTGTAAGTTATTTTTACGATATTTGGCACAATTTCCTCATTTTCATTGAAAATTAATGGTTGGATTATTCCAAATGATATTTCTGAAAGATATATATTAAGCATATCGAGGTCAAGACTCAAAATTTCATAATCTTGTTTTATGAAAAGAATATTTTTTGCAAATGCCTCTTCTATCCCCAAATGAAATATCTCTTTGATGGTGGCTTTGTCCTTTACAAAAAATATTCTTACAAAAGGAAAAGTTGTAAAAATAGTATCATAATTGTATGTAATCTTATCGAGGTTTATTATAATAAGTTCAATATTTTGCTTGTTTTTAGAAATTAAGCTATAAAGCGAATTAAGTGATTCGATAGAAGAAGAAAGATTAGTAGTTATAAAGACACAAGAAAGTGAAAAATTAAACTTTCTAATTTCATTTTTTCTATAAGAAAAGTTAGAAATCTCTGAGTAAACAGGTAAAGCCATTTATAATTCCTTTTGACTATAAACCGTAAGCGAAAGAAATAAAAAATCTTATAGCTACTGTATAATTAAGGCTATCAGGCACAAAACCGTATATAAACCTTACTCCAACTTTTGAGAATAAATCCGATGAAATCTGAGCATTAATCTCAGGGCCTAACTGAAGAGAGAAGAAGTCTCTTTCCTGATCAGACATCGTATTATAATATCTATAGCCCATAGATTCTGTTATAAGATAACCCGAGATAAAATCATTGTAAGATAAACCAAGATAAAGACCGGCTCCAAAAAGATAAAATTTGAATCCACCAGACAATTCGATATATTTTCTTAAGCCATTACCTGAAATATCAACGCCTGAAACATTATAGTTGGTGACTGGAATATTATAAGCCCCAAGTTCAATCTCAAGTCCAATAAAGTTATTCATCACACTTTCAAAGAATATACTGGAAGTAGCTTCACTTAAGGAAGTATAAACATAATAAGCCCCTCCAACTTTAAAACCTATGAGTTGAGAATAGGGAAGGGGTTTTATAACTGTAAAAGGATTCTGAGCTGGTATTTGTGGTTTAGCTTCCTGAGCATTTAATAAAAATGGATATATTAATAAAGCAAGGATTAATATCTTCTTCATAAGAAAGCCTCCTTAGGATATAGCAATTTTCGGAATAAAAGTATTATAACTTTATTACTATTAAAGTAATATCATCGTATTGGTCCTTCTCACCCGCGAATTTTTCAACCTCTTCTATAATTTTTTCAGTTATTTTTTGAGAGGATAAATTTTTATATTTCAAAATTATTTGTTTCAATCTTTCAGTCCCAAACTCCTCTTCTTTATCGTTTATAGCCTCGGTTATTCCATCTGTATAAAAGACGAAAATTTGATTTTCTTTGAAATAGAATTTTTGAGATGAGAATATCTCTTCTTTAAATATACCTGCCGGCCGTGATGATGCTTTTATTGAATGAAAAATATTTTTATCTATATCATAAACTATAGCCGGATGATGCCCTGCACTTGAGTAGTCAAGAACACCATTTTCTTTGTCTATCACTCCACAAAAAACGGTGGCAAATGTGAGCATCTTGCTTACTTTTCCAACAGTAATGTTTGAAGTCATAACCTCATTTATTTTAGTTACAATACTGCTTGGAGAGACAGATGAAAACTCAAGGCTTTGTGAAATAGTATGGATCATCATTGATACCATTGCGGCTGAAAAACCTTTTCCAGAAACATCTGCCAGAATAAAACCTAGCTTTTCATCATTGATTTTTTGAATAAAGAAATAATCACCACTTACTTCTTTTGCAGGTTTTTGATAAGCATATACGTCAATATATTTAAAAACTGGAACATCAGTTTGAAAGATTGTTTCTTGAATCTGAGAAGCAAGTATTATATCTCTTTTAGTTAATTTTGCATTTTCATCTTTTTCAAATAATATTATATTATTAAGTAAAAGATTACATACTTTTTTTAATTTTTTGAAGATTTCGGCTTCTTCTTTTGTAAAAGAGTTGTTGTCTATTTTATAATCGATATGTATTAAAGCAGTGAGTGTATTTTCATAGAATAAAGGGATAACAAGAGCAGTGTCATAGCTTTCAAAATATCTATTTGCAATATCTTTAATGTTTAAATATTTTGGATCGAAATTAATAACTTCTCTATCTAGAAAATCTATTTCCCTCGTTAAATATCTGAAAAAAGGGTTGAGAGCAGAAATAGAATATTTTTTTTCATTAGAAGAATATACTATTTCAAATACTTCTTTATTAATATTAAAATATAGAAAGTGTGCACTTCTTATGTTAATAAGTTCCATTAATGTTTTTATAGAATTTTTGGCTAAATCTTCTATGGTTCTTGAAGAGGCAATTTTATCAAACAGGATTTCCGTGATATCAATAATCGTTTTAAAACCCAGAGCCCTTTTTGTAAAATCTCCAACAACCCTGTGAAACCAGAGCAAGAACAGAAAAAATAGAATTATAATAGTGAAATAACTCAAAGCTGGAAGATTGGAAAACCACCTTCTTGAGACAATCAAAGCAATAATAAAAGGTAAGATAACAAAGAAACTAATAATGTTTTCCCTCACAAAGGAAACAATTTTATTTCTTAAGTTTGCAAATCTATAACTTATGATTGAATAAAGTAAAGATAATGAAAAGACAAGAACACCCCCTAGTCTCAGAATAGTATTTATAAGAGAGGGTAAAAACTTGGTTTCTGAAATCAAAAAGAAAAACAAAAATACAAAAAAACCAGCCATTAAATATCTTATTTGTTTTTTCTGAAATATAAGGCTCGATTTTTTGTTTTTTATTATTATAAAAATTGAAGAAATAAAAATATTGAGCCAGGATATTATAACAAATATATAATGTAACAAATTATACTTCAGTATTAAATTATAACTCTTTCTCATTTCTGGAGGAATTATTTCAAGAGATTTTACTTTAGGTGCTATAATATTTACTTTAGAAGATATATACATTCTTGAAATATTGAGTTCTGAAAATGAAATCAAGGCACATAAAATAAAATAAACTACACCTGTAAAAACCAAAATCCAGCTTGTTTTAATCTGTTTATCTCTCGGAAAATATCTAGAAAAAATAAATGCCAAGAAACCAATATAGTAAATAGCAAGATTCTCAATTTTAAGAAAAACATGAAAAGCAGAAAATCCATTCTGGGAAAGATATTTTACCCCAAGATCGCTACCAACTATTGTAGCGATAAAAAATAACAATAAACTTGCAGCAATATTAAGAGGGGTTTGATTCTTAATTATTGCTTCAATAGAAAATGCTAAAATTATTAAGGCGGATAAGAAATACAGAAAATACTCAAAATTCATTTTAAATTTCCAGATTTATTCTTACTTAATATTATAATAAAAAAATTAATAAAAAAAAAGTATTTTTTGTTAAAATTAATTTAAAAACCAGAGACATTTTGTTTTCCATTCGCAATCTTTACATAGATTCTTTAACTTAATATTCTTTTCTTTATCTTGATTGGAATAAAAAAGTAGATTTTCCAGTTTGACTGTTTTCAGTGGTTTTATACCAAGAATTTTAAGGATTTTGAGGTCAAATTTTTTTGGATTAAAATTTCTTTTACAACATACTTGGTTTCTTTTTGATGTAAAAGGACATTTTTTACATACAATGTCATTTAAAAATATTGGTTTAATTTTCTTAACTTTAAAAAAAATTCTGTGAATTTCATTTAAATTTTCAGTGAAAGGCCCATCATACCCATACCCCTGAAAACCCTGAAGACAAAGGAGATGATGAGCCCTTAAATATATAATTTTACTTCTTTGCAATATAATTTTCCTTTGGAGTAATAATATTACAGAATATTGCTGCAAAAATAGATTTTATAATATCACCCGGAATAAAAGGTATAGCTCCAGCCCAGAGAAGCTCAACCAAATTAAATGGCTTACCTTTTACAAAAGTCATCCATAAGCCAAGTTGTATAAGGCCCGGAATATACATAAGTACAAAATGAGCAAATAACATAATTAACACTAGTGGTAATAATTTTCTTGAAGATTGAAATTTGTCAATCAGATAGCCAATAAAGAATCCTGAGAGAACAAATCCTATCAGGTAACCTCCAGTAGGACCCAAGATTACTCCAATACCTCCAGAAAAACCAGCAAACCATGGTAACCCAAAAGCACCTAAAATGACATAAATCAATGTTGAAATACCACCCCAATTTTTACCTAACAAAACTCCAGCTAAAACCACTCCAAAAGTTGATCCTACAATAGGAACCGGTGTCCATGGTAGATATATTTTCAGTTGTGCAAGAGCACCCATAAGCATAGCCCCAACAATTGAAAGAGCTATTTTCTTTCCGATTTCAAGTTCACTTCTCCACTCAAAAAATCTTAATCTTAATCTTGAATAATTTTCGATAAAACTCGCAATCATTTTAACCTCCTATGATAAAAATCAAATTTTTGTCTTCTCTCTTCCAGATATTTTACTAAAGAAAAAATTTTTTGTCAACCTTTATGGTTTTTTGGTTAACATTTTTGCCATAAAGCTCTTGTTGACTTTTAGAATTGTTTATTTTATAATAAAATAGAAGAGCGCTCATAGCTCAGCTGGATAGAGCATCAGGTTGCGGTCCTGAGGGCCGGGGGTTCAAATCCTCCTGGGCGCGAAATTCTGGAGAGATGCCAGAGTGGTCGATTGGGTCTGACTCGAAATCAGATGTACACTTTTTGGTGTACCGGGGGTTCAAATCCCCCTCTCTCCGTTTATGGAAAACATAATGCAGAATAAAAATAAAGAATTCTTTAATTTGCTTAAGGAAAACTCAATTAAAATATTTGGAAATTTTCCATTTCCCTATCTTATAATAGATAATAAAGGAATTATTATCTTTCATAATATGTTTTTCTTAAAAATCCTTGATAAAACTCATAGTTTGATTGGTGAAAATATCAAAAATTTTTTTTCAATTGAAGAGGCGGATATTCTTAATTTTATTAAATCTTCGTCTTCTTCTTTGTTTACCACATATAAAATATTTCAGAAAGAAAACCCTGAAAAGGTTTATTCTGTAAATATACAAAAACTTAATATTAATAAAAAAAGTTACTTACAGCTTTTTTTTCAGGATATAAGTCTTGAATTTAAGTTATTCAATCAGCTTGAAGTAAAAAATAAATTAATGGAAGATGAACTTACAACGGCCAAGAGAATTCTTGATCATATTTTTTATATTTCTCCAATTTATAATTCTTATGTGAGATTTGAAACATTTTTTAAGCCATCAGAAAAACTTGGGGGAGACTTTTTTGATATTTTTCAAGTTGATCAGGACAAAGTTGGAGTTTTCATTGCCGATGTTTCTGGACATGGAGTGTCAGCCTCACTTATAACTGCTACACTCAAGATGCTAATAACTTTGACACCAAAGGATTTTTATAGTGTGGATAAGATGGTTTTTTATCTTAATTCTACTCTTCTTCAGCTTCTCATAGAGGATCAATTTGTTACACTTTTTTATGGGATTATAGATACAAAGAATTATGAGATAGAATATATCAACTGTGGTCATCCTATGCCAATAATTTTTTCCGAAAGAGACAAAAAGATTTATCATTTAGAAAAAATAACCTTTCCACTTGGAATAAACCTAAATTTATCTTATTCAAAGTATATTGGAAAGGAAAAACTGCCAGATTTTTGCAAAATTTTGTTTTATACTGATGGATTATTTTCATTTCATAAGAACAGAGAAACAATATCAGTAAATGAATTAAAAAATATTTTTTTAAATCTTATTACTACAAAACAGCAAAACATAGTTAATAAAATATATCTTTCTCTCTTGCAGGAATATGAAAGATTTGAAGAAGATGATATTTCAATGCTTCTTGTTACACTGAATAAAAATTTTGGATATAAAAATTATCTTTCAATTCCGAGTAATATTCTTGAAGCTGATAATGCAATTATTAAATTAATTTCTTCTATAGAAAGAACTTTTAATTTAAGCGAAGAAATTAAGTGGAAAATATATACTTGCCTTTATGAAGCAGTTATAAATGCGATCATTCATGGGAATAAATCAAACATTCAGAAAAGGGTCTTTATAAGCTATAGAATTTTTAAAAATTGGATTATTTTTAAGATAAGAGATGAAGGAAGAGGTTTTAATATCAAAGAAATTCCAGATCCGTCAAAGAAGGAAAATATTTTAAAGACATCTGGAAGAGGCATTTTTATGATAGGAAGAATAATGAATAAAATTAAATTTAATAAAACTGGTAATGAGATAACAATGTATCTCAGGGTGGAATAAATGGAAAAATTTTATCATATACCGGTTTTATTGAAAGAATCTCTTGAGAATCTTGATATTAAAGAAAATGGGGTTTATGTAGATGTTACCTGCGGAGAAGGCGGACATTCGGAAGCTATACTAGAAAAACTTGATGGAAAAGGGTATCTTATATGTATTGATAGAGATAAGAAAATTCTTGAGATAGCCAAAAAAAGACTTTCTAAGTTTAAGAATGTTTCATTTTATAATTTAAGATTTGATGATATAAAACTTGCATTGCAACAAGAAAATATCAAACAGGTTGATGGAATAATTGCAGATCTTGGTATTTCGATGTTTCATCTCAAAGAGTTAGAGAGAGGTATAAGTTATACAGATGAACTATCTCTTGATATGAGACTTGATGATTTGGAGGAATTAACAGCCTTTGATGTAGTTAATAAATTCAGAGAAAATGAGATCGCAGATATTCTATACAGGTTTGGAGAAGAGAGAGAAGCAAGAAAAATTGCAAGAGAAATTTTATCTTCTAGACCTATTAAGAATGCAAAGGGACTTGCCGATTTAATAGCAAGAGTTAAAAAGGAGAGAACTAGAAATATACACCCGGCTACAAAAAGTTTTCAGGCTTTGAGAATTTTTGTTAATAAAGAATTAAAAATTCTCGAAAGTTTTATACCTATATGTGCCGATATATTATCAGAAAATGGAAGGTTGGTAGTTATAAGCTACCATTCCTTAGAAGATAGAATTGTGAAGTGGGGACTCAAAGAACTCGAGAAAGAGGGGAAAGGAATTGTCTGCACAAAAAAGGTAATTTTGCCTTCTATGGAAGAGATAAGAAAAAATAAGTCGGCAAGAAGTGCAAAAATGAGAGTCTTTAAAAAGGTGAGTGGAGTGAAAAATGAATAGCTTTAACGTCTGGTTTCGTGTTTTTAGTGTTTCTTTTTTCGCTATTTGTGTGATTTTCTTTGTAGGAGAACAAAGGCTTGAATCAAGAAACTACGAAATGGAAATAAAAAAACTCGAAAGAGAGATTTCGGAACTCGAAGAATATAAACAAAAACTTATTCTTGAATATAACAATGAATATCAAAATTTTGTGAGGCAATCTATAGATACAACCGCAAGGCCAATTTCCTTAAAAGATGTAAAAATAATAGAAATTGTAAAACCCACATCCTCTTCTAAAGAAGCAGAAAATAAAGAACAAAACATATCAGATTTTGAAAAATTTATTAATCTTTTGAAATCAAAGATTGGTTAATAGATTACTGAAAAAGATTGAAGTTAAATTGGAGATTCAAGAAGAAAATGAAAGTAAAAAACTTTTTAATATTATTCTTTTTATTTTTTCCTTTTGCTTTCGCTGGAGCTCATTATTATAAAATGGTAATTGCTGAAAACGGTCTTGTATTAAGAGAACGTCCAGATATAAATTCAAAAAAAATAACTTTAATCCCATATGGAACGAAAGTTAAAGTGATTGAATATTCAAGAAAATATGATGTAATTGAAAACACAAAAGCCTGTTGGGTTAAAGTAGTATATAAAAATCTTGTTGGATGGGTTTTTGACGGTTTTCTTTTTGAGCTTAATATGTATGATATTGATGAAAACTTTCTTTTTTATGCAACAAAATTTAGTATACTTTTAGGCAAGAATAAGATCATAAAAAACAAAAAAGTAAGTTATGTATATGACTTTAATTATTTAGGTATACTTCCTGAAGACCCAGATTATATAATAGAACAGAATTATTCAGGAGAAGATGTTTTAATAACAAATTCTCTATATTATAAAGCAATTATATCGGGTTCAGAGACAAAAAACTTATATGTTGTAAATGAAAAGTTTGAATTTATTATAGTTTCCAATTATAAAATTCATTTAATAAATAATGGTATGTATTACTATCCTGTTATCAGATTTATTTCTGAGAAAAATTTTGAATCTTATACAAATCTCTTTTTAATGAAAAAAGAGGCTTTTGATGATTATACAAATAGACATAAATTTAAAAAGAAAAAAATAGAGGTTTTAAAAGAATATATTCCTTTAAAAAATTTTGAATATGATGAAATTTTATATCAAGCAAAAGCAGACTTGAATGGGGATAATTCCCTTGAATTGATAAGTTATGTAACAAAAACCTATATTTTAAATTCTTCTGATCCTGTTTATGGAAAAGTAGAAGCCAGCTCAATCGTCGTAACTTTTGATGATTCTTCTCACTTAGAGTTATTTTCTCATAAATATGTGGGTTTCAATGGATTGATTTTAATACCATTTCATAATTCCCTGGCTATTAGGGCCTCTTATTCTTCTTTTAACAGTGGCGATTCCGGTGAATATTTAATATTATTTGATAGAAAATATGAAAAACCCATATATATTTTTATTGATCCAACCAGATCTTTTTAACTAAGTATAGCCCATTTTTCTCTCTTCTTTTTTAAAGAAATTTTGTTTAAATTATACAAAAAAGGTATAGTTTAAAAATTTTACCATCAAAATACTTTACAAATTCCGAAAAGATGTTATAATTTAACAAAAAAATTACGGGGTATGAATGAAGTTTCATATAGAAATTGACACAGATATATGTAAAGGTTGTGGTTTATGTATTCCTGAATGTTCAAAAAATGTAATAGAATTAGGGGATAAATTTAATAAATTCAGCTGGAGATATGCTATTCCGGTAAGAAACAATGATTGTATAGGGTGTAAAAGATGTGCTATAGTTTGTCCGGAGATAGCTATTAAGGTTATTAAAGAGGATGATTGAATGTCAGAGAAGAAACTTATGAAAGGCAACGAGGCTCTTGTATATGGGGCTTTGATTGCCGGTTGCAGGTATTACTTTGGTTATCCGATTACACCTCAGAATGAGGTTACTGAGCTTATGTCGGTGAGGATGCCAGAGGTTGGTGGTGTTTTTGTACAGGCAGAAAGTGAGGTTGCTGCCATAAATATGGTCTATGGTGCGTCAGCTGCCGGGGGAAGGGTTATGACAACAACTTCAAGCCCCGGCTATAGTCTTATGCAGGAAGGGGTATCTTATCTTGCCACAGCAATGCTTCCTTGTGTTATAGCAAATATTCAGAGAGGTGGGCCTGGTCTTGGCAACATAGCTGGGGCACAAGCTGATTATTTTCAGGCTACAAAAGGGGGTGGACATGGAGACTATCATCTGATTGTGCTTGCTCCGGCTTCACCGCAGGAAATGCTTGATCATACGATTCTTGGTTTTGAGCTTTCCGATAAATATAGAACTCCGGCCTTAATTCTTTCAGATGGTATTATAGGACAGATGATGGAAAATGTTGAAATTCCAGATTATAAACCAGACATAAGGCCTAAAGAGTGGGCATTAACAGGATGTAAAGGCAGACAAAAAAATGTGATTCGTTCTCTCTGGCTTGATGAACCAAAAATGGAAGCTGTGAATAAAAAATTACAGGAAATATACAGAGAAATTTGTCAAAGTGAAGTTCGTTATGAAGAATTTATGCTTGATGATGCTTTAGTAGTGGTTGTTGCTTATGGAATATCTTCAAGAGTTTCAAGGAGTGTTGTGACTGAGTTAAGAGAAGAAGGCTATAAGGTTGGAATGTTAAGACCGATAACCCTCTACCCTTACCCTTATAAGAAACTTAGACAACTTGTTGATAATGGTGTAAAAGGAATGATAAGTGTTGAGATGAGTGCTGGACAGATGATTGAGGACATCAAACTCGGAGTGGAATGCAAAATTCCTGTTGAATTTTATGGAAAGATGGGTGGTGTTTTGCTTGATGAGAATGAACTTAAACAAAAGATTTTAGACCTCTACAGGAGGGTAGTAAAATGAGGACTGTTGTATTTGATAAACCCAAGAGCATAAAAAACCTTCCGATGCATTATTGCCCGGGCTGTGGGCATTCAGTTGTTCACAGGCTAATATGTGAAATAATAGATGAACTTGATATTCGTGAGGATACGATAGGGATTGCACCAGTAGGATGTGCTGTAAGGGCATATGATTACTGGGAATTTGATGTAAGTGAGGCTGCTCACGGTAGAGCTGCTGCTGTTGCTACTGGAATAAAAAGAGTCCATCCTGACAAATTGGTGATATGTTATCAAGGTGATGGTGATTTAGCATCGATTGGTATGGGGGAGACAATTCATGCCGCAAATAGGGGTGAAAATTTTACAGTTATTTTTATAAATAATGCTAATTATGGAATGACAGGTGGGCAACTTGCACCTACAACTTTGTTGGGGCAAAAGACAACCACTTCTTATGATGGTAGAAAAGCGGATATACATGGTTACCCAATAAGAATGGCAGAACTTATAGCGAGTCTTACAGCACCAGTTTTTGTAGCAAGAACTACAGTTGCGGATTTTAAACATATTCTTACGACCAAATCTTTGATAAAGAAGGCTTTTCAACTTCAACTTAAAAAAGCAGGATACACATTTATTGAAATACTTTCAAACTGTAATACCAACTGGAAAATGTCCCCAGTTGAATCAAATAAATTTATAATGGAGGAAGTGGTTAAAACTTTTCCTCTTGGAGTTTTTAAAGGAGAGTAGATTATGACAAATAAAATGATATTGTCCGGTTTTGGTGGACAGGGGTTATTAACTGCCGGGTTGATTCTTGCAGAGGCTTCTGTAATGGAGGGATATAATGCTACATATTTTCCATCTTACGGGGCTGAAATGAGAGGAGGAACTGCAAATTGTCATATTATCATATCGGATGAAAAGATAGCATCACCAATTATATCAAAAGCAGATATGCTTGCAGCTTTTAATAAACCATCGTTAGAAAGATTCTCTGAAAGACTTATTGAAAATGGGCTTGCTATAATAAATAGTTCGGTAGTGAAAGATTCTTTAAATAATATTAAAGCAAAGATTATGAATTTTAAATTTGATGAAATATGTCTTGAGAAACTTGGGACATCAAAATTTTCAAATGTTATTCTTATTGGAATAATTGCTAAACTAACAGGGCTTATAAAAGAAAATAGCCTCATAAAAGCAATTGAAAACAAATTTTCAGAAAAAGGACAAAAGATAGTTAAGGCTAATATTGATGCACTTAAAATTGGGTTCTCTTTAATTTAATTGGGAGTATGAGATGAAATACAGGATACTTGGTAAAACTGGATTTAAGGTTTCAGAAGTTTCTCTTGGGACCTGGCAGGTAGGTGGCAAATGGGGGAGTAGCTTTGATGATAAGAATGCTGAAGAGATTGTAAATAAAGCTATAGAAAAGGGTATAAATTTTATTGATACAGCCGATGTTTATTCAAATGGTTTAAGTGAAAAAGTTGTCGCCAGAATTGTTAAAAACTTCGGGGGGAGAATATATATTGCTACCAAATGTGGCAGGAGACTTAATCCACATACGAATGAAGCTTATACGGTCGAGGCTTTAAGAAATTTTGTTAATGATAGTTTAAAAAATATGAATCTTGATACCATAGATCTTATTCAATTGCATTGTCCCCCAACACAGGTATATTATAGACCAGAAATTTTTGAACTTTTTGATAAATTAAAACAAGAAGGGAAAATCTTAAATCTTGGAGTCAGTGTTGAAAAAGTTGAAGAAGGATTGAAAGCTATAGAATACCCAAATGTAACAGCTGTCCAGATAATATTTAATATGTTCAGACAAAGGCCTGCTGAACTATTTTTCAAAGAGGCAAAGAAGAAAAATGTCGGAATAATTGTAAGAGTACCTCTTGCAAGTGGTCTACTGAGTGGAAAATTTACTAAAGATACTGATTTTGCAAAAGGTGATCACAGAAGAGGAAATAGAAATGGAGAATGGTTTGATAAAGGGGAAACATTTTCAGGAGTTGATTATGAGAAGGGACTTCAGGCGGTTGAGGAGTTGAAGAATTTATTTCCTTCTGAAATACCGCTTTCTGTATGGGCTATAAAATGGATTCTTATGTTCAAGGAGGTTTCTACTGTTATTCCGGGAGCTTCAAGGGTAGAACAGGTAGAAACAAATGTTATGGCTTCAGATATAAGACCTCTTAAATCCTATGAAATGAAAAAGGTTTTGGAAATTTATGAAAAATATATTAAATCAGACGTTCATCAAAGATGGTAGACTATTAAGATTTATATTTGTTATTTCAATAATTTTTTCTCCAGTTTTTTCTATCGAGAAAAGGGTTATAAGTTTGGCTCCAAATGTTACGGAGATAGTTTATTTTCTTGGGCTTGA
Organism: Brevinematales bacterium; assembly: GCA_026417755.1. GTDB lineage: Bacteria > Spirochaetota > Brevinematia > Brevinematales > JAOACQ01 > JAOACQ01. The sequence goes on along the minus strand of JAOACQ010000016.1, from coordinate 14,413 downwards.
AAAACACCTCATTGCAAACACAGTATATTGTAACTATCCTGAAGCAGCTAAAAGATTACCAAAGATTGGAGATCTGTGGAATTTCGATGTAGAAAAGATTGTTGAGTTTAATCCCGACTTTGTGTTAGCTTCCTTCTCTGGAAATTCAAAAACAGGTGTTGAAAGGCTCGAAAATCTCGGGATTAAGGTATATACGCTAAGAGAAGAAACTGTGGCGGATATTCTTAGCAATATAAGTTTTGTTGGTTCATTGTTTAATATTCAAACTGACGAAAAGGTCAAATCTCTATCCTCAAAAATTAGTAATTTAAAAATTCAAAATAAAAAAAATAAGGCTCTTTTTTTGTTGTCTATAAAACCCTACTATTCAGTTTCTACAAATACTTTTATATCTGATGTTTTAAAAATTGCTGGTTTTGAAAATGTTATAAAATTGAAAGTAAGATATCCTTTATTAACAGAAGAAGAAATAATAAAACTAAAGTTTGATTTTTTAATTTTGCCTGAAAATCTTAAGACAGAAGAAAAATTTATCAAAGAAAAAATGCTTGATCTCGGTAAAAATCCTCAGATTATTTTTATAAATGAAGATAGAATTTCAAGACCCGGGCCAAGAATATTTGATACCATAGTTGAACTATCTAAAATAAATTCTAAAAAAAATTAATATTGATGGTGCTAATAAAATGTTAATTAAAATGCTTTAAAATGGATTAATAATTGCATAAAAAAGGTGAATATTATATAATTAAAAAAGGTAAAATTATGTTAATTGCATTATTAATTGATAACATAGATTTTTTTGAAGAGAAGGAAGATTTTATAAATATTACTATAGAAAAGTTAAAGCCAATAGTTGATAAAATATATTTTCTTGGCGGTAAAAGGAAAGATAGTTTAAATTTTACAAAAGCAAAAGAGCTTTTTTCTTTTTTAAAGAATAAACACCCTGATACTAATGTGTTAATCTTAAATGCTTGTTCGCCATTTCTTGATATAGCTTTGACACAAGAGATGATATCTGAGCACCTTGAGTATGTTTTTGATTACACTTATCCAGAAAATCTACCGGCTGGAATATTACCCGAAATCTTCGATACAGCAATGCTCGAATTTTTTATCCCTACCATACCCGAAGAGTTACCAGTATTTAAAAATTCTATAAGAGAAATTATAGAAGGAGAAATAAGTTCTTATGACTGTAATATTTTTATTACAGATACGGAACTTTCAAAATATAGAATAGATTTTATCCCGAATAATTTGAATAATCTGAATCTTATAAAAGAAATAATTGAAAAAAATTCATACTCTTTAAGTCTCAAGAAATTGGAAGAAATTTTGATAGAAAACCCCTCTTTTTTAAGACAACGTCCAACATACTATGAGATAGAAGTATCGACTGAGAGAGAAAAAGGAGAAATATTTGCTTCAAATCATTTAAAAAGAAGTGGATTTATAAAGATTGAAGATTTTAAGAAAATAGTAGAAGAAATTCATAAATTTTCATATAACCCAGTAGTTTCTTTAGGACTTTATGGAGAAGTATTTTTACATCCAGAGATAGATAGTATCATAGAGGTTGTTAGTTCATACAAAGATATTCTGTTTATTTTTGAAAGCAGAGGTTTATATCAGGATATAGAAAAAATAAAAAAGACACTGACTTTAAAAAACGTAAAGATCATATTTGATATGAGTTTTATAGATCCTGACAAATTCAGATTATATAAATCACCTTTAAATGACATAATACCGTCTAAAGAATTATCAACAATCGAAAAAGATATAAAAAACCTTGACAACAAAGAAAAAATATATATACAATTTACAAGAACAAAAGTAAATGAAGAAGAATTAATGAAGTTTTATGAAAACTGGAGTGAATTTAAAGACCGTATTATTATTAAAAAACTCGATACTTTTTGTGGGCTTCTTGTTAATCAAAGAGTTGTTGATTTATCTCCAGTTAAAAGGTTTTTTTGCTATCATCTTAAGAATGATATGGTAATATTCTTTAATGGAGATGTGCCATTGTGTAGACAAGATTTGAATGGTAGTCATATTGTTGGAAATATTTTTAAAGATGGAATTAAGAATTGTTGGGAAAATGGCAATGAATATTTTCTGTCACATTTTAATGGTTCTTTTGAGCCTGAAAAATTATGTAAAAATTGTGATGAATGGTGGATTTTTAATTTTTAGGGGAGAGTTATGTACAGAGTAGCATATATTAAAACATATTTTGACAATCTTGTTTTTCCTTATATCGTTCCGGACGATATGGATGTAAAACCGGGCAAGATGTATTTAGCCAATACCAAATTTGGTGAGGATATAGGGCTTGCAATGTCTGAAATAAAGCATATTACAATTGACCAATTTCCACTTAAAAAACCTCAACCTCACATCAACGATGAGATAGATCTCAATGGTAATAACTTTTTAAATCATCGAGAAGAGACTAATGATTTAACTGAACTTAAAAAGATAATAAAAGATGAACATAGTGCAGATACGCTGGTGGCAGAAGAAGGTATAGAGAAAAAGATAGAAAATTTCAAAGTATTGAGAGAAGCCACAGAGGAAGAAGTAAAAGATTGGAATAAACTTAATGAAAATAAGGAAAAGGCTTTTCAAGATACCCTTAAAATAATAAAGGAAATGAATCTTCCGATGAGACTTATAAGTGTTTACTTTATGTACCAGAAAAAGAAGGTTATTTTTAACTTTACTGCTGAGAATAGGGTGGATTTCAGAGAACTGGTTAAGAGACTTGCAGCTATATATAAGACGAGGATAGAAATGAGGCAGATTGGAGTGAGAGATGCGTCTAAGATTATAGAAAGCTATGGAGTTTGTGGTATTAAGACTTGTTGCACAAGATCAAATTGTCATATTAATTCAATATATCTTAAAATGGCAAAGGATCAGGGGTTTCTGGTAAATTCAAGTAAACTTACGGGAGTTTGTGGACGTTTAATATGTTGCCTTTCTTATGAAGCAGATTTTTATAGCACTGAAAAAGAAAAGTATCCTCCAGTTAATTCTATAATAAGAGACAATGGAAAAACATATAGAGTTATTTCTCATAATCTTATTACAGCAGATGTATATGGAGAAGATGAAAACAGGCACTTAAAGAAGTTTTCTCTTGAAAGATTAAAAGAAATCTCTAGAAATGAGAATGGTGCTGTGTATGAATACTTAAACAATCATACAGGAGAATCAAATGCCGTATGATGAATATACGGTAAAAAGGGCAAAAGAAAAAGGCATCTTTGAGGATAATATTTTTGATCCAAAAGTTCTCCAGTTGTCTGAAGAAGAAAAAAAGAAATTGCAATCAGATTTAGAAAAAGCTACTTCAGGGCTTGAGGCAAAATCTCAAGATTACACATTAAAAGATTCTTCTGAAGATAAAGAAATAGAGGTTAAACTCTCTTTTTTTGAAAAAATTTGGGTTTTTATACTTTCTTTCTTTGGTATACTTTCGCTTTCAGAATATAAATTAAGGAAATCACTTCACTCAATTATCAAGCAACTTGCTAAGATAAAACCTCCAATCTTTCTCCCACACTCAAAAAAACTTACACCATTTTTTGCTTTAAGGATTTATAATCTATATACTATGCTCGGTATGATCAGGAAAGTAATAAACGAAACGTTGAATGCGGAAGAATGGGCAAATCCAAACCAGCTAAGAAAAACTGGGCTTGAACTTTTCTTTGAAAAATTATGTATGGTTAATCCAAATATTATTGATGAAAAATTCTCTTACCAGAATATCCAAAAAGTAATTAATGAGTTTGGAAATATAAAAAATGCTTGGGAGGGTATAGAAGAAGCAATTGCAAAGCATTTTGAATCATTTCCTCCAGAGGCTATAGAAACAGCAAATTTGCTATATACAAATTTTATATATTTAAAAAGACTTGCTGAATACGATTTTATAGCTTTGCTTAGAAGGTTTGATCCTGATTTCACGATGAAAACTACTCCAAATTTTACAGAAGTTAGTGGAGAAGCGTTACTACCTTATCTTGTTGATCTCGAAAGTATATTTATTCAGATAGATTTTTCTTTAAATAATCTTGATGTCTTAAAAAAACTTATAGAGGTTAAAAAATTTATCAATCTTGTAAATGAAGAAGAGGAGATCGATGATAATATTGAAGAAGAACTTATACAATTACTTACAAATTTGAAAAATATGGCTTATGAAGCAAGTTTTACAAACATAATTAAGATTTTAAAGAAAGATCCATTATATTCTGCATCTGTTTTATATACCAAGTTTGATTTATTTAAGTTATATTGTGAAATTTTTCATAAAAGAATAAAATATGTTACTGAAACATCCTTTAAGGAAAGGAAGTCCAAAGAAATAGAAAGTTATGTGAATAAAATTTTCAAAAATATTGAATGGGTTGGAATATACAACAACGAATTTTCTGAAAAACTTGAAGCAAGAGGATTCGGTTCTTTTGAATATATTTATCAAATAGCTACTATTAATACTTTTCTTACAGATTATTTTAATACTACGATAAAAAGTTTCTTAAGTCTTGTTTTATTAAGTGGATTTTTTCTTGATAAATTTTTCCAAAAGACATTGTCTGAGTTAACATACGATCTGGAAAAGTTTGAAGAAAAATTTAACGAATTCTTTTCAGAAATGCAAAAAGATGGAAATACTGCCAAAAAAGTTATAGGATATCTTGAGCGAAGGGATATTACAGCCGATATCAAAAAGACTATAGAAAGACTTATAACAAACATAAATACAAATGCGAAAGAATTATTTAATGAATTTGCAAATATTTTTTTCATTATAGAGGATTGTATTGACAAATTAAGAAAAGATATAGATCTTCATCCCCCTAAATATCTAAGGAATATAAGATCCATTGGTGGTAGTAAAAACACAAAGTTACTTACAACACTTATAGAAGATAATGAAAAACTTAAAGATTTAAAAGAAGTTATCTCATTTTTAAGAGATTAAAATGCTTAAGAAAGCTATTCTTATTTGTATCAAGTTTCCATTTGATGAAATATTAGATATTAAAAACTCAATGGAAGAATTAGAAGACTTATCGAGAACAATTGAAGTAGAGGTTTTGGATAGAATTATCCAGTCTAGAAAAGAGCCAGATCCAAGATATTTTATGGGATATGGGAAATTAAATGAGATAAAGCAACTATTTTCAAGTTTTAAAGATGGAGAAATTTATTTAATTTTTAATAATGAAATTTCACCTATTCAGGCAAGAAATATTGAAAATGAGACAAATTTCAAGGTGATGACAAGGACAGAAATAATACTTGAAATTTTTTCACTACATGCGAGAACTCAAGTTTCAAGAATGCAGGTTGAATTGGCAAGACTTGAATATAAACTTACCAGAATAATAGGTAAGGGAAAGGAGCTGTCGAGGCTTGGTGGAGGTATAGGAACCAGGGGGCCTGGTGAGCAGAAACTTGAACTTGAAAGAAGAGAGATAAGAAAAAGAATTAAAATGTTGAGAGACAAATTAAAAGTAATAGATCAGGAAAAAGATACTCAAAGGAAAAAAAGAATAAAAAATACTTTCAAGATTGCGATAGCCGGTTATACAAATGCTGGAAAGTCTTCTCTACTTAAAAAACTTACTAAAGCAAATGTTTTGATAGAAGACAAATTGTTTGCTACTCTTGATACCACAACAAGAAAACTATGGCTTGGAGACGGAATAGAAAAGGATATTGTTATAACAGATACTGTCGGTTTTATAAAGGACATACCTCATGAATTGATAGAAAGTTTTAAATCAACTCTACTTGATACAATAAATGCTGACTTAATAATTGAACTCATTGATATTTCAGATAAAAACTTTGAAAACAAGATCAATGTTGTTGATAATACACTTGATGAAATAGGGGTTAACAGTAATATTATATTATGTTTTAACAAAGTAGATATGTTAACCGAGGATGAAATAAAACTTGTAAGAAATAAATATAAAAATGCCATTTATATCTCGGTTAAAACAGGAGAAGGAATTGATGAATTAAAAAATTTTCTTAAGCAATATATATCAACTCTTTCTTCCCGAACCAGTACTACCAAAACCGCCACTTCCTCTCTCTGAATCTGAAAGTTGAGAAACCTCTTCAAATTCTATCTTTTCATATTTTGAGAGGACCATCTGCCCAATTCTGTCATGATTATGAATTACAAAAGGTTCTTTACCAAGATTCATCAATATAACTTTAATTTCTCCCCTGTAATCAGAGTCTATAGTTCCCGGTGAATTTGGTAAAATAATACCTTTTGTGGCTAATCCACTTCTTGGCCTTATCTGTATTTCATATCCTTCAGGTATTTCTACAGCCAAACCAGTAGGGATTAAAACTATATCTCCCGGTTTAATAACAACATCCTCTTCAAGACAAGAGTAAATATCTGCCCCCGCTGCACCAGTTGAATGATACTCCGGAAATATAGCATTATTATGTAACTTTTTAACAAAAACTTTCATTCCATACTCTCCATGAAAGGTTTTAGTATTGATACAAGCTGGTCATAACTTCTCATTCCTACTATTTTACCTTCAAGCTCTCCCTTCTTGTTAATAACAAAAGAGGTTGGTATAGCTGAAACTCCTCCATAGTTGTTTAAAATATCTTCTGTTAACATAACTACTGGATAATTTAATTTATTCTCCTTGTAAAATTTTTTTACTACCTCAACACCGTCCTGATCTACAGAGATACCAAACACTATTAGTTTATCCTTGTAATCATTTTGTAATTTTATCAAATCCGGTATTTCTGCTTTACAGGGGGGACACCATGTAGCCCAGAAGTTGAGAAGAATAACCCTGCCTTTAAAAGAATAAAGTTCCACTTTATTACCAAAAATATCCTCTCCTGTTATATTATAAGCTATAGGTTTAGATTTTTCTTTTGTTTCAGAACTTTTGCCTTTTGTGCATGAAATGAGCAAAAGTACAACTAAAAGAAAAAAAATAGACTTTTTCAAATTCATTTCCACCTCCACACATTAATATATTATAATATATTAATGCAATAAAAGTCAAGACTTTTTGGTAATTTATATAAAAATTATAGATGTTTTTTAAATAATTTTAAGTAGGTTTTTATTGTTAGGGGTTGCTCAAAAAGGTTGCTTTTAAGTAGACAGATTTATTATCTATTCTCACAATGACATCAAAGACTATCTTGCGAGATTCAAAAAAACAACTTTTTGGAGAGTTTCAAAGCAACTATAACTTACTACACAGCCAAAAAATAATAGACAATATGCAAAAATTTGGTTCAGTTTTTCTTTGTTAGATCGTGTTTTCTACCAAAGACTTCCATAGGTAGCCCAAAAAGTTTTATGAAACCTTTTGCGTCTTTCTGATCGTAACCTGCACCCTCCTCAAATGTGGAGAGATTAACATCATATAGGGAGTTAAGAGATCTTCTGGAAGAAACAATACAGTTTCCTTTATAAAGTTTCATTTTAATTTCGCCACTTACAACCTTTTGAGTTTCGGTAATAAAACTTTCTAAAGCCTTTCTTAATGGATGAAAATATTGACCATAGTATATCATTTCAGCATATTTTAATTCTATCATTTGTTTATAATGCATTGTGTCTCTTTCTAGAGTTATTGTTTCAAGTGCTTTATGAGCTTCCATAAGCAAAGTTACGCCGGGAGTTTCATAGACTCCCCTTGATTTAATACCTACAAGTCTATTTTCTACTATATCAACGATCCCAACCCCATTTCTGCCTGCAATTTCGTTCGCTGTTTTGAGTAATTCTACAGAGGATAATTTGTTGCCATTGATTTTTAAAGGGATCCCTTTTTCAAATTCTATTGTTACATATTCTGGTGCATCTGGAGCGTCAACTGGATCCACACCCATTTGAAACATTGATTTATCATATTCGTTTGAAGGATCCTCAAGTATCCCACCCTCATAAGAGATATGCATCAAGTTTGGATCTGTGCTATATGGTTTTTCAAGTGTTACAGGGATAGGTATTCCTTTTGATTTTGCATATTCGATCAGGTCATTTCTTGCTTTGAAAAAGTCATCTTCTTTCCAGGGGGCTATTATTTTGAGATGGGGAGCAAGAGATCTATAGGTTAATTCAAATCTTACCTGGTCGTTACCCTTGCCCGTAGCACCATGGGCTACTGCATCTGCTTTTTCTTTGAGGGCAATTTCTACCTGTCTCTTTGCTATTATTGGTCTTGCAAGAGAAGTTCCAAGTAAATATTTATATTCATATACTGCATTTGCCTGAATTGCCCTGAAAACAAAATCATTAACAAATTCTTCTCTCAAATCTTCAACATAGACTTTTGATGCCCCAGTTTTGAGAGCTTTTTCTTTTATAAAATCAAAATCCTCATTTTGTCCCACGTTTGCAACATAGGCTATTATTTCTGCATTATATTTATCTTTAAGCCATGCAAGTATAACAGAAGTATCAAGCCCACCAGAATAAGCAAGAACTATTTTCATTCTTTCCTCCTACTTGTTTGCTTTGTATTCAACAATTTTTATACCAAGTTCTTCGAGTTGCTTGTTTGTAACCTCTGAGGGAGAATCGCACATAAGATCTACACCTTTCTGCGTTTTTGGAAATGCTATTACATCTCTTATGTTTGACAAACCTTCAAACTCCATTACCATTCTGTCTAACCCAAATGCTAACCCGCCATGGGGTGGTGCACCATAAGATAAGGCTTCAAGTAAAAACCCAAATTTTTTCATGGCCTCTTCTTCGGATATGTTGAGAAGGCTAAAAATCTTTTTCTGAAGCTCTGTATTATGGATTCTTATACTTCCACCGCCAAGTTCTATACCATTTAATACAAGATCATAAGCCTGGGATCTTACTTTGAGTGGGTCTTTGTCGAGTAAATCTAAATCTTCAATCAATGGAGCTGTGAATGGATGATGTACTGAATCATATCTGTTTTCCTCTTCGTTCCATTCAAAAAGTGGGAAATCAACTATCCATACGAACTCAAGTTTATTTTTATCTTTGAGATTAAATCTATCTGCTATATTAAGTCTTAAGTTTGAAATAGAGTCATATACAATTTTCTTATTGGTGTCACCAATGAAGAGTAGAGTATAATCTTCTTTTGCATTGGTAACCTGAATGAGTTCTTTTTGTACTTCTTCAGAGAAATATTTTACAATATTTGATTCAAGTTTACCATCCTTGACCCTCATCCATGCCATACCTTTTGCCCCATATTTACCCACAAAAGCAATGAGATCATCTAGATCCTTTCTTGAAAGTTTACTGCCATCAGGAACAGGAAGACATTTTATCATTCCACCTTTTTCTGCCACATTTTTAAAGACTGCAAAGTCACTTTTTAGGCCTATATGTGTTACATCAACTATTTCAAGACCAAATCTTAAATCAGGTCTATCTGAAGCATATTTATCAATAGCTTCTTTGTATGTCATTCTTCTTATGGGAAGTTTAATATCTATGTTGTAATTTTCTTTGAGAACGGTTGCTATCATTTTTTCCATTAGGCTTATAATATCATCCTGTGTAATAAAGGACATCTCTATATCGATCTGGGTAAACTCTGGTTGTCTATCTGATCTTAAGTCTTCATCTCTGAAACACTTGGCAATTTGATAGTATCTTTCTACTCCACCTATCATAAGGAGTTGTTTAAAAATCTGGGGGGATTGTGGCAATGCATAAAACTTTCCATGAGAAAGTCTTGAGGGGACAAGAAAATCTCTAGCTCCTTCAGGGGTGGACTTGTTAAGAATTGGTGTTTCAACCTCTATAAAACCATTTTGATTAAGGAAATTTCTTACGGTTGATACTATTTTATGACGGTTGTATAAATTCTTAAGCATAAATGGTCTTCTGATATCTAAAAATCTATACTTTAATCTTACTTCTTCGTTTATTTCTTCCTGATCAATCTGAAAAGGGGGTGTTTTTGATTTACTGAGTATCTCTATAGTATCACATTTAACCTCAAATCTTCCTGTTGGAATTTTTGGGTTTATGTTTTCTTCTGTTCTGAAATGAACTATTCCGCTTGCAGAGATAACATCTTCACTTCTTACCTTTTTTGCTATCGAATGAGCTTCAGGGTCTGTTTTTGGATCAAAGACTAGCTGAACTATACCAGTCCTATCTCTTACGTCAAGAAAAGTAAGGTCTCCATGATCTCTATAGTTTTGAACCCAACCATTTATAACTATTCTTTTTCCATTAAGAGAATCTTCTTTTACCTCTCCACAATAGATAGTTCTTTGTTGTTCTTTTTTTATCATAATTCCTCCGAAATTATTCAAGTAGATCTGATAATTTTTCTGTAAATTGCTTATATAAATCGTTAAAATATTTTTTCTCTTTTTCAACCATTGATTTGTATTTTCTGAGATTTATTGTGAGTGGCGAACCCTCAGAAACTCTGATTTTGAGGCTTTCAGCTGCAAGACTATGGGTGATGTTAATATTTTCGATTTTTTGTGCTGCTTCTTTATATGCATCTCTGAAAGACATGCCTTCTTTTACAAGTTTGTAGGCTAATTCTGTAGCAAAAATACCTTTTGAAAGTTTTTCTAATACAGCATCCTGGTCAAAACTTACATTTTCAATCACTACCTTAAGGGCATTGATTGAATCTTTTACTATTACAAAAGATTTTATAAGTAATTCTTTAATTTCCTGGGTATCCCTATTATAACCAGAGATAAGACCATTTATTATAGACTTAATACCTTGAGAATAAGCAAGTATAACATTTGCCTTAGCCCTTATTAACTCCATTACATCAAAATTCTTTTTCTGAGGCATTATAGAGCTACCTGTAGTTATAGCATCAGTTGTTTTTACAAATAATAATTCATCCATATTAAAAGTAAGTAAATCAGAAGCCATTCTAGAAAAATCATTCATTACATTCCAGAAAGCGTCAACTATCAAGGATTCATATTTCCCTCTTGAATTTTGCACAGCCATAGGGCTTGTCTGAACTCGCGAAAAACCCAATAACTTTGCTGTATAATCTCTGTCAAGTTCAAGTGGCACGCCAAAACCACTGCCACTTCCAAGTGGATTAGAGTCAATAAGTTCATAAATGCTTTTGATAAGCCTTATGTTGTCTAAACCAAGTTCAATGAAACCAGTTAACCAGAATCTAACATTTATAAGCATTGCCTGTTTTGTGTGAGTGTAACCCGGAAGGATTTTATCGCCTTCAATCTCCGCAAGTTTTATAAAACCCTCAAGTAGTTCAAGATAACTTAATGTTGTAATTAAAATTTCTTCTTTTTCAAAAAGCCTTACAATTGTAATTACCTGATCATTTCTGCTTCTGCCAGTGTGTATTTTTTTACCTATATCTCCAAGTTCCTGCGTAAGAAGTGATTCTACCTTTGAGTGAATATCTTCATCTTCCTGAGAGAGAGGAAAGTAGTTCCCATATTTTTTATAAAGTCCTTTGAGAGTTTTTACAATATCATTAGCCTCTTCTTTAGTCAAAATGCCTATCTTTTCAAGTTGTAACGAATGAGCAATGCTTGAGGCAATCTCATATTTAAAGAGTTTGCTGTCATATAAATAATCTAGTCCTACTTCAAATTTTTCAATAATTGGATTTAATTTCTCACTATTTTTTTGCCATACTTTTGCCATACTTTCCCTCTTATTTAAGAAGTAAATACAAAATTGCTTTCTGAATGTGGAGTCTATTTTCCGCTTCATCGAAGACAACGGAGTTAGTTCCATCTATTACTGAAGAGCTTACCTCTTCACCTCTATGAGCTGGTAAACAATGCATAAAAATATAATCTTTTTTTGCAAGTTTTACAAGCTCATCATTAATCTGAAAGCCTTTGAAATCTTTAAGCCTTTTTTCGGTTTCTTCTTCCTGTCCCATTGATGTCCACACATCTGTATAAACGATGTCCGCATCTTTTATAGCTTCTTTTGGGTCAACAGTAATTTTAATTTTTGAGCCACTTATTTTGGCGTTTTCTTTTATTTTCTTTGTTATTTCTTCATTCATTGTATAATTTTCTGGTGTGGCTATTGAAAAATTTGTTCCGAGTTTTGAAGCAAGAAGACCAAGAGAGTGTGCCATATTGTTTCCATCACCAATAAAACAAAAATTTAAGTCTTTAACTTTATATTTATATTCAACAATAGTCATAAAATCTGCCATTGCCTGGCATGGGTGTAAAAGATCAGTAAGCCCATTTATAACTGGTACAGTTGAATGTTTTGCAAGTGTTTCAACAACTTCCTGACTGTATGTCCTTATCATTATGCAATCTACATATCTTGAAAGGACTCTTGCCGTATCTTCTATGGTTTCTCCTCTTCCAAGTTGTATGTCCCTTGAACTTAAAAATATTGATATTCCTCCAAGTTCATACATTCCGGCTTCAAAAGATACTCTTGTTCTTGTGGAAGATTTTTCAAAGATCATCCCTAATTTTTTACCTTTTAAACTTTTACTATATTTTTGCTTGTTTTTTTTCATTTTAAGACCAAGAGCTATAATATCTAATAAAGCCTTTTCTGAAAAACCTTCGGTATCTAAAAAATCTTTTTTGCCTTCTATCATCAATTATATCCTCAAATAAATTATGACTTTATATTTTACATAAAATTTCAGAGTTTTGAAAGTTTTTGGTTAGATTTTTTTTAACTTTGTCTTGTAAAAATTAATAAAAAAATATTGACAAAAATTTTATTTGTTGTTATATTTAATATGCTATATAGCAGAGCCATCTTTAAGATTAAAAATATAACCAATCCTCTTCAAAAAAGATCGGGGGTAGCTATTAAACTCCCCCGGTCTTAAACATTTCAAATATTGACAGGAATTATCTTATATGATAATCTATAAGTAACCTATTCTGGAGAAATAATGAAAAATAATAATATAAAAGTTTTTGTAGTTGAAGATGATTTAATATACGTTAAAGATCTTGAGATTACAATAAAAAAATTAGGTTATAATTTTATAGGTTTTTCTGAAAATGCGGAACAAGCCCTTTCTAAAATTAAACACTTAACTCCTGATATCATATTGCTTGACATAAATCTCAATAATAAAATTGATGGTATTGAACTTGCAAGACAGATTAATAAAGATTCTTTTGCAGGGATAATATTCCTTACTGCTTATTCTGAAAAAGATGTAATTGAAAATGCATTATGTAAGTTCCCTTATGGATATTTAATCAAACCTGTTCAGGAAAAAGATCTTGATATAGCCATTAAGATTGCTTATCGACATCTTAACCTTCAAAAGCAAATAACTTCACAGAAAAAATGGTTTGAAACTATAAATGATCTTTCACCAAATATTATTCTTTTTTTATCACTTGAAGGAAAAGTTGAATATATAAATAAGAAAGGCTGTGAGATACTTGGTTATGATAAAGAGTATATTGTTGGGAAAAGATGGGTTGATTATTTTATTCCTGAAAGAATAAAGCAGGAGCTTGAAGATATAATTTTCAATGCCTTACATGAAGAAAAAGAGATAGTTTTTACCCATGAAAATCCAGTTTTAACCTCTTCTGGGGAAGAAAGGATTATTCTCTGGTATAACAAAAGCTGGATTGGAGAAGATGGTAAACTCAAAGGATATTTGTGTACAGGGCAGGATATAACCGAGAAAAAAATTTTTGAAGAATCAATATCTCTTAGCAGAAATGCTATAGAAAATGCAGGTGATGGGATAATATGTACCGATGAAAAAGGCAGAATCAGATTTATTAATAGAGCGGCTTCGCATATTTTAGGCCACCCTCAAGAATTATTGATTGATAAGAAATTTCCTTCTTTTTTGTTGTTGAGGAACTATCATAATATTGAAAATTTTGTTGAATTACTTAAGAGAATTGAAAAAATAACCTATGAAGTCCGTGTATGGAATGAAAAGAGGGGAGAACTTTTTTATAGAATAAAGGCTAATATATTTGAATATAGTAATTCTAGTTATCTGTTTTTTCATGTTCAGGATATTACTATTGAAGCTCAGACAAGGGTTGAGTTAAAAAAGTTATCGATGGTGGTAGAACAATCTCCTGTTGCCACAATTATAACAGATAATATTGGGAATATTGAGTATGTGAACCCTGCTTTTCTTGATATTACGGGTTATACTCTTAAAGAAGTAATTGGTAAAAACCCATCAATCATAAAGTCAGGTCTGCAGGATGAAGCTGACTACAAATTGCTCTGGAAAACTATTCTTGCCGGTAATATCTGGAAGGGGGTTTTTCAAAATAAGAAAAAAAGTGGAGAAATATCCTGGGTCAGGGCAAATATTTTTCCAATATTTGATGATAAAGGACAAATTGTGAACTTTGTGGCTGAGGAAGAAGATATTAC
>JAOACQ010000114.1 GCA_026417755.1 Brevinematales bacterium | reverse complement strand
AGATGTGTATAAGAGACAGGAGCATATCCTTGAATGAACCATCACCAAGTAGTTTAAAACCAATAAACTCCGAGAGTTCATTTGCTTCTGCTCTTGATACTACTACAGCTCCAGCTCCATCCCCAAATAAAACACATGTGCTTCTATCACTCCAATCGACAAATCTTGAAATTGTTTCAGCCCCTATTACAAGAACATTCTTATACATTCCTGAAACAACATAAGCATTTGCCATTGATAGAGCATAGAGAAATCCAGAACACGCTGCTTCAACATCAATAGCTCCTGGAGAAGGGATTTTAAGTAAGTCTTGAACTATACAGGCAGTGGAAGGCATTATCATATCGGGGGTAAAGGTTGCAACGATTATCATTTCTATATCTTCTTTTGAAAGGCCGGCTCTTTTGATAGCTTCTTCTGCAGCTTTTGCTGCCATTGTTGAAGTTGATTCATTTTCTGTTGCAATATGTCTTTCTTTAATGCCGGTTCTTGTTACTATCCATTCATCACTTGTTTCAACAATTTTTTCAAGATCAAAATTTGTTAACACTTTTTGAGGAACATATTTTCCTACACCGGCTATTTTAGCCTTATACATTTTACCTCCAGATTTTTTAACTTAAATCTTTCATTCCATTTGTCAACTTGCCAAGAACATTATGGTCTATAGCTCTTGCAGCTACAAGTATCCCGTATTTTATGGCGTCTCTACCTGATTTGCCGTGTCCTATGAATATATTTCCATTAACTCCAAGAAGAGGAGCCCCACCATATTTCTCTGGGTCCATTTTTTCTTTAAGATTTTTAAGAGCACCCATATAAAGAGGAAGAGAAATAATTGCAAGTGGATTTGATTTAATAGATTGTTTGAGGATTAAGTTAATAGCTTTTGCTGTTCCTTCTGCAACTTTCAGGGCAATATTACCAATATATCCATCACAAACGATAACCTGAACAATATCTGTAAATATTTCATAACCTTCTACATTACCATGGAAATCAATTTTTTCATATTCTGAGAATTTTTTATATGCTTCTTTTATGCTTTTGTTTCCTTTATGTTCCTCTTCTCCAATATTGAGTAGCCCAATTTTTGGTTTTTCAATACCCATAACCTCACGAGCATAGATATCGCCCATTATTGCGAATTTGAGTAAATCATCGGCTTCACATTCTGCACTAGCGCCTACGTCAAGAAGTAAATTTGAGTTTCCCTGAACTGTAGGCATTGCAGAAGCTAAAGCTGGTTTTTTGATGCCTTTTATTCTACCAAGCATTATCGAAGAAGCGACAACTATTGCACCTGTATTTCCAGGAGAAAAAAAAGCATCAATTTTGCCATCTTTGTGGTATTGAATACCTTTAATTATACTTGATTCTTTTTTCTGTTTTACTATTTTCAGAGGATCATCATTCATTTCAATGATTTCAGGTGCGTCTACAACCTCAATTCTATTCTTGAACTTTTCATATTCAGATCTACACACACCATTAAATACAGAGTAATAAGATTCTTTATTACCAAAATAGACCAACCTTAGATCTTTTCTTTCATTTAAAGCATCAAAACTTCCTTTTATAAGAAGCTCTAAGGAAGACTCCCCACTAACAAGATCAATCCCAACCTTCATAAATAAATCTATTCTCCCTGTACAACTCTTGTGAGAATCTGTCTACCTTTGTAATAACCACATTCAGGGCAAACTCTGTGAGGAAGTTTTAGAGAGCCACAATTTGGACATGTTGACATTGCCAGAGGCTTAACCTTATAGTAACTATTTGATTTTCGCATTCTTGACTTTGTTTTTGCGACTTTATGCTTTGGAACACCCATTTTATTCTCCTTTACATAATTATATAGCTTTATATTTTATAGCATTGTTTGCCAATTGTCAAAAATAAGGCAAGTTTTTTTCAATTTTTGAGTTGAATTATTTTAATTTCATTTTGGTCTAATGTTAATATTTCTTCTTTTATTATATTGTTTGAAATAAGTTCTATAGCTTTTGAAAAATCAATGGAAAGTTTTTTCAGATTTATTTTTTTCTTGTTTGAAGCTGTATTAATAACGTATAGAGCTTTTTTAGTTTCTGTTGAATTATATTTTAAGAAAAGAGATATGTCATTAATTACTTTGAAATCTGATATTTTTCCTTCTTCATATAGAATTTTATTTTTTGTTTTTAAGGATATGATCTTTTTTATAAAATCACTATAATCAAATTTTGTATCTTCATAATCAAAGGGGGTAGATGAAACTACATTAACTCTCTTTTTAAATCCAAATTCGAGCCCTAAAGGAATCATCCAACCTTTGGAAAAGAAGGCTGTAAAAATAACTCTTTGCTTAAATACATATTCATTATCAGCTTCTTTAAAAAGTCTTTCGGTATCATGAGATTCAGGAAAAGATATTGAAGGAGCGAAAATTCTAGTCTCATTATATTGATCTATAAGCCAGTTGTCTTTATAGTTCCACCATTTTGAACTATTAAAAATATAATCAAAACCATTTTTGGCAAGGGAAATGGTGCTTTCTAGTGGGCATCCCAAACTTTCGGCTAAAAATATAATATCACTTTTTTTTGTTTTTGTTTTTTCAATCAAGAATTTCCATAGTTCTGTAGGTATGGCATAAGCAGCATCACATCTAAAACCATCAAAACCAAGATTAATATAGAATTCAACTACTTCATACCAATAATTCCAGAGTTTTTCTCTTTCATAGTTTGACAGGTTGTCTATTTCAGCAAGGTCGCCCCATTCAATCCATTTTCCATTATCCCATGCACCTGGACTTTTGATTTTACCTTCATTATCTTTTTTGTACCATTCAGGATGAATCGACGTAAAAGGATGATCTTTTGCTGTATGATTTATAATTAAATCCATCACGAGTTTTAAGTCATATTTGTGGGCAGTGTCAATAAAATCTTTAAGTTGTTCAAAAGGTTTTAATGGTGATTTTTCATTAATGAAAATAGGATTAATTCTGAAATAGTCCTTTACTGCATAAAGGCTCCCTGAAAAACCAGGATAATGAAAAGGATTAATATAAATCCAATCAAAACCCATTTTCTTAATTCGAGCAAGATGCTTTTTCCATTCATCAAAATTCCCTACAAGCCTTGGGAAAAGATTATATAATAAAAACGGTTTGTCAAGAAACATAAAAATCCTTTTTAATAATTTTTTAGATTCAAATATTAAACTAAAACAGATTATAACATATAATTTAATATTTTTTCAATATTTCATCTGAGAAAATTTGTCCTCTTCCTTTTTCTTTTGCAACATATAGAGCTTTGTCAGCTAAGGCAAGCAAGGCTTCCCTTTCTCTTGCATCGTCAGGGAAGACTGATATACCGGCACTTAAAGATAAATTCAAACTTATATTATTGATATTTATGGGATGATTTTTAAAATGGGCAAGTATTCTATTTGCTACTTTTAATGCCTTTTGTCTATCCATTTCAGGGAGAAAGATTATGAATTCATCTCCGCCCATTCTACAGGGTATATCAGTTGATCTTAAATTTTTTCTTATTATTTTACCTGCAATTTCTAAAACTTTGTCCCCTATCGGATGTCCGTAACTATCATTTATATCCTTAAAATAGTCGAAGTCTATATATATAAAAGCAGCTTTTTCAAGATATTTAAGTTCTTCATCTACTCTATCGTAAAAGTATTTTGGCCTGTATAAACCAGTCAAATGATCAAAAATAGCTTCCCTTTTTATGTTTTTAAAGAGATCAGAATTTTCAAAAAGTAAAGATAGTTCTGTAGCTAACTCGAGGAAGAATTCTTTTATTTCGTCTGTAAACTCTATCAAGGTGAGGAAATTGTCTACTATTACTCCTCCTTTTTGATGGGAGTTTATTTCTATAGGTATATGAATGTGTGGAATTTCTTTATAGTTTTCATAGATGTATTCTTTTAATTTTTTTTGAGAAACTCTATATTTGAAAATCTTTCTCTTTCCATATATTCCAACGTAAAGTATGGCTCTCTCATTTTCATCATAAAAATATATTATTACTCTATCAAAACCTACTTCTTCAAGAAGAATTCTTATTAATCTTTTTTCCATATTTGGAGCTTCAATAAGTGAAATGAATTTTTTGTTGATTTCACTAATTTTCTTTAAAATGCCGGATATTTCATTTATTTTTATTCTTGAAATGAGATATTGAACGCCCTGACTTAATATTTCCTGTAAAATCGTAAGATCTTCACAATATGATTTGGGAGGTTCAAAATCATCTCTACAGGTTAATTGGAGTATACCAAGAAAATTTTTACCACTCATAAGGGGGATAATTATATCCTTTCCTCTTTCATATATTCTATATACAATTTCTCCCTTTTCTGTGATTTTTTTTGATATGTGCAGAATTGAAATTATATTTTTTCCAACAAAGCAACCCCTATCGTTTACATACATTTCTTCTTTTAGAACATCTTTATTTTCATAATTCAGAAATAGAAATATCTCACTAAAATGGGGTCTAAAGAACCTGAACATAGTAATCATCATATTATATAGGCCGTTTTTGAGTTTTCGGTATTTGTAAAGCATTTTTGTGCATTTTACAGCAAGCATTGAAAAAACAAACGTGTTTATAGACTTTCTTTTCATATTATTCCCCATTTTATGTCAAGGAGTTTATTTAAGTTTTTATCCCATTTTTCAGCAATAGTTTTAATCTCATTTCCAAAGACAGGATTGTCAATTAAATTCCATAGTATTTCACTTAGCCCCCTGTATAAAAATTTTTCAATTGAAAACCAGAGAGGATGTGGAGGATAAGTTTTAGAGTTTTTTATTAATTTTTTTATTTTTTTTAGGTTATTATTTTCTATAGTATCATAGACACTTTCATATGGAGAAAATTTACCTTCTTTTTTTATTTTTTGAATTAAAAATTCGTCAGAGATAAAGTGTTTAATGAATTCGTAACAGAGCTCTTTTTTCTTGCTTGTTGATGATATAGCAAGAAATGATCCTCCACTCCATTGAAAACTGCCGTAAGAGCCTTGAGGAAATTCAAAAATTTTAAAAGTATTTGTGTTTTTGTCTGAATTAAGAATATTAAGAAAATCTGGCAACCAATGAGTTATAAAAAACACAAAACCTTTTTCTCTGAAAAATGCTTCTTGGATAGAAAAGTAATCAGCAAAAGCGACAGTCTTTGGCATTTTTGAATTGTACCATAGATTTGCTATATAAAGGAGAGTGTCGATAAATGTTTTATCATTAAAAATATTAAAATTTCCTTTTGAGAAGTCTGGGAATTCATATCCATTTGCCCAGAAAAAAGGGATAAGATTGTGCAACAAGGAAGGTTCTGGCCTGAATGAGAGACCTAATGGAGGAATATTTTGTCCTATTATTTTGCAACTTTCAAAAAAACTTTCTAAAGTAAAGGATTCATTTTTTATATTTAATTTTTGCAAAACATCATTTCTTCCAATTAGGATTGATAAGTCTAGATACCAGGGGACAGCAACTATTTCATTATTTATAATTGAAATTTTAGATACAAACTCATTGATATAATCGTTCCTCAAATTTGTGGAAATGGGAGCTAAAAAATTCATTTCTGCAAATGTAGAAATCCAACTACTTCCAATTTCAAAAATGTCTGGAGGATTTTTTGACTTAAAAGAAGTGGTAAGTTCATTCCATAAGTTAATCCATGGAATGAACCTCCACTCTATTGTAAAGGATTCTTTCCTTGAAAAGTTTTCAGCATAATCGATTACATATGTTTGAGATTTCCAGAAAACGGATTCAGAAACCAGCCAAATTTTCAGTTTATTTTTTGACATTTACTAAAACCTTCTTACTAAAATCTATTAACAATAATTTACTGACTGGCTTCCATGAGTTGGATTTTGAATTTTAAAAAATAATTTTTAATTTAAACTTGTTACATTAGTAGAGCCACATATAGGGCAACTCATATCAATAGCGTCATTTTCATCATCTGTTTCAGGTACCATTTCAAGCCACTTATGCCCACAGTCTTCACATATAAACTCGACTTCGACTTCTTCATCAATCCCATCGAAAACTTCATCGTCAGTTTCATCATATTCGTCATATTCATCATCTTCATAATCAAAATCATCTTCATCATCAATAAAATCGTCTTCTTCGTCTACATAAAGATCATCAAGATCATCATATTCATCGTCATATTCGTCATATTCATCATCATCCTTTGAGACGAATTCATCAACATAATCAAAATCTTCAAGATCTTCAAACTCTGCATCATCAGAAATAGAATTACCCATAAAATCTTTCAAATACATAAAGATTACCCCTCTCAATTGTCTATCAAAATCTTAAAAATTTAGCATAATTTATATTATTATTTAATTTCAGAATATGTCAAGATTTTTTGGGAATTTTTTTTATATAATTTTAAATAGGGTTTATTTTCTTATATTGCAAATAGTTAAAAATTGTTATTTTTTCACATAAACATTAAAAATTAACAAAATTTTAAAATAAAAAAATTTCACGGATTTATTTGACAAAAAGAGAAGAAAAATTTATAATATTTCCACGATTTTTGATTAAAAAGATGCCGAGATAGCTCAGTAGGTAGAGCAGAGGACTGAAAATCCTTGTGTCCGTGGTTCGATTCCACGTCTCGGCATGTTTTTTTATAGGAGATTCTATGAAAAGAACATATCAACCAAGTAGAATAAAGAGATTACGCACCCATGGTTTCAGGGCGAGAATGAAAACAAAAGATGGAAGAAAAATCCTTTCAAGAAGAAGAGCAAAGGGAAGAAAAAGATTAACCGTATCTGATGAAAAAAGGTTTATTCTCTTTAACTAACCTTTCTCTTAAAAAAAGAGAAGATTTTGATCTTGTATACAGAAAGGGTAAAAAGTTTTCTTTCTCCTGTTATTCTGTTTTTTTTCTCAGATGGGGTGATATAAAATTTGCTCTTTCAATTCCTAAAAGGCTTGGAAAGGCTTTCTATAGAAATAGAAGAAAAAGGATTTTAAGAGAGTATTTTAGAAAGGAGATTTTTAATCTGCCAAAGGGTTATTATATTTTTAGTCTTTTTCGTAAGCCTGCCGATGAAGTTTCTGAAAAGAGAGAGTTAGAAGAAATATTTATCTTTTTTAAAAATCAAGATAAAATTTAAGATTAAGAAGTTAATTTGTATAATTGGGAATAAAAATAGGTTGAGTGAATAATTGTAAAAATAGTAAAACTGAGAAAAAGATGTTTAAAATTTTAAACAAATTTTTAAAAAATGTCCTTTTATTCTTTATTACATTTTATAAAAAATTTATTTCTCCTCTTTTGCCTTCAGCCTGTATTTATAAACCCACCTGTTCCGAGTATTCAAAGGAAGCTCTATTCAAGTTTGGCATAATTAAAGGTTTGATTTTGAGTTTTTTAAGGGTTTTAAGATGTAATCCTTTATTCAAAGGTGGTGAGGACGTTTTAAGTGAAAATTTAACTCTTAAAGAAGCTATTAAAAAGTATAAAGACTTTTTTATTTTTTTAAAAAAATGATATTAAAATAGAGGAATAATCTTATCAAAAAAAATATACTCAAATCATTATTTTTTAAAAAGACTTGAAAAATATTTAATTTAATTTTAAAAATTTTGGGAAATAATTCTTTCTCATATCAATAAATGGCTTGACAGAAAAAATTAATAAGTTATACTATTTCGCAGATGGAGGTTGATATGAGAAAGAAAAATTTATGTCATTGTTCTTCTGAAACAGAAGAAGAAAAATTGAAACTAATTGATCAAATAGTGGACAATTATAAAAACAAAGAGGGGAGCCTCATTCAGATTCTTCATTTAGTTCAAGGTGTTTATGGATATTTACCTCTTAAAGTTCAAGAGCATATAGCCAAAAAACTTAACAAACCTCTATCAGAAATCTATGGTGTTACGACTTTTTATTCTTTTTTTTCAACTAAGCCGAGAGGAAAATATACCATTCGCGTTTGTCTTGGAACTGCATGTTATGTGAGGGGTGGCAAAAAGATTGTAGAGAGATTAAAGGATATTCTTTCGATTGAACCCGGCGAAACAACGGCAGATGGGAAGTTTACATTTGAGATAATGAGATGTATTGGTGCATGTGGACTTGCGCCAGCTATTACTATAAATGACAGGGTATATAAACAGGTAAGTCCAGATAGGCTAAAACAAATTATTTCCAATCTTAGTTAAAAGGGGAATTTTATGCCAAAAAAAATTCGCAGTTTTGAAGAATTGGTTAAAATTAAAAATGAGGCATTAAAAGAATATAAAAAGTATAAATTTGTTGTTAGATTATGTGGGGGTGCTGGTTGTATTTCTTCTGAATGTTTATCTATTAAGAAATCTCTTGAAGAAGAGTTAGAAAAAGCAAAAATGAAAGATAGTGTTCTTATAAATCTAACAGGTTGTATTGGAAGTTGTGCGATTGGACCAGTTATGATAGTTGAACCTGATGAGGTTTTTTATACAAAATTAACAACTTCAGATATACCAAAGATAGTTAATTCTCATCTTATAAATGGTAAAATTTTAATGGAAAAAACCTATTTTGATAAAAAGAAAGGGAAATATATACCATATTTAAAAGATAATGAGTTTTTTAAAAGACAATTGAAGATAGTATTAAGAAACTGTGGAAAAATAGATTACTCTTCTATTTTTCAATATATAATGAATGATGGTTATTTTGCGATAGCAAAAGTTCTTAAGGAGATGAAAGCAGAAGATGTGATAAAAATAGTAAAAGATTCCGGATTGAGAGGAAGGGGTGGGGGTGGTTTTCCAACAGGATTGAAGTGGGAAGCTGGATACAATGCAAAGAGTAAGCAGAAATATATTGTATGTAATGCTGATGAAGGAGATCCCGGGGCATTTATGGATAGAAGTGTTATAGAAGGTGATCCTCACAGTATTATCGAGGGAATGATCATTGGTGGGTATGCTATTGGAGCAACTAAGGGTTTTGTTTATATCAGAGCTGAATATCCACTTGCGGTAGAAAGGCTTGAGGAAGCTATAAGAAAAGCAAAAGAATATGGCTTTCTCGGTAAAAATATTCTGGGTAGTTCTTTTAATTTTGATATTGAAATACGAATTGGTGCTGGTTCATTTGTATGTGGGGAGGAAACTGCTCTTATGGCTTCAATAGAAGGTAAAAGAGGAGAACCAAAACAAAAACCCCCTTTCCCATTTGAGAGAGGTATTTTTGGTAAACCAACCATAATAAATAACGTAGAGACTTTTGCGAATATTCCACCGATTATACTTAAAGGAGCCAGCTGGTTTAATTCTATCGGGACAGAAAAAAGTAAAGGGACAAAGGTATTTGCACTTGCAGGTAATATTCAAAATACTGGGCTTGTAGAAGTTCCCTTGGGTACAACACTTGGAGAGATAATTTTTGAGTTAGGTGGTGGGCTAATAAAAAATAAGCAGTTTAAAGCGGCTCAAACAGGGGGGCCATCCGGTGGGTGTATTACAAGAGAAAATCTGAATGTTCCTCTAGATTATGATAATTTAACAAAACTTGGAACTATTATGGGGTCTGGTGGCCTTATTGTAATGAGTGAAGATGCTTGTATGGTTGATGTGGCAAGATTCTTTATGGATTTTGTTCAGGATGAGTCCTGTGGTAAATGTACACCATGTAGAATAGGGACAAAAAGAATGCTTGAAATTCTTGAAAGAATTACAAATGGTAAGGGGCAACTTAATGATGTTAATTTATTAGAGGAACTTGGAGAGACAATAAAGATGACAGCGATTTGTGGATTGGGACAAACGGCTCCAAATCCTGTGCTGAGTACCATAAAAAATTTTAGAGATGAG
>JAOACQ010000109.1 GCA_026417755.1 Brevinematales bacterium | reverse complement strand
AAAATTTGATTGTCAAGTTCACCATAGTCAATGTTCTCTTCCTTTGGTTGTGGCACAACCTGACAACTCACAAAAAGAATGAAGCCCAACATCAGAGCTCCTAAAAATTTTACATTCATTATTTTCCTCCTGAATATTTTTGTTTAATATAATACCAAAAAAAATGAAATTTTTGGAAACAATTTTTTATTTATATATTAAATATAGAAATAAAATAATTCAAGTTTAACTATAGATAATATTAGCATAAAAATTTAAACTTAAAAAATATATTCTGAATTTATCGATAAACTAAAAGTTTTATTCTGTGTGCTTAAGTGTCTTCTGGATTTCTTAATTGATGAGGAGATTTTAATTTTATATGAGATTGACAAATCAAGGGTTAAGGAAGCTAACGATGAGATGTGTAGTATTTGATTGGGGTACTTCAATTTAAAATATCTAGCTAAAGCCACTCAATGGGGTTTGGGGTAGTTCCTCATATCGCTATGTGCAGCCAGGTGTAAAGTGTAAGAAACTCATTCAAAATAAAATTTTTTATACTTCTCATATATAGTTGTGTTTGCAAAATAATTTACTTTGTATTATACTATACTTTACAAAATATATGAGGTGTAGTGATATGACACAACTTGAAGCCGCAAAAAAGGGTATAATTACAGAAGAAATGAAATTTATAGCTGAAAAAGAAGAGGTTGATATAAATGAACTTATGAACAACATAGCAAACGGTAAAGTGATAATTCTTAAAAACAAATTTCACAATATCAAACCTGTTGGAGTGGGCAAAGGACTATCAACAAAAATCAATGCAAATATAGGCACTTCCCCAGAAAAAATGAAAATAGACGAGGAGATTGAAAAACTTAAAATAGCAGAGAAATACGGTGCAGATACAATTATGGATTTAAGTCTTGGAGCAGTGCTTAATGAGGTAAGGAAAAAAGTCCTTGAACACTCAAACATCCCTGTTGGGACAGTTCCAATATATCAGGTAGGTTTTACTCTCTCAAAGAATAAGAAAAAGATAGAAGATATGAGAATTAAAGATTTCCTATTTGTTCTTGAAGAACAGGCAAAAGAAGGTGTAGACTTCTTTACAATCCATGCTGGAGTAACAAGAAGTGCCTGGAATCACATAAAAGATAAAACAAGAATACTCGATGTTGTAAGTCGTGGTGGATCTATGCTATGTCTATGGATGGAAAGAAATAAAGAAGAAAATCTTCTACTTACACATTTTGATAAAATCTTAGAGATATGTTATAAATATGATGTCGTCATAAGCCTCGGAGATGGGATGAGACCCGGTGCCACAAATGACGCATCAGATAGGGCTCAGATCGAAGAACTTATTACCCTTGGTAAACTTGCAAAACTAGCAAGAGAAGCTAATGTCCAGGTAATGATAGAAGGCCCTGGCCATGTCCCATTAGATCAGGTGGTAAGTAATATAGAACTTGAAAAGAGTCTTTGTGATGGTGCACCTTTCTACATTTTGGGACCTCTTGTTACTGATATAGCTTTAGGTTATGATCATATAGCATCGGCTATAGGGGGAGCACTTGCTGCCTCTGTAGGTGCAGATTTTCTCTGTTATGTTACACCCTCAGAGCATTTATGTTTACCTGATATAGAGGATGTCAAACAAGGTGTCATAGCTTCAAAAATAGCTGCTCATGCGGCGGACATGGTAAAGTATAAGGATAAGGCAAGAAAAATCGACAATGAAATGTCAATTGCCAGAAAAAACTTAGACTGGGAAAAAATGTTCAGCCTATCTTTTGACCCTGAAAATGCACGAAAAAGAAGAGAGCAAAGTGGAGTTTCTGGCAAAAACTATTGCTCTATGTGCGGAGAATTTTGCAGTGTAAAGGCAATTAACGAACTTGAACTCTAAAATTTTCGTAATATTATTTCATAGTTTTGCTTTGAAAAAGAGTTTTTTATTTCTTCCAAAGAAAATTTGTTAACTTCTATTTCTAAGTAAATTCTTCCAATATCATCGGGGTTGTGAGAATCAGAACTTGAAATATAGTTCTCACTTGTTTTTATTTTTTCTATGTAAACATCGTGAGATTTGAAAGAAGTTTTTCCAGTTTTCAGGCTTGCATTCTTAAACGCATTATAAGAAACCTCGCAGGCAACATAACTAAGAGGTGGTAAATACCCAAGCTGATATAAAACTCCATAAAAATCCCTTTCAATATGAGAAGGGATACAAACTCCAGATAAAGAATTAACAATTCTATAAACAGCCTCAAACGAATAATTAGAAGCTATGCCTAGATACTTATCAACTTCACCAACAACATAATCATTTTCATCAACTATCACCTGACTTCCCATTTTTTCAGGAACGTTTTTAACATATGGTAGGCTGTTATAAATCATATCATCAAATTTCAAAGCCGCCTCAAGATTATCAAACAAGCAAAGAGTATGAAACTCCTCACTCACAGTCAACTCCATACCAAAAAGACAATAAAAATCTTTATATTTTTCAAACAAGTTTTTAAGTGCTATATTATTTTTTGAAGAATTATGATCTGTAATTGCGATTGCATTAAGACCGAGATCTCTTGCCACTTCAATTATTTTTTTTGGAGACATAGTAAGTAAAGCACAGGGGGAAAGACAAGAATGTATGTGAAAATCTGCCTTAAGTGTCATTATTCATTACCATAAAGCAACTTATAAACAATATAAGAGGTTTTAAATTGATCCTCTTTTGTTCTTAATATTGAAACTTTTTCATTTAAAGCAAGTTGTTTCATATCATCTGGCACACGCCTATTATTGCAAATTATTATTGCTTTAATTCCGACGATAGAAGAAACTGCGACCGTATTTTTATGAGCCTGAATAGTAATAAGTAAACTATCCTCTTTACCATTCGCAAGAACATCGCTGAGTAAATCCGAGGTATAAGCTGCCTTAAGTTCTGTGTTTTCAGAAATTAAAAGTACAGGTTCAAATCCATTATCAATCAAATCCTTAACAATCATCTTCTCTCCCTTTATTCTTTATTATCAAGATAAACTATACATTTAACCAAAGTTTTTTTACCCACTTCAGATTGAATCTCAAATTCATCAGAAAATCTTTTGGCATTTGGAAGCCCCATTCCGGCACCAAAACCTATATTTCTTATCCACTCATTTGCAGTAGAAAATCCTTCCTCCATCGCAAGCTCAATGTTTGGAATACCTGGTCCCCTATCTTTAGCAATAATAGTAATCTTTTCAGGATCCATATTAACAATTATTTTTCCACCAAGAGAATGTATTATTATATTCATTTCCAGTTCAAAAGTAATAATACCTACTCGTCTTATTATTTTTGGACTTATATTCTTTTCTTCAAGCAGTCTTTTGACAGAAGAAGATGCATTCCCAGCATTTTCAAAATCATACCTTTTAACTAAAAAATCCGCATTCAATTCATTGTCTATGCTAACTGGCGGAACTGTAATTTTCTCCTCAAGAGCTGTAATCTCTCTATCAAGCTCAGAAATAAGTTTAACAAGAATATCTCTACTGGTCAAAATACCAACAAGTTTTTTATTTTTGCTTATTACTGGAAATCTTCTGAAAGGATACTTGTTAAAATATGAAATGGCAATCGCCAGTGGCATTTCTTCTTCAAGATATACAACATCTTTAGTAATATACTTCTCAATTCTATCTTCTACATAATTGTTGTCAAATGCTCTTATTAAATCATCAAGACTTATAATACCAACAAGTCTATCATGTTCAACTACTGGTACACCAGAAATCTTATGTTCTCTCATTATATGTTGAACATCTCTGAAAGTGTTCTTCTTTGATACTGTGTGAATTTTTCTACTCATTGCATCTTTAACCTTCATTCTGAGAAGCAATTCATGGATAATCTGCGGGGAATCTTTTGGATTAAATGGAAACTGGTTCATATTATTTCTTTTCAAAATATAGTTTGCCTATTCTATAACAGGCTTCAAAAAGCATAAGGTCTGTTTTAAGAAGATAAATTTTCACTTCTTTTGCAGCTTTATGCATATCCTCTGGAACAACCTTACCATTGGTAAGCAAAACAATATTCGCACCGATCATATCAGCGGTTCTCACAATCTGGGGAGAGGCAAGATTTGTAATGAGCAAAATATTCTCTTTGTCAACAATCAAAACATCACTTATAAGACTTGAAGCCACAATATTTTCTATAAAATCTTTTTCTCCCTCTGAAACAATATCACAATGAAGAACATTAACAATTTCTTTTAACTTTAACTCTGGCATTTCCCCCTCCCCACAAATTACAAGGTTTTTATAATTCTATCTCTGTATTCATCAATGAATTTTTTGAGACTAGTTTTGTGTAAAAGTTCATCATCAAATACCGGGCTCCTATTCTTGATAGCTTTGTTCAGCAAATTCTTTATATTATACTCGGCATAACTATATATTGTATTTACCCGTAGGGCACTATCTTTAGCTTTATAAAAATTAAGTAGAGCTTCCTGTTCAAGCTGATTTTTTTGTCTCGGGAAAGATTTTATAAGCTGAAGATAAACCACTCCAATATTATTATAATTTCTTGCAAGCTGTGTATAAAGCTCTTGGTGTCTTGTTAATTCCGGATTGAGATAAGAAATTTTATTCGCAATATTTTCAAGATAACTTATAGATTTTTCGTATTGAACCTTTGCAAGTTCATATTTATTAAGTTTAAAAAATATATTCCCCATATTGTATGAAACAATAGGATTATAAGTCTCATCAATATATATTTTTGTAAACTCATTCAAGGAATTTTCATAATCCTTATAACGATAATATAACCAGCCAAGATTATAAGAAAGCAGATAATCCTTTTCTTCACCCAAAAGTGATGCAGCAATTTTATAATAATAAAAAGCCTGTGAATACGCCCTCTCCGGATCATTAAAATTAAAACTATTGTAATAATAAAGATGCCCCATATTTGCATATGGTTTATAATAAAGTGGATCATACTTTATCGCATTATCGAACATATCTTTTGCTGCAAGTTTTGAGTTTACTCCTTTCTCATCAAGCAAATATATCTCACCAAGAAGATTATAGGCCTTTGCATTTTTTGGATTTAGTTTAATAGAATTTGATAATTGAATAATTGCCTTTTTAAAATCAAGATGGATAGTCAAAAATCTCCCATGTTCATAATAAGCCTCACTTTGAACCAACGCCCTTGTAATATTTGTTTTCTCGGGGGGTGTAAGATATGGTATAAGTTTATCAAAAACCTTCTTTGCTCTATCATATCTCTTTTCATCAAGATAATACTTTGCAAGAGAGGTAAAAGTTGTTTCGCTCATAGCTTTTTTATTAATCTTGTCAATTGTGTCAAAAAGTATATCTATTCTCTCAGCTTTTTTCATTCTTAAAGCAATATCAAGTAGCCTGAAATATCCACCTACAAATTTATGTTTCTTGGTAAGATAATTTTCATAAAGCCTATCAGCTTCCGCATATTTTTTCACTTTTTCATTATAGTCTGAAGTTTTATCACCCCATTCTACAAATGTTTTAGCAACTTTATCAAGAAATTCAAAATTGTTTGGATTTTTCTTATAGAGTCTGTAATACAAAGCAAGTGCATCTTCATATCTTGGAGGATATATTGTTTTATAATAATCAGCAAAGTTATAAATCGTAATTTTATTCAGAGGGTCATACTCTAAAGCCTCTATGAATTTTTTTCTTGCGGCCTCAAAATTTGTTAACTCCATATATTTTCGTGCATAAATATTATACCATTTTATGTTTATACCACCCATTTCTCTTGCTTTTCTGAAAAGATTTTCTGCCTCTGTTATATCATTTCTACTCAAAGCCTTAAGCCCTTTGGTGTAAACTCCATCAACAATATAAGGTATCCAGATAAAACGCCAGAAAGCAAACCCAAGAAATATCAAAAGTAAAAATCCTGCAAATGTAAATCTTGACAGCTTCTTTAAGCTCTCTTCTACCTCTTTTTGTCTCTTTATTTCTTCTGAATAGATTACCCTCCTTTCTCGGGGCATTTCAAATTCTTCTTCTTGTGGAGGAGCAACCTCTTCAATTTTAAGGTTTATATTTATAAACTCACGAAGTCTATCATCTGATTCATTCAGAAGAAGCATTTTCAAAAGTTCATTTTCTAAATCTCTTGAAAGATGGGAATCAATTAAGGCATATCTCACCTTCTTTCTTAATTCACTATCTTTGATTCTATTAATTCTATTCCTTATTTTTAATGCCTTTTCCTGATCTATTTCTATTTGTGATTTTATATCCTCTCCCATCGATTGAAAACTTCTATCAGAAATCACTTCTTTATAGGATGGTTTTTCTTCTGGTTCTGGCATAGATAGACCAGAAAAATCCAATTCTCCACCTTCAAAAGATGGCTCTTTCTCTGGTTCTGGAAATGAAATTTCTTCTTGCGGGGGTGTCATTTCTCCAAATGAAAACTCTTCTCCTTGAGAAGGAGCTTCTTCAAAAGAGAATTCTTCAGGTTTTGATGGGGCTTCAGCTTCAAATGAAAATTCTTCTTCTGCCTTACCTTGTGGTGATTTGAATTCTTCCTCTGGCATAGAAAAATCCATTTCTGGAATAGATGTCTCACCCTCTGGAAATACAGCTTCTTCTGGTTGTTCAATACCCTCAAATGAAAAATCTGGAATATTTTCTTCCTGCATTTCTGATGTTGGAATCTCAAAAGAAGTTTCTTCTGGTTGAAAAGCTTTTTCCTCTGGTATTTCCTCATGTTCTACGACTATATCTTCAAAACCTGTAGATATACCTTCACTTTCAGTTTCTGACTCTTGAAACTCTTGTTGTTGCTCATAGCTCTGTATGGTAAGATTTTCTTTGAGCTGGCTTATATCAGGAGGTGAACTATCAAGTTTTTCAAAAACATCTAGTATCTCTTTATCAAGTTCTAAATTTTCGCTTTTTACTTCACCACTCACTTGAGAAGAAGGAGAAGAAATCTTTTCTATTAATTCATCCACCTTTGACAAATTATCTTCAACATTTGTCGATTCAATAATTTCTTCTTGCTTATCAAGTTCAAGTTTACTTTTTATCTCATCAGGTGAAAAACTATCTTCTTTACCAAGATATTTTAAAAAAACGTCATATTTTCCCATTTGGCACCTAATATATATACTTATTTTAATATCGGA
This sequence comes from Brevinematales bacterium, assembly GCA_026417755.1. Taxonomy (GTDB): domain Bacteria; phylum Spirochaetota; class Brevinematia; order Brevinematales; family JAOACQ01; genus JAOACQ01. Next base: position 4,883 of record JAOACQ010000109.1, on the reverse strand, counting down.
AAATAAACTAATAGTTTGAGAGATTTAAAGTTGTTTCCCTAAGATTTTTAAATTTGTTCATAAAAAAATTTTTTTAAACTTTTAAATATAGCTATTTTATTTCAGTCTCTAAAAAAAGTCAATGTATTTATATTTAAGGCTCCATTTTCAAGTAAAATTCTCGAAATTTCATTCAGTGTATTTCCGGAAGTAAAGATATCATCTATTAAAAGTATTTTCTTATTTCTTATATCAACACCTTTATTTAATAATAAATAGTATTGTCCCCTTATAAACCTTTCCCTTTCATTAAGCAAAAGCTCACTCTGTTTTTTAAAATGTTTTTCTCTCCCAAGAAGATTAAAGGTGTTTACTTTCAATTTCTTCAAAATAAATTCAACAGGGTTAAATCCCCTTTCTTTTAAGCTGTCTTTACTTGATGGAACATAAGTAATCAAATCAAATTCAAAATTTTTGACATTAGAGAAAAATTCATTTCTTATAATTTCTGAAAGCAAAATTCCACTTTCCTTTACACCATCAAACTTAAAAAGTTTTACAAGATTCTTAATCAGATAATCACCATAGGGGAATAAAGATATATTCTTTGAAAAATAAAATTTTCTGTTAGAACAATTTTCACAATATTCTATCTCATAGTCAAGCAAAGGTTTTGAACACCTTTTACATCTTATACCAAAGAGCGACAAAGGCTTTATCTTATTTTTACATTTTTCACATATTAGAGTCGAGCTAACCACACCACAATTAAAGCAATAATTCCTAACAAACATATCACTCAACAGTAACTGATTTAGCAAGATTTCTGGGTTTATCTACGTCAAGATTTTTCTCTCTTGCAATATAGTAAGCAAGAAGTTGCAAAGGAACAACATTAACAAGAGGAGAAAACTCTTCAAATGTCTCTGGAACAATAACAACATCATCTGTATATTTAGAAAGATCATCTGTCAACTGATTAACTATAGCAATAATTCTTCCATTCCTTGCCTTTACCTCACGAATGTTAGAAATAACTTTGTCATAAAGGGGTCCTGTAGTTGCCAAAAAAACTACAGGCATATTTTCATCAATTAACGCAATTGGGCCATGCTTCATCTCGGCTGCCGGATAACCCTCTGCATGAATATATGATATTTCTTTGAGTTTTAAAGCTCCTTCCAAAGCAACAGGATAGTTAAATCCCCTACCGAGATAGAGAAAATTTTTTGCATACTGATATTTTTTTGCTATAGCTTTAATCTTCTCAGCTTGCTTTAACACTTCGTTCACTTTTTCCGGAATCTTATTAAGCTCATTAAGTAACCTCTGCCCCTCATAAAAAGACATATGCTTAAGCCTTCCAAGATAAATAGCAAGCATTATCATAACAATAACCTGATTGGTAAAAGCCTTGGTTGAAGCAACTCCTATTTCAGGCCCTGCATGGAGATAAATACCACCATCACATTCCCTCGCTATTGTGCTACCAACCACATTGGTTATACCAAGAACTTTTATACCTTTACGTTTAGCTTCCCTTAATGCCTCAAGGGTATCAAGCGTCTCACCCGATTGGCTTATTACAAGCAATATATCGTTTTTCTGAATAATTGGATTTCTATATCTGAACTCTGACGCATAATCTACTTCAACAGGAATTTTTGCAAAAGTTTCGATTAAATATTCTCCCACCAGAGCAGCATGCCAGCTTGTTCCACATGCTGTGATAATAATCCTTGAAATATCCCTTGTCTCAGCTTCTGTAAGGTTAAGTCCACCAAACTTTATTGCCCCTTCAGGAAGGTTAACCCTTCCTCTCATAGCATTGAGCATCGCATCTGGTTGTTCAAAAATCTCTTTAAGCATAAAAGTCTCATAGCCATTTTGAGAAATAGCTTCCAGATCCCATTCCACCTTAGAAATTGGTTTAACTATCTTTTCATAATTAAGGTTAAATGTATTGCAATTCTCTTCATTAATTACAACCATTTCCTTATCTTCAAGATAGATAACATTTCTGGTGTATGGAATTATTGCGTTTACATCAGAAGCCACAAACATTTCATTTTGTCCCATTCCCACAACAAGCGGACTGCCATTTCTTGCACATATTATTTTGTTTGGCTCATAAGACGAAATCAATGCAATTCCATAAGTTCCCTGAACAAGATTTAAAGCCTTAATTACAGATTCTTCGAGAGAAATTTTTTCAGTTTTATAGATATCTTCTATTAAATGAACAAGTATTTCTGTATCTGTTTCAGAATTGAACTTATGACCTTTTTTCTCAAGTAGGTTTTTTAAAACATTATAATTTTCAATAATTCCATTATGAACAAGTGCTATATTATTACCACAATCAAAATGAGGATGTGCATTTTCATTTGTTACACCTCCATGAGTTGCCCATCTTGTATGCCCTATACCCATTTTTGCCTGCGAATTAACTGAATGGAGGTCCAATCTCAGATTGCTAATCCTTCCCGTCTTTTTAAATATTTCAATTTTGTTTGAAGTATCAAGTAGTGCTATACCGGCAGAATCATAGCCCCTATACTCAAGTCTTTGAAGTGAATCCAGAAGGATTTCTTTCACATTACCTTTTCCTATATACCCCACAATGCCACACATTTTATTACCTCTATTTATTTTAACTTCTTTTGTAAAAAAAAGCAACCCTGAAGGCTCATCCTTCAGGGTTGCTTCTGTCTTACCCAGCTTTTACTTCTATCTTTCTGGGTTTAGCTATTTCACTTTTTTCAAGTTCAATTCTTAAAATTCCATTCTCATATTTAGCTTTTATATTCTCCCTATTAACCCTGTTCCCTATAGAAAATTCTCTCTTATAGTCAGAAATAGCAAATTCTTTGGAAATAGGTTTCCATTCTTTATCAACTTCCAACGCCTTAGCACTTACCTTTAAAATATCTCCCTCTGCAACAACCTCTATACTATCTTTGTCAACACCAGGCATATCCATTATTATTAAATACATATCATCCTTCTCATAAATATCAACTGGCGGAACAATAAAATTTCTATCTGTCATAACATCCTCCTTTTATTCGACTTTTATAGAAATTTTCTTGGGTTTTGCTTCTTCTTTCTTTGGGATATAAATCATAAGTAAGCCATTCATAAGCTTAGCATCAATCTTCCCAACATCAGCATCTTCAGAAATTTTAAAACTTTTTGTAAAATCAATATCATACCTTTCATTTCTTAAGAGTCTTTTATCTTTGTCAATCTCTACCTTTCTTTTGACATTTACATTAAGAATACCATTTGAAATATTAATATCAATATCTTTAAGTTCGACACCGGGGGCTATAAATTGTAAAATATATCCATCTTTTCCTTCATAAATATTTGAATAATCATAGCCATATCTTTTACTTCCTTCCAGATATTCCTTTAAAAATTCATCCATAAAATCTTTCATTTTTTCAACTTCATAAAAAGGATTAAATAACATATCATCCTCCTTACTTAATTATAAGTTAGGGATACACCTCATAGAAGGTGCATCCCTAAAAATTTAAGAAACTTTAACCTCAATTTTCTTTGCCTCTGCAGTTTTTGATTTTGGAATATTAACAGTAAGAACTCCCTTCTTATACTCAGCACTTATCTTATCAGCCTCAATCCCATCTGGCAAAGTTATAGACCTGCAGAATGAACCATAACTTCTTTCAATTCTGTGATAATTCTTTTCTTTTACTTCTTTCTCTTCCTCTTTCTTTCCACTGATCGTTAAAACATTTCCTTCCAATTCTACAGACAGATCTTTCTCATCAATTCCAGGAATATCAGCCTTTACCACAATATTGTTGTTCTTTTCATACACATCAACCCTTGGTTCAAAATCACTTCTCACAAGCTCAGTAGAAAAGAAATCATCATCAAAGAAATTCTTCAAAAATTCTGAAAAAGTATCCTTAAAGCTCTTCTCAAGTAAACTTAATTTTGGAGAATCTCTTTTAATTAATTTCATAGGCCACCTCCTTCTCTAAAATTTAGTTTACACCTATATATTGCAAAATTTGTGCCAGATTTTATAACCTCGTAATACAATCAAAATTTAATAAGTTATAAAAATTTAAATTACTCTTATTTAAAAAACATTGTATCATTTTGATATAAAGTGTATAAAATTGACACAAAAAAATTGTTTGATTTTCAGAAAGACAAAAACACATCCCGGTTGGATTATAAACAAGAAAATAACTAACTTTTTTCAATGCCAAATAAAAATTTTTTCAAAAATCATACCAAAAGTATGATATGAATTTTAAGCTTTTCTGTCATAATTTTAAAAAACTCAGGTAATGAAAGGTTAAATGTTTATAGCAATATTAGGAATTTTGACTGGAGTTATTGCCGCAGTTTTAAATGTAATTTTGTTAAATATAAGAAGATCTTCAAAATTTTATGAAAAAGAAACAAAAGATAAGAAAGTCATAGATAGAATTTTATAAGGAGGAAAATGTTATGAGAGAAAGATTTCGCTTTGTTTTTTTAATGTTTTTGCTTGCTGGTTGCAATACAGAACCGCAAAAAGTTAATAGTTCAGTAAGTTCGAGTTCAGTTTTACCAAATATTTCAATAGCCTGTGGTGAAAGATTCACATTGATTCTTGAAAATGGTATTCTATGGGCTACTGGAGATAATTTTTATGGTCAATTAGGAATGTTAACGAATACTACGTCTCTTTCACCATTTATGGCAGTACTTTCCAATGTTAAGGCAATTGGTGCTGGTTATATGTCTTCTTTTGCTATAAAAAATGATGGCACTCTATGGGCAACCGGAGCTAACAATACGGGTCAGCTTGGGACAGGAAATTATAGTAATACAAACCAGTTTGTCTTTGTGCTTTCTAATGTTGAAAAGGTGATCTG
>JAOACQ010000084.1 GCA_026417755.1 Brevinematales bacterium | reverse complement strand
GTATAAGTCTCTGCTGGTTTACTTCTTGAGTATGAATTTTCCGCTTTAGACAACTAATGCTTAGCTAAGGCAACAAGGATGTTGCCGTTGAGACAGATATGTTGACTCTACTAATGAAAAAACTTTGCGAGTGGTTGAGGGCTTTTGAAAGTAGCTAACTAAAGGTCTAATGAGATAAGTTAACAGAAAGAGGTAGCTTTCTAAAAGTTTCGCAAAGTTTTTGAATAAACATCCGAAGACAGGATGTCGAGTTGCTGTCGATTCTTGCTACAGTTGGCTAAAGCGGAAAAATTCATTTGCTTAGCAAGCAGAGACGGCATAGCGATAGCGAGCCACACCCCGCGAAGCGGGGTGTGGGGGTGGTTCGTCGCTTTGCTCCTCGCAATGACACATAGAGAGAAAGGACTCCTCGCGATGACATATAGAGAGGAAAAAGATTCCACCCAATGACTTGTAACTTGTAGAGATGCGTTTGTAATTGCAAGGCAGTCATCCTTAAAACTAAAGTTTTTTGGTAGCGTCTCAAAAAACTTAAGAATTTGCTCTATTTTTACGAAAAGTATTTTATGACTAATAAGTTAAGGGTTGGTTTAATCTTATTTTTAGTTATGATTAAATATACAATTCTATCAGCCTCAGAATTGGTTCATTACAAAAGAATAGGTGATAAAATCTACTATTTCGAGAATGAGCCATTACAAGATGTGGATGTTCAAACTTTCAGAGAATTAAAGAATCCGACAGATGTTAAGTATTTTTCAGTTGCGGCAGCAGATAAAAATGCTTTTTATCTTTATGAAAAAAGAGTGTTGTTTGCTAATGCTCATAAAGTGAGAGAAATTGCTGCCTTTAACAATGGCTTTTGTCTATACATTTTTGAGTATGAGAATAAAATATATAAGATGGATAGTGATCCTGCCATTGAGGTTATAAAAATTCCCTTCGGGATGAATGCTAAAAAATTGTTTTGCTATCCGGCAAAAAGTATGTACTTATCTCCAGCTTATTTTTCTGATGGCAAGAATGTTTATTATTTTGACATAAGGGAGTTGAAATTCATTCCCTTAAAAGGGATTCAAGCAAAGAAATTCAAAGCCTATGACTTAGATTTTGCGGGTGAAAATTACTGGGGAACGGATGGGAGATTTGTTTATTTTCATGATAAAATGGTGGAAGGTGCCGATCCAGAGAGTTTTGAGTATCTTGGTCTTGGTTATGGAAAAGACAAAAATAAAGTTTATTATTTTCGTGACAGTGGATTTTTTGTTATAAAAGAGGCAGATCCAAAAACATTTCAGCTTGTTCGTGGAAGAAAAGTTGATGCAATAGATAAGAATTATATTTATTACTGTGGCAAGGTGGTTGGAAAAAATTAAGGCTTTAAAATGGCAGTTCAAAACTACTCATTACACTAACTTTTGAAGATTCATCTACACCAATTTCAGTTCTTATAGCAAAAGTATCTAGATATATTCTTATACCACAGCCATAAACTATATGAGGTTTACCAAATTCTTCTATTTTATCTTTAGCTTCACCTATATCTACGAATCCTAAAGCCTCAAGTTGAAGATCATAAAGTAAAAATGGTACAACATCCCAGAAAGCCCAGCGTAACTCTATATGTGTTTCCCAGATGTTACTACCTATAAGGCCGGGCATAATTGAGAGGGTTCTTAAACCATTTATTCCCTGGAGATTAAATTTATGATAAATAGGTAATTCAGGATAAGAAAATGCGATATGAAGTCTTGAACCCAATATTAATGTTTCAAATATCATAAAATAACCTTTAAAATCAGTTTCAACTAGAAATTTAAAATCAGTGTAAAACTTAAGGTTATTTTCCCATTTAAGACCGTTTTTAACAACAGGATATCCTTCTGTTGTATCATAACTCCAGCTTATAGTTGAATAATTTATATTTTTTGAATTTTCGTTGTCATTTGTATCCTGAAACCACTCAAGAGATATTTTGAAAGATATTTTTTGATCTGGTAATATATTGTTGCCTATCTTTGCATCTAATTTTTGTCGGGATAAATCTTTTTTTTCTATTTCACCATTCAAATATTCGTGAAGAGTGAAAAGTTCACTACCTGCATAAAATTCATAGAAATAAGATGTTCCATTAAATATTCTATCTATAATTTTTATGCTTTTATGTGATAGTCCAGCTTCAAAATAAAGTTCTTTACCTTCTCCCCAGATATTGTATTTACCTATGCCAATATAGTTATTTTTGAAATATACAGTATAAGGTATTTTTTCGGTAAAACTTAAATTTATATCTACCTCATTATTTTCTAGATTAATCACATCAATTTTAATATTTCTGAACCAGCCAGTTCTTTCCAGTCGTCTTTTCCAGTTTTTAATAATTTTTTTTAATTCTTCATCTGACAAATCTTTTTTTTCATAATATTCAGGAAAAAATGAAAGCAAAGTAACTTTTTTTGTAACAGCATCACCAATAAAGTTTATATTTTTTATAGTTACAGAATAGCCGGTATTAAAAAATAAAAGAATAGCTAAAATTTTCTTCAATCACTTCTCCCATAAGTAATTATAAAGTAAAATTATTTTTTTTACAAATATTGGTATTTTAGTATATTGAGAATAGCCTTTGTGTCACTGAAATCATTAAATATATAATCTGGTTTATAGGTTATGAGTTTTTCTTTTTTTTCTTTACCAGTTGCGACAATAAGAGAAAGAGCATTGTTCTCCTTTGCACAGATTATATCTCTATGGGAATCACCAATTATCCATATTTTATTGAAATTGTTAACCTTATAGAAATTTTTCATTCTTTCTATAGCTATAGGGAATAATTTACTCCTATTTCTGCTTTCATTACCAAATCCACCTACCCCATATGGGAAAAAATCACTTAAACCAACTGCTTTTAATTTTATAAAAGCGGATTCTAGGAGATTACCTGTCAGTAAACCTATACATTCTCCTTTTAATTCAGATAGAATCTCATATACTTTTGGAAAAACTAGAAACATTTCTTTATTTTTTTCGCTTAGTTCTTTAAATTCAAAAAGGTAGGTCTCATAGAGTAGTGGAATAAAATTATCAATCTCTTGTTTTTTATATCCTAATCTTTCAAGAAAAGAGTATAAAATATCTTTATCAGTTCTGCCACTGAAATCCTCTTTTTCAAGTGAAAAATTTTTTCCTAAAATTTTAGAGAGTGCATTTTCAAAAGCCCATTTTCCTAAACCTCTTGCGTGGAGCAATGTTCCATCGATGTCAAATAGATAAGCATTTCTTACCATATCTTTTCTATTGAAACTCCGGGGTAGAAGAATTTAAGAATACTTTTATAATCCTTCCCTTCTTTTGCCATACCCTGAGCATCCCATTGAGCGAATCCGACACCATGCCCGTAACCAACTCCCTGAAATAAAACTGTATCGTTTGTAATGAAGATATTTGCCCTTAGACTTTTAATATTTGATTCTCCAAGTTTACTTCTTAGTTCTTTTCCACTTATTACTATATTACTTTGAGAAGATGAAATTGTAATCTCTTTTATACGTTTTGAAGTTGTTCTCTTTGTAACTTTTATTGAAGTTAAATCCTGTGATATATTAAAAATCTTTGAAAAGTCTTTTGTTTTAATTTTGTATTCCCATCTATTTTCTGGAAATGTTGCCGCATATGGGGATTCTTTTGCGATGAGATAAGGCTTATCATAGCCAAAAAATTCAAGAGATGATTCTGTCATTCCACCACTTGATGAATGAAAGAATGCCGGTATTATCTTCCCATTATATCTCAAGACTTCGCCTGTCGTTGAGTTAACAATATTCCTGATTAACTCATTCTCAGATTCTATTCCTTTATAGACCTGTGAACGGGTGTCAGAATATACATCAAATAACCTATTTTTACCTCTGGAGAAAGAAAGTTCATAAAGAGCATATGTTCTTGAAACAACTGTTTGAGCTTTTAAAACTTCTGTTTCCCAAGAAGAATAAACTTCACCAGGCACTACAGAATATAGATATGATTCTATATCAATTATGTTTATGAAATATAGGGTGCCATTTGTGTTAATAATTAAAAGATTACCTCTATAACTTTTACCGTTGATTTTAAAATAATTTTCAGGTGAAATCTCAAATTTATTTTCACCAACAATCATTTCATTAATTACAATTGAGTTATTAGATAGAGTGAAGTTGATTTTACCTTTTCCGATTTCTCTTCCTTTACCAGAAATTAATACAAAATTTTCAGCTTCTATATTTGCACTGTCAGAAGTGAAAAGCAATACATTAATAAAAGGAGCTACTTTACTAATTGGTCGTTCTTCTCCACAAGACAAAAATAAGAAAATAATTACAAAAATGGCATTTTTACACTTCATATTTAACCTTATCGGAAAATTTTTAAAAAATTATATGAACTAAAAATTCAATCTGTTTTAAAAGTTTAGTTTCATTCTCATTATTGTATATAATGAAATCAGCCTTTCCCTTTAGTATGTCTAAGTATTCCTGGGATTTTAAAATATCTGCTGTTTTATTGAAATCCCAATTTCTATTCTTGTTATTTCTTTGATATATTAGATTTTCATTACTCTCAACCATAATGAGAAAATCACAATATTCATCAAGACCTATTTCAAAAAGTAATGCAGCGTCAATTACAACATACTTTTTGTCAGTGTTTTTTATTTCCTGATATGTAAGTTTTTTTATTTCTGGGTGAACAATAGAATTTAACTTATAAAGTTCATTTCTGTTTTTAAAAACTATTTCTCCAAGTTTTTTTCTGTCTATTTTTCCATCAGTTAAAATTCCTTTACCAAAATTAGCTAAAATTTTATCTTTTAATTTCTCAAGAACAATATGCCCAATTTTATCTACATCAATGTGATAAAATCCATATTTTTCACTTAAAATTTTAGAAACAGTTGATTTACCACTACCAGTTTTGCCAAAAATGCCTATAACATACTTCTTTTTCATTTTTTAAATTCCTTTTTTATAATTTTGGCAATCTGTTTGAGGGTTTTATTCTCATAGAGAAGTTCAAAAATCCTTTTTACAACTTCATCTCGATGAACAAAATCACACTCACTACAATCAAAGACTTTCTTTTTATCTGTGATTATCCACCTTCCATTTCCAATTTTGTTATTGCATGGATAAAATGGACAATAACATAATATACAATTTAATTCTTCTTTTGTTTTATGGCAGGGATAATAAGGACAATCCTTGAAACTAAAATGTCTACAGGCAAAATCTATCTGTTTTTTAAAAAAATTTTTTGCTGTCTTGTCCATATAAATTAAAATTTACTCCATAACTATTTTAAATCAAAAAAATTATTTTATCAATTAATTTTTTTAACAAAGTTTAACAATTATTATTGAATAAGATATATATGGAGGAATAGATGGTAGTAAAGTTAAACTCTTTTACTTTTTTTGGTATGCAGGTGATAAAGGTTGATATTGAGATTGATATTCAGACTAAAGTTCCAGAATTTGAGATAGTAGGGCTTGCCAGCCAATCGGTTAAAGAGTCTTGTAGAAGAATTGAGACAGCCATCCAAAATTCTGGCTTTCATTTTCCAGGTAAAAGAATTATTGTTAATCTTGCTCCAGCAGGGATTAAAAAAAACGGAACTTTTTTTGACTTTCCGATTGCTTTAGGTATTTTATCAGAGAGATATGAGATGGAAAATCTAGATAAAATAGCTTTTGTTGGGGAATTATCTTTAAATGGGGAGTTGAGAAAAATACCAGGTGGACTTCTTATAGCTATTTATGCTAAAAAAATGGGGTTTGATACAATAATGTGTCCAGAAGAGAATGGTAAAGAAATGTCAATTGTAGATGGGATTGATGTAATACCTATCAGAACCCTTAAAGAGGCGATAGAGCATCTATGCAAAATAAAGCAGAAAACCCCGATTAACACCTTTAATTTTAAAGAAATAATAACCAAAATTGAAGAGGATGAAAATGTTGATATGAACGAAGTTTGTGGACAATTCATAGCAAGGAAAGGTATAGAGGTTGCCTGTGCGGGTGGGCATAATATTCTACTTATAGGTCCACCTGGTACTGGGAAAACAATGCTTGCCAAACGAATACCATCAATTCTTCCTCCACTCTCAATAGAAGAATCTCTTGAAACAACCATGTTATATAGCATATCTGGAATGATAGAACCGGATAATCCCCTTATTCTTAAAAGGCCTTTCAGAAGCCCCCATCATACAGCTTCTGATGTTTCAATAATTGGTGGGGGCAAATTTCCAAAGCCAGGAGAAGTAAGTCTCTCACATAATGGAGTTTTATATCTTGATGAGTTTCAGCTTTTCAGGAGCAATGTTCTTCAGGTTTTGAGGCAACCACTTGAAGATGGAAAGGTTTCGATTTCGAGAGCAGAGGGAATGGTAGAATTTCCTGCGAGATTTATGCTTGTAGCCTCTATGAACCCTTCATATAAAAGTAGTGATGTTGATAGGTGGGATCCTGAAGAAATTAAAAGTGTATTGAAAAAAATTTCGACACCTTTACTTGACAGGATAGATATGCATCTTGCCGTTTCAAAGGTAGATTTAAAAGATATTAATTATGAAAATAGAGGAGAAAGCTCAAAACAGATAAAAGAAAGAATTATTAAAGCAAGAAATATTCAACTTGAAAGATTCAAAAAATATAATATTTTTACAAACGCAGAAATGTCTCACAAACTTGTATCAAAGTTTTGTGAGCTCAAGAAAGGAGCAAAAGATTTGCTTGAGGCAATAATGCAGAAATATTCCCTAAGTATCAGAAGCTATGAAAAAATTTTAAAAATCTCACGAACAATAGCTGATTTAACTTCAGCAGAAATTATAGAAGAAACACATATTACTGAGGCTTTGAGATATAGATGTCTTGACAAAATTTTATCGAATTTTTAAATTTTTTTTCTCAAAATTTAGGAAAAATCTATTTTTTTTTGTATATAATATTATACTAATCAATTACTCTATAAAAAATCATATTTTATAGCGAGGGTTCAGTTGATACCGGATGATGTAATACAAATGCTTGTTGATAGAATTTCTATTGTTGATATTATTGGCAAGGTGACTGAAGTTAAAAAAAGTGGTAAGAATTATATGGCAAGATGCCCTTTTCATAATGAAAGAACACCTTCGATGTCTATAAGTGATGAAAAGGGTTTATATCATTGTTTTGGTTGCGGAGCTTCAGGAAATACAATTAAATTTCTAATGGATTATTATAGGGTAAATTTTAGAGAAGCCCTTGAGAAGTTAGCTGATATGGCTGGGATTGATCTTTCACAATATGAAGACTCAGATAATAAATCTATTACAATCGAAAAGAAAGCTATACAAAAAATAACCGGAGATGCTTTAGATTATTTTCATAATAAACTACTCAATTCTGAGGAAGCCGAAAATGCAAGAAAATATCTATCAGGGAGAAAACTTACACCAGAAACAATAAAATTTTTTAAGATTGGTTATGGTGGTTTAAATCATAATCTATTTCAGTTTCTTAAATCAAAAGGCTATTCAGAAGATTTTATCTATAAGTCTGGTCTGTGTATAAAAAGTAATGATGGAGTTTATGATAGATTCAGGGATAGGGTTATTTTTCCAATATTTGATAGAGAAGGTAATCCTGTAGGTTTTGGTGGTAGAATATTACAGGATAGAAAAGATATCGCAAAATATGTGAATTCACCGGAGAATTCGGTATTTCACAAGGGGTATTTACTTTTTGCATTGAATTATGCTAAAGATGAAATAATAAAGCAGAAAATAGCTTATGTAGTTGAAGGGTATATGGATGTCATAGCTTTATTTCAACATAATATAAAGAATGTAGTTGCACCGCTAGGGACATCAATTACTGAGAATCAAATTTTACAATTGAAAAGATATACTTCAAATATTGTTTTTATCTTTGATGGGGATGAAGCTGGCATAAATGCTGCCAATAGGGCTATAGATATAGCCGCTAATCTTGAAGTTAACATAAAAGTAGTCATTTTACCAGGTAAAATGGATCCATATGATTTTGTGATGAAATATGGTAAGGCAAAAACTATTGAATATTTTGATAAAAAATTACTTGACCCTATAGATTTTAAATTGATATTTTTTAGTAAGAAGATTTCAGTTAAAAAAGACAAGATATCTTTTGTCCGAAATATTTTTTTATATATTAGGACAATCAAAACAGCGATAGAAAGAGAGGCGGCATTGAAAAAAACTGCGAATTTTATAAGTGAAAAACTTGAAACAGTTTTGATAGAATATCAAAATTTTTTAAAGAAAGAGAGTAGTTTTGGTCGATTAATTGATAATAAAAATTCTAAAAATGAAGATATAGAAATGGAGTTTATTGGAGGAATGATAAAATATATAGAGAAAAGTGATGAGGTTTTACCATTAATTTCCTCTGAAATGTTAATAAATTCAGAAGTGAGAAATTTATTCCTTAAGATAGAAAATGGAGAGAAAAACACAAAAACTCTTCTTTTTGGTTTAAATAATGAATTGGTTGATTCAATATCAAGAGGTGTAATGGATGAAAATTTTACTTACGAAATGGTTTTGGAAAAAGCCTATAAGATAAGATATCTGCATATCAAAAGGAAACTTATAAATGTCAGGGATCTTGAAGAGAAAAAAAATCTTAAGAGAGAGCTTTTTGAACTTGAAGAAATAATTAAAAGTTTCAGTCACGCCGTAAGTTATTAAGATAATAGGAGGGATAAGTATATATGTATTATGATTTGCTTGAAAGTGAAGAAATTAATAATTTAATTAAACATGGTAAAGAAAAAGGGATTTTAAGTTATGAAGAGATTATGGATTTTCTTCCAGAAGATATGGCCGCTTCTCCAGAGATTCTTGAAAATGTAATAAAATTACTTGAAGAAAATGAGATTACTGTTGAAGATCCTTTCCTTGAGGATTTTGATGGATTTTTGACGGATGATTTTGAAGATCTTGATTCTATAATTATCGAAAGTGAAGATGATCAAACCGATAATCCACTAAGAATATATCTCAAGAAAATTGGTAAAATTCCATTACTTACACAGGAACAGGAAATAGAGATAGCTAAAAAAATAGAAGAAGGGCAGCTTAAGATAAACACCTCAATATTTGATTCGGGTTTTTTAATTCACGAGATTGAAGATATAGTTAAGGAAATTTTACAGGGTAAGGGAAAGTTGTATAATTTCTTTAACCTCCCAAAAATCTACAACATTTCAGCTAAAGAAAGAAAAGAAAGAATGAAAATAGTAAGTAATGTAGCACAGGTTCTTACTCAAATAAAAGAAGAACTAAGTGCTATAGATGAATTGTGGGACAAAAAAGATCTCTCAGACAAAGAAAAAGAAGAATTACTATCTCAGATCAAGAAAATCAGATGGTCATTTATTGAATCAATCAAAACGATTGACCTCAATCCAAAAATTTTAGTTAATGCGGCAGAAAGACTTCTTCAGGTTGGAGAGGAGATAGAGAAGCTACTTGAATATTTTCGCAAGGTAGAGATAACAAACGGGCATTCAATTGAACAAATCATTAGTTTGGCTAAAGAGCATGCGGAGAATGTTGAATTACAATCTTTAAAAAACACAATAAAAGAAAAAATGCAAAAGATAGAAATGATAGAAAATATCTATAAAGCGACAAAAGAACAACTTTTGCACTGGACTCATGAAATCAGAGAGGGTAGACAGGTAGTAGAAGAAAGAAAGAAAGAATTAATCCAGGCAAATCTAAGACTTGTGGTTTCAATAGGTAAGAGATATATAAACAGGGGTGTTCATTTATTTGATTTGATCCAAGAGGGAAATATAGGTTTGATAAGGGCTGTAGAGAAGTTTGAATACAAAAAGGGTTATAAATTTTCTACCTACGCAACATGGTGGATAAGACAGGCGATCACAAGATCAATATCAGAACAATCAAGAACTATAAGAGTCCCCATTCATATGATAGAGCAGATAAATAAGATTAAAAAAGCAGAACTCGATCTTACACAGGATTTAGGAAGAGCTCCTTCAGTTGAAGAGATTTCAAGTAAAGTAGGATGGGGGGTTAACAAAGTTAAAAATATCAAAAATGTTGCGAATGATCCTGTCTCACTTGAGACACCAGTAGGAAGGGATGAAGATTCTTCGCTTGGAGATTTTATAGAAGATATTAAGGCCTCAAGTCCGATGCATTCTACAATGAACAGTATGTTGAAAGAAAAACTTGCAGAGGTAATTAATGAGTTACCTTTAAGAGAACAAAAGGTTTTAAGAATGAGGTTTGGTCTTGATGATGGATATGCTCATACACTGGAGGAGGTTGGTTATCTATTTCAGGTAACAAGAGAAAGGATAAGGCAGATTGAAGCAAAGGCTTTAAGAAAGTTAAGAAATCCAAAGAGAGTAAAAGAATTGATGGACTTTATTGACTAACTTTTATATCAAGCTCTTTCATTCTTCTTATAAGATTATTTGGTAGAACATTGAGGCTTATAGCTGTCTTTGAAATATTGTTGTTATTCAGTCTCAGTTGGGTGAGTATATATGTTTTCTCAAGTAGTTTTTTGGCTTCGGAAAGAGGTAGAGTTTTTTCAAAGATTGAATCTGTTGCTATTTGTTTACAGGGATTTAAGATGTATTCTAAATCATTTTTTGTAATTATTTTTCCTTCTGAAAGTCCAAAAAGTCTTAATATTAAATTTTTTAATTCTCTTATATTACCTTTGAAATCCATTTGAGAGATAATATCAAGGGCATCTTTATCGATTGATTTTTCTATGTTATTTTCTATAGAAACCTGTTTAAGAAAATGTGTTGTAAGTAATGGAATATCTTCTCTCCTTTCTCTTAATGGTGGAACTTCTATTATTATCACTCCTATTCTATAGAATAGATCTTCCCTGAATTTTTGTTCTTTAACCAGATTTTGTAAATCTTTATTGGTAGCTGTAATAAGTCTGAAATCAACTGGTATAGGTTTATTTCCACCAACACGAATAATATTTTTGTCTTCGAGAACTCTTAGCAATTTTGCCTGCTGGGAAAGAGGGAGCTCTCCAATTTCATCAAGAAAGATTGTGCTATTATGTGCAAGTTCTATTTTACCTTTTTTCTGTGTTACTGCTCCAGTGAAAGCACCCTTTTCATATCCAAAAAATTCACTTTCAAACAGACTTTCTGGGATAGCTGCACAGTTGAGTTTAACCATTTCATTTTTACCCCTTTTTGATTTGAGATGGATGAGATTAGCAATATGCTCTTTACCAACACCACTTTCGCCGTAAATCAGGACTGGAAAATCCAATTTTGATGCCTTTTCTATAAGTTCATTAATTTTTTTTGTAGCCTTTGAGTTTCCAATTATCTCATATTTTTTTAATTCTTTTGAAAATAATTCTTTATATTTCTTATGTTCTATTGCGTTATTTAAAACAACCTTGATTTTTTGGTAAGAGATTGGCTTTTCTATGAAATCGTAAGCCCCCATTTTTATAGATAGGACAGCTTTTTCTATATTTGAATAACCCGAGATCATTATACATTCGATGTTACTCAAACTTGATTTTATATAAGAAAGGAGATCAAGCCCATTTTCTTCTCCAAGCATAATATCAATAATAGCAACCTCTATTTCATTTTCTTGGGATAAAATTTCCTTGGCTTCTCCAATGCTTGAACAACCTATTATTTCATAGTCTTCGAGAACATCTTGAAGACTTTTTATAACATCTACATTGTCATCAACTACCAGTATTTTCATTTATTCCTCCATTTAAAGGGAAGTATATATTAAAGATAGTTCCTTTCCCAACCTCACTTTCTACAGAAATAATCCCATGTTGTTCTTGAATAAGGCTTTGAACTATAGATAAGCCTATACCAATATTCCCTTTTTTCTTTTTTGTTGAAAAACCCGGGGAAAATATTTTTTCTAAGTTTTCTTTAGAGATGCCGGGTCCGTTATCTTCTACTTTTATTTTAACATAATTTTTTTCTTCTTCAAATGAAATTTTAACAGACACATTTTCTTTACTTTCTAGAGCATTTTTTATTAAATTTCTTAAAATTTCTTTTGTAAGAAGAGGGTCAATTCTTATTTTGTAATCTATAGAATCGGTAAACTCAACATTTTTGAACTCTAATGTCACCTCTTTCAGAAGACTTACAATACTATATTCCTGAAATACAGGATCAGGAAAATGGGAGAATTCTCTTAGTCTATTGAGTATTTCTTTGATTTCACTAATCTTGCTTAATATCATTGTAATTTTTTTTGTGTCTTCTACTTCATCCATTAAATATTCGAGATAGGTTTGAACTGGAGATAGGATATTGTTTATTTCATGAACCAAAACTCTTGATATTTCTTTCCAACCTCTATACTTTTGAATATTCCCAACCACATTTTCGTAGTTTTTAAGTTTTTCAAACATTTCATTAAATGCCTTTATCAAAAGTCTTACTTCTTCTGTTCCTTGTTCTTTTATTTTTATATCCTTAATCCCTTGTTCAAAATAGATTGAATTAACTTTTTTGGATAGTTTATAAATAGGTCTTACAACGCCGATTATATATATTCCAAAAATAGATAAAAGCAAAAGAATATTTAACAAAAACATAAACCATACTTTTCTTGTTGTTTCAACAACCATTTTTTCTGAAAAAACCTTGAATAAAGAAAGTCTTTTTTGAATTTCGATATTATTTTCTGCAATCTTACCTATTTTCCATAATTCTTTTTCGAGTAGTTTTTGGTGATTGTATATAGAGATATAACTTGTATAAATAGATAAAGTAAGTATAACAACAGAGGCAATTATAAAAATTAAATAAAATCGCACCTTCATTTCATTTCTCTATTTCGTAAGAGATTATAATTTTTGGTTTATTTCCCCAGAGAGCCATAATATCTACATTTAAATCTGAACTACAGTATATTTCAATTTGAGTTTCTATAGTTTTTGAAACAAACTTTGATTTTTCTTTAAGAATAACAAAATCAAAAACAGAGATCCAGTCTATTATACTTTCCTCAGTGTGAAATTTTTTATTATCCAAATAATAAACATTGCTTTCATAAGAAATATTTTTTGTTATCTTATCTGAAAAAACAAGTTTATTTTCATAATAACTCTTGATAATACAAGAAATTTCTAATCTGTTTCCACTTTTTATCACTTCCATCATTGCCGAATTTAATAAATTTTTAAACTTAATTTGAGATCTTATTAATTCTTTATCATTAAAGTCCTTGTAAACAAAAACATTTTCAACTTCAACATCAGGATAATAATTTATAATACCAAGGACAACAAGTATAACTCTGAAAAAATTTTTAATTAATTCCATATAAAATCCTTTTTATTTTTAAGTTTCTAAATCGTTAAAGATTAATCTTTAAAAACATCAACTATTTTTCAGAAATTAATTTTTTCAAATATAAAACATCATTCTTAAAATCATCAAGTTTGTCAGGATATTTTTTAACTGATTCATTTGTTATCATTTTACCATCAGGAACAAAAGAAAGTAATTTTTTAAGTGGAAAACTTCCCTCTCCATAATGTAAATGCGAGTCATATACGCCGCTAAAATCACCATCTGTCAGATGGTATATAGTTGGAGAAAAATTTAAAAACTCCTTTATGAAGCTATATACTTCCCTTTTGTGTGCATTTGCAGCACATATAGCATGACCAAAATCAAGACAAAAAGATAAACCAGTTGTTTCAAGAATGTATTTTATTTCTTCAGGTGTTGATCCAATGGAAAAAAGATTTTCTCCATTACCTAGATAAGGCTTGTTTTCTATGATCATTCTTTCATCTTTAATGGAATTTATCTGTCTTATTGTTTCTTCTATTTTGCCGTTTACACCGGGATGGAAGATTATCTTATCTGATTTAAGTAAATCAGCGAATTTAAAACTCTCAAAGGCGTATTTTTTATTTACTTCATACTGTTCTTTAATCGAGAAATTGAGACCACTACCAAAGTGAGGTGCATGAATTACAAATGGAGCTTTTAAGGCAAGCCAGATTTTTGCAAATCTATCATAACTATCAGGTACAGCGTAAAGTTCAATGTAATCATAATAGTTCTCTTCATAAAGTTTTATAGCCTCTTCAATATAATTTTCGTTTGTTGACCATAACTTTAAACCTATCCTATACACGCAAAAACTCCTTAGTTATCAATTTCGACACCCAATGCAATCTTTTTAACACCAGCTTTTTTAGATGTATCTATTACCTTCATTAATAGCTCATACTTTATATTTTTATCTGCTTTGATAAAAATTATGGTTTCATTGGTGTCTTTAATTTTTTGCTTCAATTCGTCTTCAAGATTGATAAGGTTCAATCTTTTGTTATCTATAAATATATTTCCATTATTATCAATATTAAGTTCTATATTTTTATTGTGGAAATTTTTTTCTACATTTTTTAACTTAGGAAGTTCTATATTAAGTCCCGATTGAACCATCATTGGTGTAGTAATGAGAAATATGGAAAGTAACATAAGTGAAACATCTGTAAGAGGAGTAATATTTATTTCACTTTTTATTTTTTTTCTCATTCTTTTCATTTTAATCATCCAGTTCACTTAGTTCCATAGCAATTAGTTCCATCTCAGTAGTAAAAGAATTTACTTTATTTGTAAAATAGTTATAAGCTATGCTGGAAGGGATAGCTATCATAAGGCCGACTGCAGTTGTAGATAATGCCTCTGCCACACCTTTTATTACAGAAGATACGCTGCTTGCACCTGTTACGGCGATACTTTCAAAAGCCTTTATAATACCAAGAACAGTACCAAGCAAACCAAAATAGATTGAAACATTACTTATAGTTCCAAGTATTGAATTATACCTGTCAAGTTCTGTTTCTTTTTCTAATATTGTTCTTTCCATAAGACTTTTTAACTTATCCTTTTTAAGTTCTTTATTTTCAAGATATTTGAGGGTTAACTCTGCAAGAGGAGAGATACTAGAGTTATATCTCTCTTTAAAACTCTCTATTTTTTTATTTTTGATAGCCTTTTTTAATTCATGCATAATTAATTCTCTCTTTATTCTTGATTTTCTATAATATGTTATACTTCTTTCAATAAAAACTCCTAAAGCAATAATAGAACACAAAGCGAGAAAATACATCGCAAATCCACCAATCTGAAAAAATTCAATTATATTCTTCGCTCCAAACATATTTTCCTCTCAATTTGAAATTTTTTTTGCAATCCATTTCTCAAGTATAAGGTAGATAAGAAATAAAATTATAGATAACTGAAAAGAGGTCCTCAAAACACTCATTAAAATCTGTGAATTTAATGTCAAAATAAGATTTAAGGATAATTTTAAGCTAAAAATGAGTACAAAAAAATTTATAAAAAACGAAGTTAATCCTATAATTATCATTAACCATATCACTACTCTTAATGGGCTTAACATCTTTCTTAATTGAAAGAAAGTATTTTTATTAAAATCTGAAAAATTTAACCTTTTAATTTTAATTGATAAAAAAAAAGAGAAAAAGATAGCAAATAGGAAAAGAAGAATTATAAAAAAATTAAAAACAACATCAACCATCGAGCCTTTCTGCTCAATTACGGTAACCTTTGCCTGAAGTGGTTCAAATTTTGAGTAATTTGTTGTTGAAGAAAAAACAGGAGAAAAAAACAACAATAGTAAAAGAATCCTCATTTTTAATCCTTATCAAAATTCCCTCTAAAATATTATACTTCCAATTTGGTATAGTTTCAAGTAAAAATCAAGCATATTTTAAGAAAATATGTTATAATAAATTGGGAGAAATTATGTCAGATATAAAAAGAATATATGTAGAAAAGAAAGAAGGATTTGATATTGAGGCAAAAAAACTTCTTCGAGAGATTAGAGAATATCTCAATATTAAAAAAGTAGAAAATCTAAAAATACTTAATAGATATGACATAGAAGGTATAGATGATCAAACATTTGATAAAGCAAAAAACACAATATTCTCAGAACCACCAGTAGATATAGTATATGTTGAAGATATTCCATATCTAAAAGAGAATTTAAAAATTTTTGCGGTAGAATATTTACCGGGACAGTATGATCAGAGAGCAGATTCTGCTTCACAAGCTATACAGTTAATTACTCATAAAGAAAGACCTATAATAAGAACAGCCAAAGTTATTATCCTATATGGAGAAATCTCTGAAGTTGAATTTGAAAGGATAAAATCTTATGTTATAAATCCTGTTGATTCTAGAATAGCTTCTCTTAAGAAACCTGAGACTCTTATTGAGAAAGTTACTATACCAGAAGATATTATGACAGTTTCTGGTTTCATAAAGATGAAAAGGGCTGAACTAATGACATTAAAGACAGAACTTGAACTTGCGATGGATGAGGATGATTTACTATTTTGTCAAAATTATTTTAAAGAAGAAAAGAGGGATCCAACAATTACAGAACTCAGAGTTATAGATACTTATTGGTCGGATCATTGTCGGCACACAACCTTTCTTACAGAAATAGATAGTGTATGTATAGAGAATGGAAAGTATGAAAGATTAATTACAAATGCTTATAATAGATATCTAGAGATACGAAAGGATATTTATAATCATACAAACAAACCCATCTGTCTTATGGATATAGCGACAATTGCAATGAAAAAATTAAAGAAAATGGGTAAACTTAAAGATCTTGATGAATCAGAAGAAATTAACGCCTGCAGTATAATTATAGATGTTAATTCCTGTGGTAAAAAAGAAAAATGGCTTCTTCAATTCAAAAATGAAACTCACAATCATCCAACTGAAATAGAACCATTTGGTGGGGCAGCAACTTGTATAGGGGGAGCTATAAGAGATCCTCTTTCCGGTAGAGCTTATGTATATCAAGCTATGAGAGTTACTGGAAGTGGTGATCCAAGAACACCAATTGATAAAACTCTAGCTGGCAAACTCCCACAAAGAAAAATAACCACAGAAGCAGCTCATGGCTATAGTTCTTATGGCAATCAGATAGGTGTTCCTACAGGGCTTGTATCTGAAATTTACCATGAAGGCTATGTAGCTAAGAGGATGGAAATAGGAGCTGTGATAGGTGCTGTGCCAAAAAGCTATGTTGTCAGAAAAAAGCCAGTAGAGGGAGATGTAGTTATACTACTCGGTGGTGGTACTGGTAGAGATGGTTGTGGTGGTGCAACCGGTTCGTCAAAAGCCCATACAGAAGAATCAATAGTTAAGGCTGGAGCTGAAGTCCAAAAAGGTAACGCTCCTGAAGAAAGAAAAATCCAAAGGTTATTCAGAAAAAAAGAGGTGATAAAGTTAATAAAAAAGTGTAATGATTTTGGAGCTGGTGGTGTTTCCGTAGCTGTAGGAGAGCTTGCTGATGGATTAACCATAAATCTTGATCTTGTTCCTAAAAAGTATGAAGGACTTGATGGGACAGAGCTTGCTATTTCGGAATCTCAAGAAAGAATGGCTGTAGTAGTGAGTAAAAAAGATGCCCAAAAGTTTATTGAAGAAGCAAGGAAAGAAAACTTAAATGCAACAATTATCGCAGAGATAAAAAAAGAACCAAGAATGAAAATGTTCTGGAGAGGTAAAGAAATAGTCAATCTCTCAAGAAATTTTCTCAATTCAAATGGAGCAAAAAAACATACAAAGGTAACATATATTCCACCTGATAAAACAACTTCTCTTTTTGATATACATAAGCTATTAACACCCAAGGATTGGTTAAGTATAGTTAGCGAGCTTAATCTGGCTTCTCAAAAGGGACTTGTAGAAATGTTTGATAGCACAGTTGGAGGTAGAACTGTCTTAATGCCTTTTGGTGGAAAATATCAACTATCACCGATTGAGGCAATGGTTGCAAAAATTCCTGTTTACGAAGGGGAAACTAATACTGTGAGTATAATGAGTTATGGCTTTAATCCCGAAATATCAAGTTATTCTCCCTTTCATGGGGCTATGTTTGCTATTGTTGAGTCTGTTGCAAAGATTGTTGCAACTGGTGGAGATTATAAAAAAATTAGACTTAGCTTGCAGGAATATTTTGAAAAACCATTCAAAGATCCGGTAAGGTGGGCAAAGCCATTTACAGCTTTGCTGGGAGCTTTTATAACACAGATGGAACTCTCTATACCTGCAATAGGTGGAAAAGATAGTATGTCTGGAACATTCAAAAATCTTGATGTTCCTCCTACTCTTGTAAGTTTTGCAGTTACTACGGGAGATATAAGAAAAGTTGTATCTTCTGAGTTTAAAAAAGTAGGAAGTAACGTTTACTTTATCCCTGCAAAATTAAAAGAGGATGAAACTTTTGATTTTGTTTATCTTAAAAAGATATTTGAAAAAATTTATAAACTTATTTATGAGGGAAAGGTTTTGTCAGCATCAAGTGTAAAATTTTATGGTTTATCGGAAACTATAAGTAAAATGTGCATAGGTAATAAAATAGGTTTTAAATTTGAGAATTTTAAAGACGAATGGTTGTTTAAACCCCAATATGGTTCTTTTGTAATTGAAACAGATGAAGAAATTATTGATAAAGAGATTGAAATCTATAAAATTGGAAGAACAGTTAAGGATAGTAATATCATCATAAATGATTTATCAATAGCACTTGAGGATATTATTAAAAACAATCTCTCAACATTATCCAATGTTTTTCCTTACAAAACTGAAGATGAAGATTTAAAGATTGAAGAAATCAATTTTAAGTCTCAAACCATAATTAAATCAAAGACAAAAATTGCAAAGCCAAGAGTTTTCATCCCAGTGTTTTTTGGCACGAATACAGAATATGAATCTGCTGAAGCGTTCAGGGTAGCTGGAGCAAGGCCTGTAGTTAAAGTTTTTGTAAATATGACTTCAAAGGATATTGAGGATTCTATAGATATTTTTGTTAAAGAGATAGAAAATTCTCAGATTATTTATTTGCCTGGTGGATTTAGTGCTGGCGATGAACCGGATGGTTCAGGTAAATTTATAGCAGCTGTTTTTAGAAATCCAAAGATTAAAGATGCTGTAATGAATTTTTTAAACAAGAAAGATGGACTTATACTCGGCATATGCAATGGTTTTCAAGCACTTATAAAACTTGGACTTGTGCCTTATGGAGAAATCAGAGAGTTAACAGAAAATTCCCCCACTTTGACATTCAACAAGATAGGCAGACATGTTTCCCAGATGGTTTTCACTAAAATAGTTTCAAATCTTTCTCCATGGTTTATGAAATGTAACCTCGAGGAGATTTATACCATACCGGTTTCTCATGGAGAGGGAAGATTTATTGCCACGGAGGATACGTTAAATATTCTCAAAAAAAATGGTCAAATAGCAAGCCAGTATGTTGATGAAAATGGCAAACCAACTATGAATATGCCGTATAATCCAAATGGTTCATACTTTGCAATAGAAGGAATCACAAGTCCTGATGGTAGAATTTTAGGTAAAATGGGACACTCTGAAAGAAGGGGTAACTTTATAGCAAAGAATATTCCAGGCAATAAATGGCAACCTATCTTTGAAAGTGGAGTGGCTTACTTTGATTGATTTTTGTTTGTTGAAGTTGTCTTTTCTGGTATTTTTTGTGTTGTGTTAGTTGAACTTGTTGTGGAAGTGGCAGTTTGTTCTTGTTTTTTATCTTGTGTTGATTTTTCTTTGTCTAAATCAATACCCATATTTTGCAATGCTTTTTTTGCTTCTTTTTTAACCGCAAATTCTGGGTCAAAATCTGCTTTGTATTTTAATATTTCAATAATCCTATCATTCTTTTCATATTTACCAAGGGATTTTATAGCTTCAAGCCTAATTCTTACATTATCTACTTTTGAAAAGTCTATAAGTTTTTGTATCGATTTTTCTCCCTTCACAAAAGAAAGTCCGCTTATTGACCAGAGTCTTATGTTCAAATCTTCTTTTTCATTTTCAATATATGGAGAAAGTATATCAAAAGCCTTTTGCGATCCTGTTCTACCTATCCCATAAGCTGCATACATTCTTACTTCTTTAGCTTCTCCGGGGTTTTCTAGAATTTGCTGAAGTAATGGGATGTTTGCTTCATCATTAAAACTTCCAATTGCAATTGCTGCGGCACTTCTTATTTCATTAGGATAAGTAATGTTTGATAAAATATTAGCAAGATATTGAGAAGAAGGTTTGTAACCTATTTCTCCTATAGCTCTTATAATAGTTGCAACAAGAAGTGTTTCTTTCTGATTTTCAATTCTATTTGTTAATTGGTTGTATAAAACTGGGCCAGCATTTGAAATCTTTAGTTCTGAAATACCATAAGCTATCTTTCGTAATACTTCTGTGTCTTTTTCGTTTTGCAAGGCATTTATCCATACATCGGGTTTTGCAATTTTTAGATTTATGAGGCTATATGCAGCATAACCACGAACGTCTGGGTTTATGTCGCTTACAAGAGCCTTTTCTATCAAATAATAATCTTCCTGGGATTTATTTTCTTCTATTGATTTAATCACGCCAGTTCTCTGTCCTGAAACCCCATACTCCATTGTTTTTTTCCAGTATTCTCTTACTTTTTCATCTACAGGGAATAAAAAAGAATAATTTATTAAAAAAATGAATAAAAATTTTTTCATTATTTCCTCCACTCAATACTTATAAAATCGGAATAAAAATAGCTAACTTTAACATTGGTTTTATAATAACAGCTATTCTATAAACAATAAAATTTTGTAATATTTTTTAGCAAAGATTACTTATTGAAGTATAAATAGGATTAGCCTTGATTATCTGATTTGTTTAAAAATATTACTCAGTTTTTGTCTATCATATAGATCAACAGGTCTATTTTCAGAATAACGTAAAGCCTGAGGAGTAAATTTACCCGTTGTTATATATACAGCTCTTATTCCATGGACATTTTTTAATTTTTCAACAAGAGAAGCTATCTGATCTTCTCCAACATCTTCATTGTCTCTAGATACTCTCACAAGAACTTTGCCACCCCTTACATTTCGCCATTTGGTGCTTTTTTCCATACCTACAATTTCAATATTATCATCATCTATCATTGTGCTTTCGAGGGGCTCATATCCCATACCCTTAAGTAAGTTTTGAACTATAATTTCAAAGGTTGTAGGCGTAGAAGTCAAAATATCCTTCAGTTTATCATCTACTCTTAAATCCTCATATTGTGCAAGTTTAAGTTGAACATCCTGGAAATTTGGACGAAGTTGAGCTACTCTTTCCCATTGTTCAACTGCTTCTACAAGCCTTCTTTCCCTTTCAAAGGCAAGACCTAAAGCATATCTTATGGCAATAGTGGTATTATTTTCCTCTGTTGAATACTTTAAACCTCTCTCAAAATCTGCCTTAGCACCTTCAAGGTCTCCAACTTCCATCTTGCATAGACCTTTTTGATATATAACTTTGATTTTAAGGGTGAGATCCTTTGTCTGTTCAGCAAGCTCAAGCTCCTGAACAGCTTTACCATATGTATTCATTGACTTGAGGATAAGTCCAATATAGTAATGTGCCTCAAAATGTTTTGGTTCTAATTTCACACAGTTTGATAAAATTGCGAGAGCTTCATTTGGCCTACTCAGTTCATAATAAATTTTTCCCATTAAGAAATATATGTCAGCCGAACTCTTTCCACCTTTTAAAGATTTATCAAGATAGGCAAGAGCCTGTTCTCTCATACCTCTCAAATAAAATATGTTACCTATCTGGTATAGATATTCAGCATTATGTGGTTCAATTTTGGCTAATATGAGATATTCTTTCTGTGCTTCTTCAAGCTGGTTAAACTTCATATATATATCAGCTAACCTTCTTCTTACTGTCCTTTCTATCGCAGAGTTTGAAAACTTACCACTGAATATAACCTGTTTATACTCTACAAGAGCAAGGTCATAACTTCCATTGCCAAAATATGCTTCTGCCAGGTATAGATGAGCGAGAGGGTTTGCTTCATCTTTTTTTAGAATATTATTTAATGCATTAATAGCTTCCTGAAATTTTTTATTTTCTATCATTGTCTTTATTGTATCAAGCTGATGAGGTTTAATGAATTGCTTAACAACGTATACTATCCCTATACCAACAATACCGATTATTAAACCAGAGACCACTAAAATTTCTACCATTTAATTTCCCCATTATTTTACTATAATATTTTACAACTTTGATAAATATTCGTCAACCTTTGACATATTTTTATAATTTGGAAATTTTGCCTTTAAATTTTCTAAAATCTTTTTCGCTTCTGCTCTCTTACCAAGTCTTATATAGGTTTCACCAAGTTTAAGGTATGTATCTGGGTTTTTGGTGTCCAGTTTTATTGCCTTTTCATACCATTCAGAAGCATTTTCATAATCTTTAATACGCACATAAACATCTCCAAGAGTGCCCATTGTTTCTACATCGGATGGAAATATTTCTATTGCTTTAGAATAGGCTTTTATAGCTTCATCATATATTTCACTTTTTGCATAAGCGTCCCCCATACCTTTGTATGCTATATCGGATCTTGGATTTAGATCTATAGCCCTTTTAAAGTTTTTTAATGCTGCTTCATAATTTTCTTTTTTGAGATTAAGATATCCAAGTCCTATATAAGCATTAAAATCATTCTTATTAAAGTTTAAGGCTTTGTTGTATGCTTCTTCTGCTTTATCATACTCTTTGAGTTCCAGATAGCTATTACCAAGGTTGAGATATGAGGCATAAAATGTATTATCAACCTCTATTGATTTTTCATAGTATTTTACGGCTTCGGCATGTTTATTTTGTAAAGCAAGCATTCTGCCAAGATTGTAAAGAGCCAAAGAATTTTGTGGATTTAATTGATATGCCTTTTGATATGCTTCAATGGCTTTATTTCTTTTCCCGGTTTCTTCATAAGTATTACCAAGTTTTACAAATGCTCTATCGTTAGAAGGATCAACTTCAACACTCTTTTCCAGAAATTTTTCTGCCTTATCATACATCTTGTTTGAGTAGTAAATTGAACCTATGTTTACAAGAGCTTTTGCATTCTGAGGGTCTCTTTTCAAACATTCCTGAAAATTTTTAAGAGCAGCATTATCGTTCTTTAATGCTGAATAAGTAAGACCAAGATTATAATACGCCTTTGCAAAGTCTGGATCTATAGATATTGCTTTTTCAAATTTTTCTCTTGCATCATTATACATCTTTTTAAGGTAATAAATTACACCCATAAGGAAATAGGCTTCAGCGTCTTCATATCCTCCATTTATAGCTGCTTTAAGTTCTTCAAGTGCCTCATCTGGAAGTTTTTTGTCATAGAGGATACTTCCCTGCACAAAGTGAGAAACTCCATTTGCTGGGTCTTCTTTTAAAGCCTCTCTTGTCTTTTCTATTGCATCCTTTGTGTTGTTCATTTTATAATGTGCAAGTGCCTGATAACCGAGCGCATCAGCGTTTTTCTTATCCAGCTTTTCTGCATTTTTAAACTTATCCAGTGCCTCTTTAAATTTATTTTGTTTTAGAAGAGCTTTTCCCTCTTCTATTAACTTTTTTGCTTTTTCTTCATTGTTTGCAGTGTCTTTTATTTCTGGAACATCCATACCTTTATCTTTCTTTAGATCTTTTCCCTTATCTGGAGTTTTGTCTTTGGCTGATTGACTTGATTTATTTTCAATGATTTCAGGTTTTTCTTCTGTTCCTTTGGGCTTTTTTGAAGTTCCTGCTTCCGGTTGAACAACAGTTACTTTGACAATGGGTTCTGTTTTCTCTCCTTTTTGTTTTTGTTTGAGCTCTAGGATTTTTTTTCTCAACTCTTCGATTCTTTTATCTTTTGGATTAATAAGATATGCTTTATCCAGATAGTCTAAAGCTCTATCGTATGCTTCATTTTGCATATATTCTTTAGCTAAAGCAAGATATTGCTCAAGGTTTTTGTTTTTTGAACCATTTATTGAGTAGTATAGGATTCCACCACCAATTGCCAAGAGAAGTATAATAAGACCGATTAACAAACCTTTGTTATCCTTTTTTTTCTTTTTCATATTTTTCTCCTGATTATTAAAATTTTATCTATTTTTTACATTTTTATGGAAAACTATTTCTCAATTTCTTCAAGCGCTTCATCAGAAACCTTACCTTTATCTTCAGGTTTTATCTCTTCAAGAACACCTTCTACATCAATCAGTGGTAATACATCTATCTTTTTGTCTTTATCTGACAATCCATCACTAACTATAATTTTATCACCATCTTTCTCAAACGAAAAATCTTTTGATTTTAAGATTGCAAGGGCACGCCTTATATTGTCACTTTCTTCACCATTTGGGGCTAGTTCGAGATATCTTTCCCATTCAATTATTGTATTATCTTTGTCTTTAAGTTTATAAAACGCCATACCTTTATACCAAAATACCTGATTAAGATTGGTGTTTATCGAATATGCCATATTGAGGTAATTTATGCATTTTTTATAATCTTTTTTGAGATAATATACATAACCTATATTATGTATGGCAAGAGACTTAAACTTCTGATTCTCTGAAAGCTCATTTGCCATTTTTAAGTTTTCTATGGCTTTGTCATAATTTTCAATAAAGGCATAAGAATTTCCAAGATAAAAGTAAACCTTCTCATTTTGAAAACCACTATCTATAGCTTTTTTAAAGCTACCGGCTGCCATAAGAAATTTTTTTGATGCATACAATTCAAGCCCTCTTTCAAAATCATTCTTTGCCTGTTGTGAGAAAAATATTGCTGGTATTAGAATTAAAATAATTTTTAGTTTCATTTTTTCCCTTGTTTAAAATAATAAAATTTTTATTAAAAAACTTCAAGCAATTTTAAGGAAAATTTTTTTCAATTTCTATGAGGTTTTGTTCTATTTCTTTTATTTTATTTTCGTCAGTTTTGCCGGGGTTTATTTTTAGTAGTTTTTCTATAAGGAGCAAGTTCTTATCTATTTCTTTGATTTTTCTGTCTATATCCTTTTTCTTTGATGGTGGAGTTTCTTTTTTAGTCATATCTTTTTCATATTCAGAGAGTTTTTTCTCATAATAATCCATTACTTCTTTAAGTCTCTGTTCATAAAGTTCTTGTAATTTTTTAAGTTCTTTTGTTATGAGTTCTTTTTGTTCTGGATTTGGATTGGCACCTCCATAATTTGTGATTATTACCACTGGAGGATTAATATCTATAGCTTTTTTTTCTTCTTTTTTTTCGTTAATATTTGTGGTTAAAAATTTTTTTTCAATCTTATCAATAAGATTGTTAAGTTTTTCATATAATGCGAGTTTTGCATTTAACAATAGGAGTTCGTTTGTATTTGCTTCGGCTGGTTTTATAATTGTTTGTTCATTTGTTGTTTTTTGAATTTCAGGTTCATTTCCCTTTGATATTAATGTTTCAGAAGATTGACTCTCTTTTTTGGGGGTTTGTTCTATAAAGCTGAATTTAAGTTTTTCTTTTGGAATATAATTGCGACTCAGTGCGTTTCCAAAATAGAATTTTTCTCTTGGGTTTATCTTTATTTTGTAGCTTAAAAATATTGCAACATCAGGGTTTGAATAAGGATTATATCTGAAACGGGCTTTTGGTTCTGGAATAAATACATTACGCATCATGGATAATTTTTTCCAGTTACCTATTATAACTTTTGAAGGATAATAGTTGTTAATAACAGGGAATATATAAAGACCCTCTTTAAACTCCATATCCAGTGTTTCTACTTCTCCGTTAAAAAAAGCCTCTGGAATAGCTCCTTCTTCGTAGATTCTATCATATTCTATTTTTTCTCCACCGGAAGTAAAGATTTTTGGGCTTCTTTTTTCTTCTCCAAAAACAGTGTCGAATAAAAATCTTATCTCAAGATTTTTTGTGTTTGTTGAACTATTTTCTATTTCTATCAAATTTAATAAAGTATCATCAAAATTACCTTTATTGAGGTTTGTTAAAATAAAATATACTGTAAGAGTTAAATATTTATAAGATAATTTACCTTTTATAAGATTGTTTTGGATATTGAATATTTCCTCAACTTTTAAATCCTTTTCTGAAAGTTTATAAGGTGTATTATCTACATAGAGTGTAATAAATGAGGTGGGAGGATTGTCTTTAAAAAGTAAATATCTTGATTTACTATCCTTTGGATATGGATTTTCAAGATAAAATGAACCTCTATCACTATCAAAATAAAAAGATAAATTTTTCCCTGCTATATTTAATATTTCCCCGGAAAATAAAAAAGAGCAACTAAAAAACAAGAAAATTTTACTCATCAATTTCATTTGTTATTTCCTTTTTTTCCTCTATTAATCGCTGTTTCATTTTTAGAAGCCTGTTTTTTAATTCTATGACCTGTTGATAACGTTTTATTTCTTCTTCATCCTTTAAATTTTCTTTCTTCAATGTCTCAAGAAGTATTTTTTCATTTTCATCTTCTCTTTTATCTGAAATTTCGATAGAGTTTGTAGTAATATTTGTAACTGAAAAGTTAAATATATTTGTATAAGTATTTGTTTTTTCATAAGTTATTTCATTTGTGATAGATATAAAATTAGTTATTAGAATTTCTGTTTTTGGTTCAAGTTTTGGCTTATTTTCTATAATATTACTTTTCTTTTGAATATAATGTGAAGTGGTTAATAAATTATTAATAGAACTTTTTGCCAGATTTACATAAGGGCTATCGGGATAGGATTGAATAAGAAAATCATAGAGTAAGATTGCTTCTGTTTTTCTTCCAATCTTTTCATTCCCATTTGCTGCATAATATATAGCAGCATGCATTACAGGAGAGTCTGAAAATTTTGAGATAAACTCATGAAAAAATAAAACTGACTTTGCATAGTTGCCACTGAAAAAATATGATTTGCCAAGCTCAAATACAGCTTGCCTTTTTTCTATTTCCTTTTTTGCATTAACATATAGTTTGTCAAAGAAATAAATAGCTTTTTTATAATCTTTTATGTTAAAATATGACTTGCCTGCATAGTAAAGAACATTATTATTTGATTCATAAAAAGGGTATTTGTTATAGATTTCTTCAAATTCTTTTGCGGCTCTTTCAAATTTTTTCTCATCATACCATTTTTTTGCAAGATTAAAGTTCGCATCTTCTATCTTTATGGTAGAACTCAGTAGAATAAAAATTAAAATTAGTGCTATTTTTTTCATAAGACCTTTCTTAAAAATAAAACTTATTTTATTTTCGGAAGAAATAGGAAAATTGTAAAATTTAAAAGCCTCAAGTCAATTTTTTGATTTTAAGATATTATTTTTGTTAATTTTTGTTCTATGATCGGATTATTTATAACTCGATAACATTTTGACAGGCGAAATATTTACTTTATAATATACTATAAATCAAATAAAAGGAGCATGTCTTGTTTACAGGTATAATAAGATATATTGGGGAATTGAAAAAAAGTAATGCCGTAAGTGGTGGGAAGAGACTTTTAATTTCTATTTCTGATAAAGAGTTTTTGGGAAATCTTGAAGAGGGAATAACTAGTATAGCGATCAATGGTGTATGTCATACAGTTGAAAAGATAGAAAGTGGGGGTTTTTTTGTTTTTTCTAGTTTTGAAACACTTGAAAGAACAAATATTGGTGAGTTACGACAGGGGGAGATTGTCAATCTTGAATTGCCATTGACTATGAACACCTTACTTGATGGACACCTTGTGCTTGGACATATTGATGGAGTCGGGGAAATAATAAACATTGAAAAAGTTGGGGAGGCTTATAAATATAGGTTCAGGACAGATGAAAATATTTTTAGTTATCTCGTTGAGAAGGATTCCCTCGCTATAGATGGTATAAGCCTCACTATTTTTAATATCAAAAATAGAAATTTTGAGGTTGCTATAATTCCAGAAACTATAAATAAGACAAATCTTAAGTATAAAAGAGTAGGAAGTATTGTTAATCTTGAAATAAATATTTTTGCAAAATATGGAAAAAAATTTTTAGAAAGATATTAGGTTGTCAATTATGTTTGTGAAATTTTTAAGCAGCTCTTCTGTTATTATTTCTTTTACTTTCTCTTTTTCAACCCTGTAATGTGAGCACCACTCATCTATGAAGATAGTATAACCTATCAAAGGGAGAAATGAAATAAAAAAAGTCGAGGTTATCTTATCCTGAGAAAAATCTGGATTTAGGTTATGTTTATTGTATAATTCTCTTGCAAGTGAAAGATTAATATCAAAATATTTAAATAGAGGGCCTTTTGAAAAAGATTTGATTTCCTCTGTAAATGCAATTTTAATAATATTTTTCCATTTTTCGAGAAATGGAAAGGTGTATTTTATCAAATTTTCTTTAAATTTTGATTTTATTTCTTTTGTTTCTTCTGAGAAAATGTTTTCAAAAGTTTTTTCTTTAAGTTCTATTAGTTCTTTTTCAAAATTGTCAAATAATGTTTCTAGAATTTGTTTTTTGCTTTTGAAGTAATAGTAAATGAGAGACTTAGGGATCTTAGCTTTTTTGGCGATTTCATCGACACTTGTAGAATCATAACCCTGATTTGAAAATAAGTTTTCACTTGTTCTAAGTATTAATTCTTTTGTATTTAATTGTTTTTTTTTCATAATTTATTTCACAATAATGTCCGCAGAATCAAGCAATTCTTCAGGAATATTAAGATTTAATTTCTTAGCAACATCTAGGTTGATATAAAATTCTAAATCTTTTCTATCAGTTAAAAATCTTGTAGGGATATTTTCAGCCTTTTTACCCTCTAATATTTCAATGATCAGTTTACCTGTTGCTTTGCCCATTTTATAGTAATCAAAACCAAGAGCTGCAAGAACTTGGGTGTCTTTTGCTGAACTTGGATCAGCTGATATAACCGGGACTTTATATTTCATGGTAACCTCGGTGAGCGAGGGTAGAGCTGAGACTACAGTATTGTCAGTTGTAACATAGATTGCATCAACTTTATTGACAATTGATAGAGTTGCCTGTTTTACTTCTGAAGATGAAGTAACTGTAGCTTCTATAAGTTCTATATTAAGTTTTTTGCAAATATCTTTAGTTATTTTTGCTAATGTAACAGCATTGTCTTCGTGGCTTGAATAGATCAGACCCAATTTTTTTACTGGTTTAATCTGAGTTATGAGTTTTATTTGAGTTTCTACAGGAGTCATATCTGAAATACCAGTCACATTTTTTTCTCCTTTTTCAAGAGAACTTACGAGGCCTGCTTTTACAGGGTCTGTTACTGCTGAAAAGACAATTGTTGTAGAAGTATCTTTGAGTTCTTTGACAAGAGTTTGGGCTGATGGGGTTGCTATACCAACGGCTATTTTTACTTTTTGCTCTTTAAATTTTTTTGCTATAGATAAAGCTGTATTTATGTCTCCATTGGCATTTTGAAGATCAAAAGTTACTTTTATTTTTCTTTCATTAAGTTCATCCTGAATACCCTTCTCAAGTGAGTCAAGAGCTGGATGGGAAACTATTTTTGATATCCCAATCAGATTATGGTTTTGATTTGAACAGGAAAACATTAATACTAAAAAAAGAAAAAGAAGTTTTTTCATAAACTATCCCCTGAACCCGAATTTTAATAATATGATATAAAAAAAATAGAGTTTAGTCAAATTTTCACTAATTGTTTTTTGGTTGAATAAAAAGAAAATGTGATTTATAATAATCTGGGAATTGTAATTAGGAAAATTAACGGGGAAAATTATGATAAATAGTAAAGAAATAGCCAAAATAGCGGGGGTATCAAGAAGTACTGTTTCAAGGGTTATTAATAATTATCCTAATGTTCCACAAAAGACAAAGGAAAAAGTCTTGAAAGTTATACGAGAATATAATTACAGACCAAACTTTTCTGCAAAGGTTCTATGCGGGAAAAAAACCAACACTATAGGGATTTTTGTAGTAAGTTTGAATCCTCAGGGGGAGAATACCTTTAAGGTTAATTTATTCCAAAATTTTTATTTTGGAAATACTGTTGATGCTTTAATTGATATATCTAATGCGAATGGATATTATTCTCTTGTTCAAATTATATATAAGAAAGATGGCGTCTCAAAATTGGTAGATATATTTGCCGAGAATAGATTTGATGGGGGGATAATAATCGGACTTGATAGAAAAGACCCTGTCGTTTTTGATATTGCAAGGGTTGGGTTACCGTTTGTTCTTATTCATTATGATGAGGAATATTTACTTAAGAATTTGCCGGAGAAAAGCAAGGTAGGGCTTGTAAATAGTATGGATTATGAGGCCGGTGTGCAGGCAACCGAGTATTTAATTTCGCTTGGTCATAGAGATATTGGGTTTATATCTGGAAGATT
Source organism: Brevinematales bacterium (assembly GCA_026417755.1). GTDB lineage: Bacteria > Spirochaetota > Brevinematia > Brevinematales > JAOACQ01 > JAOACQ01. The sequence continues at coordinate 7,558 of JAOACQ010000084.1, read as the reverse complement.
TACCAATTATTCTACATATGAAAGATGGAGGGGTTTCCTTGATGTAATGAGAAAAAATTCTCTTGAGATAAGAAAGGAGTTTTTTATCAGGGGGGATTATTTACTTTATAAAACAGAGATGGAACTTAAACATCTTATTAAAGCCGGGAAATTGCCAACTGCATTCATCGTATGTAATGATGATATGGCTCTTGTGACAATTAATGTTTTAAAATCTAATGGGATAAAAGTTCCTGATGATGTTTCCTTAATTAGTTTTGATAATAATTCGCTTGCAGAATTTTCAACTCCGTCTTTGACTACTTTTAAGTTACCGGTTTATGAAATGAGCGAAAGAGCCTTTAATATAATTGTTAAGTTAATAGAAGCAGGTAAATATCAGGAAAAAACTTTTGTTTATACTATGCCTATGACACTTATATCCAGAAATAGTTGTAAGGCAGTTAGATAAATATGAAGAATTTTTTAATTTTCATTTTATTTCTTCTTGTTTTGGGTTTTTTGTTATATGTCTTATTTTTTTATACTAAGATAGAATTAATTAATAGAAAGCAGATTTTAACAGAAGAGATAGAAAAATTGAAGAAAGAATATGTTTTCTTAAGTTTTAAAGTGTTGGGGCAAGACGAGGATAATTCGGTGGTTTCTTTTGAATTGTATGGTTTTGATGGTGTCAAGGTTACAAATTTTATCCTAACTAATAGAGGTCGAGATGTTTTTATAGAAAGTAAGGTTATAGTGCTTAAAAAATCAAATTTAGTCGTTTTCCCTTGGAAAATTTATAGTGATGTGATAGCTCCAGAGAATGGTGTTTTCATTGGAGATTATTATGCTCCTGATGGAGAAGTAATGCTCTATAAATCTTCAGGAAGAGAGTTATTTAATTTTATTAATTCTTTGTATTCAGATGGCTTGAATAGTAAAAATGAATATATAGAGAATATTTTTATTGCTGTTTTACATACTGTAAATGGGGTTAAAACTGGAAGGGTTTATGAATGTATGGCTCATATTAATGGGGGGCTTGAACTAAGAGAGGTGGAGTATGAATGAAAATTTATTGCCTATGCTTAAAAATCTCGAATGGATTTATGGAATTGTAAGATTTTTGTTTTTTAATATCTTTGGGTGGATAGTTATTGGCTTAGTACTTTTTTTTGTTGTATTTGTTAATTCAAAAAGTGAAAAAGGTTATTTTTCTTTAGGTAAATTTGTAGCTAATGGTATTGAGAAAACATTTTTTCTCTTTTCAAATATTTTTCAACTAGTTGTTGGAGTATTGTTAATATCTGCTTTAATTTCTTTTATTCCCGTAATTAAAGAAGCTAAAGAGGCATTAACTCTCTATAAAGATGTTAAAAACTTAAATTCGGCATTAAAGAATCTCAAATCAGAAAGAAAGATTCTTGAGGCTTTTGTTGATTTCACAGAGGATAAAGATGAGATAGTGGTTAATTTAAGATATTTTGCATATTCTCCTGTGAAAAATACAGATGTAATGACTGGTGAGGCTCAATATAAAATACCGGGTAGTAGAGTTTATATTGATTCTATAGTTATAAATTTTGATTATTCTCTTGTTGAGAGTGGGAAAGCTATCAATTTAAGTTTACCATATAAAATATTTTCGGATAAGGTTAGCTTTAATGATGGTATTTCTATTAACTCTATAGATAATGATATTCCATTATCTTTAAAACTTGATAGAGATGATATATTTTTACTTGATAAAGATGAGTACGATTCTACTATAAAAAAATTGATTCAAGCCTTGGTGGATAAAAATAAGGCCTTAAAGATGGGTATAAGAACGTTTTATAGTGAAGCTGTTATGCTATACCCAACTAAAAACAAGAAATATAGTGTTTATTCGACAGGTAATGGTGGTCTTGTTGTTAGATAATAAAAAAAGGGTGTTTTAAAACACCCTTTTTTATTTATATGTAGTTTTTATATTCTGCATTGTCAGGGAAGTAACGAACAGCTACACATTTATTCCCTTTTGAATTATAGAGGAAACCTCCATTCCAGTATTCTAAAGCAGCAAAGAGGGCATTTCCTCCATCCATTTCTCTTGATTCGGGACCTTTCCATGCAACATAATCTGCAAAATGTTCAAAATCTTGTTTTACAAGACATATTGTTCTGTTTAAAGCAAATTTATTCCAATCTTCCATAATTCTGAAACCAGGCCCTTCATCTTCTACGATAATCTTTGCTCTTTTATTAAAATCAAACCATACTTTTATCTTTTTATTTGGGTCCATTTTGTTACCATGTTCTATGCCATTTTTTACTATTTCACTTATCTGTTGTTCTAACAGGTTTATTTCTTTGTAAAGTTCTGGTGCGTATTGAATAATATATGATGTATAAGCTCTTACTTTCATAAAATCACTTGGGAACTCTTTATAATACATTCCGTGAGTGTTAAACAATATATGATTATCATCAACTTTTGTCAGTTGTTTTACAAAAATCTCCTTGCCATCATCGAGTCTTACGATAAGCGTATTTTCGTTTTTCCAGCCCACTGTCTCATAATTGTAAATATTGGGAACCATAAAATAAAACCTCCCCCAATAAAATAATAAAGATTATCGGTTAACACCATATAAAAAGTTAACTGATTTTTATTATAAAGGCTAATTTTAATTTTGTCAATTATGATTTTTTTCTTTTATTTTTCTTGATAATTAATCGATTTTTTTTTATCATATATACCAAATATATTTTGTGGAGTCAAAAATGTATTATTTAGATTTTGAAACACCTATTAAAGAAATTGAAGAAAATATCAATTTACTTAAAAAGAATTCGGATAAGGCTGATCTGTCAGGGGAAATTGCAGAACTTGAAAGACAGAGAAAATACATTATAGAGACTATTTATAAAAATCTATCTCCATTTCAGGTTGTAAAAGTTGCAAGACATCCAGAAAGACCAAATTTTATTGATTATGTAAATAATCTGTTTGAAGATTTTCTTGAGATTCATGGTGATAGATATTTTGGTGATGATAAGGCTATAATTACCGGTTTTGGTAAGATTGATGGGCAAAAATTTATGGTTATTGGTCAGGAGAAGGGTAAGGACACTAAGGATAAGATATACAGGAACTTTGGTATGCCACAACCGGAGGGTTATAGAAAGGCTCTCAGGGCAATGAAACTTGCAGAAAAATTTAAATTGCCAATCTTGACTTTTGTTGATACAAGTGGGGCTTATCCTGGTATCGATAGTGAAGAAAGAGGGCAGGGTGAAGCTATTGCTAAAAATCTTTTTGAAATGTCGGGTTTAAAGACTCAGATTATTGTTACTGTTATTGGAGAGGGTGGGAGCGGTGGAGCTCTTGCGATAGGAGTAGGAGATAGGGTTTTGATGCTTGAAAATTCAATATATTCTGTTATTTCTCCAGAAGGGTGTGCTTCTATTCTCTGGCATGATGCTACAAAGATGGATAAAGCTGCTAAGGCATTAAAGATTACTTCTAGAGATCTTCTTGAACTTGGTGTGATAGATGAGATAATTCCTGAACCTTATGGTGGTGCCCACAGGGACCCAGAAACTACATTCAAGAATGTTAAAGAATATTTATTGAAACATTACAGTGAGATAAAGAAGTTTTCAATACCTAAATTATTACAAAAAAGATATGAAAAGTTCAGGAAAATGGGTAAGTTTGCTGTATTAAGTGAATAGAATTTTAGGAGGATATAATGCTTGAAAATTTGTTAATTTCTATGGAAAACCATAATTCTTTGTTTGAAAATGAGATAAGAAAATTAAATGTTCCTGTATGTGATATTTTTGTTAAAGATGGTAAAATTGTTCCTGCTAAATTTGAAAAAACAGACAAGAAAATAGGAACATCTGATGTTGCTGAAGTGAACAAGGAATTTCCGAAAACTGTGAAAGAGACTGAGAATAAAATTTTGAAAGGGATATCTGGTAGTGTAAATGTTAGTGGTAAAAGAGTTGCAGTATTATTTTCCGGGGGGCCTGCTGCTGGCGGGCATAATGTAATTATTGGGCTTAAGAAGGTTCTTGGCGATGGTAATATTCTTTTTGGTGTAAAAAACGGTCCCAAGGGATTACTTGAAGGCACTTTGTTTGAAATTAAAGAGGAAGATGTAAAAAGAATTCTCAATACTGGAGGATTTGATTTTTTAGGTTCTGATAGGACAAAAATAAAAAGTGAGGAACAATATGAGGCTGTTAGAAAAACAGTAAAAGATTATCAACTTAATGGCATTGTAGTTGTTGGAGGAGATGATTCTAATACAAATGCAGCTGTGCTGGCGGAACTTCTTTATGACATGGGTGTTCAGGTGATTGGAGTTCCAAAGACAATAGATGGAGACTTGCAAATAGGTGATATTCTTCCAATTTCTTTTGGTTTTGATACAGCTACTAAGATTTATAGTGAGCTTGTGGGAAATATTTTGCAGGATACACCATCATCTAGAAAATACTGGCATTTTATTAAACTTATGGGTAGATCAGCAAGTCATGTGGCTTTAGAAGTGGCGCTGCAAACAAGGCCGGCTATAGCTCTTATTTCTGAAGAAGTTGAAGCAAAGAAGATGTCTTTAGGTGATATAGTAAAGTCAATTTGTGATGTTATACTTACGAGGGCTTCAAAAGGGATAAATCATGGTGTTATAGTAATTCCGGAAGGTCTTATTGAGTTTGTTCCTGAAATGAAGTCTTTGATTGCAGAATTGAATGACATAATGGGGCATTATGGGGAAGATATTTCTAAGATGTTTACGTTTGAAGAGAAAAAAGATTTTATATACAAAAAACTTAATGCTGACTCAGCAAAATTAATGGCATCTTTGCCTGATGAATTTGAAAAGATGCTTTTACTTGACAGAGATGCTCATGGAAATTTACAGGTTTCACAGATTCCAACAGAGAAGCTTTTGATTACTATGGTTGAAGAAAGAATTAATGAAGTTAAAAATCATTTGGATGAAATAGCATATCTGAACTTTGATGAAAAAGGATTGGAAAGAATTAAAAAGTTTAAATTTGCGACAAATAATCACTTTTTTGGGTATGAGGGAAGATGTGGAGCTCCAAGTTTATTTGATGCTGCATATACGCTTAATTTAGGTCTTTGTGCCGGTTCTCTCATACTTGATGGAAAGACTGGATATATAGCTTCAGTAACTGATTTTGATAAAGGTGGGAGTGTACTTGCGCTTCCACTTACCGGGCTTCTTAATATAGAAAAACGACATGGTAAAAATGAGATGGTTATTAAAAAAGGTCTAGTTGAGGTAGATTCTCCAGCTTTTAAATTTTTTGAAAAGAGACGAAAAGATTGGGCAGAAAAGGATCTATTCACAAGTCCCGGGCCGCGACAACTCTGGGGACCTGTTTCAAAGCAGTTGCCAATAACTGTTGCTTTGAATAGAGGCTATTCTTCTCTTGAATTTAATCTTGGTAAGGAAACAAAAGTTTTTTAAATCTTAGAGAAGGCTGTTCACAGAAAGTGGGCAGCCTTTCTTAATATATTTGAAGTTATAATAGAGAAAATATTGCTTTTTTTATTTTTATTATTTTATAATATTTCTGGTGGAGAAATATGGGTAAGAAAGTTGAAAAGAAAAGAGAATCTTTTGAAGAAGCTCTGAAAAGACTTGAGTCAATTGTAGAAGAGATGGAGAAAGGGCCTGATATTGAAGTGGCTGTGACACTTTATGAAGAGGGAATATCTCTTGTTAAAAAACTTGAAGAAAGACTTGATAGAATTGAAAGAAAAGTTTATGAAGTTAAAAATATGCAAAAACTCTTGAGTGATGAAGAAGAAAATGTTCAACTTGGGCTTTTTGAGGAGTAGGAGGAAGGTATGGGAGAAAGAGCAACAAGAATTCCTGTAAACATCAAAGCTATTTATTATCTTAAAAATTCTGAAGGTGAAGGCAGGATAGTTGATATTTCTACCGGTGGTATTGGTATGGAGGTGAGACAGATTTTTGTTTCCGGAGATCTTGTTCGTATAGTGTTTAGAATTCCAGATCAATCAAATGTTGAAATAGATTTCTGGGGTATTGTCAGAAATGTTACCGGTAATCTTGTGGGTATAAATTTTGAAGAAATTTCAAATGAAAATAGAGAGAAGATAGACAAATATGTTACAAATCTTCTTCTTCAATCCGGAAAAGGTGCAAAAGAGAGTTTTTGAGGGAAAAGATGAAGTTAGGACATTTTTATTATAAAGAAGAGAATGAATTTTTTTATGGTATTGTTGAGGAAGAAAAGGTTTATAAAATTGATGATCTATTTTCAAGGGAGTTAAAAGAAGAATTTGAGATAAATAAACTTGAAATACTTCCGCCTGTAATTCCTACAAAGATTGTAGCTATAGGGTTAAATTATAAAGATCATGCAGAAGAGATGAAAATGAAACTTCCGGAGGAACCGCTGATTTTTTTAAAACCACCTTCTAGCATTTTAAAACATAAAGGAAAGATTATTTATCCTGATTGTTCGGAAAGGGTTGATTATGAGGCCGAACTGGCGGTTGTAATAAAAAAAGTAACAAAAAATATTTCAAAGGAAGAAGCAAAAGATTTCATACTTGGATACACAGCTTTTAATGATGTTACAGCAAGAGACTTACAGAAGAAAGATGGGCAATGGGCAAGGGCTAAAGGATTTGATACTTTTTCTCCAGTAGGGCCTTTTATAGAAACTGAACTCGATGTAAGTAGTCTTAAAATTCAGGCTATTTTAAATGGAGAAGTAAAGCAAGATTCCAATACCTCTAATATGATTTTTGATGTTTTTGATATTGTTAGTTATGTTAGTAAAATAATGACACTTTTTCCGGGTGATATAATTGCTACTGGGACTCCATCCAGAATTGGACCTATGCAAAGAGGTGATAAGATAGTGATTAAAATTGAAGGTATGTCAGAACTTGAAAACTACATAGCATAAATACTTTACATTTTTTTGTTTTTTTCTTATATTTTAAAAAACAGAGGGAGTGAGTTATGTTAATACCAATGGTTATTGAGCAAAGTTCAAGAGGTGAAAGAGCTTATGATATTTATTCGAGGTTGCTTAAAGACAGAATAATATTTTTAGGGCAACCAATAGATGATGATATTGCAAATCTTGTTATTGCACAGCTCTTATTTCTTGAGGCTGAAGAACCAGAAAGGGATATCAGCCTTTATATAAATTCTCCGGGTGGAGTTGTTTCTGCAGGGCTTGCTATATATGATACCATTCAATTTATAAAAAGTGATGTGTCTACGATATGTATAGGACAAGCAGCTTCTATGGGGGCTGTTCTTCTTGCAGCAGGGACAAAAGGAAAGAGATTTATTCTTCCAAATGCAAGAGTTATGATTCATCAACCTTCTGGTGGCGTACAAGGGCAGGCAAGTGATATTAAGATTCAGGCAGAAGAGATGCTAAGAACAAAATCCATACTTGATAATTTACTTTCAAAGCATACCGGGCAACCTATAGACAAAATTGAAAAGGACACAGAAAGAGATTTTTTTATGTCGGCTGATGAGGCAAAGTTGTATGG
>JAOACQ010000075.1 GCA_026417755.1 Brevinematales bacterium | reverse complement strand
ATATGTAAAAGTTTTCTTCCAGCCTATTTCACCGGCTATGATTAAAATTGAGGGTAGTGATAAAGATGGCCCAGATAAAAGCAAAGCGAGAGCTGGACCTTCTCCCATCCCAGAACCAATAAGGCCTTGTAGTATTGGAATTTCTGTCAATGTCGCAAAATACATTAAAGCCCCAGATAGAGAAGCAAAAAAGTTTGCAGCAATTGAATTTCCTCCGACCAGCGTTGTGATCCAGTTATTAGGGATTAAAGCCTCATATCCCGGCCTTCCAAGTAAAAAACCAGCAATAAGAATTCCAGCAAAAAGCAATGGCAAAATCTGAAGAGCAAAATCTCTTGTTGCGATAAGCCAGTCTTTTAGTTCCTCTTTCTTAAACCAAAAATAAAGAATAAAAATAAGAGTTAAACCTAATATACCTGAAATTATCCATTTCACTGAATATATAAAATCCCAGATAGCTATATTTCCTTTAGATGGCGACCAATTCATAAATACAAGTATTCCTATCATTAATGTTATATAGATGATATCCTGCCATAATTTTCTTGGCATTTCAGGGTTTACTATTTGAAACATTTTTTCATCTGAAAGCCTTTCTTCGTCCTCTTTTTTATAAATAAGATACATAATAAAACCAATAAGAATAGAAAAGATTATTGCTCCAAATGTCCTTGCAAGTCCTAATTTTAACCCAAGAACCTTCATTGATAAAATAATGGCGAGTATATTTATTGCAGGCCCAGAGTAAAGAAAAGCTATAGCAGGTCCAATGCCAGCTCCTTTTTTATAAATTCCCTTGAAGAGAGGCAAGATTGTACAGGAACATACAGCAAGAATTGCTCCTGACACAGAAGCAACAGAATAGCTTAAAAATTTGTTTGCCTTTGGACCAAGATATTTTATTACTGCCTGTTGATTTACAAACACAGTAATTGCTCCTGCAATGAAAAAAGCAGGTATAAGACATAGAATAACATGCTTATGAGTGTATTCAGAAAGCATAAAAAATGCTTCTTTTAAGGCGTTTAAAACCCTTTCACTTTCGATTGGCAGAAAATATATAAAAATAAATATTAATAGAAAATAAAATAATTTTTTGTTTGGAGAAATCTCTTTTTTGAACATAATGATCTCCTTTTTATACTTCTTTAAAATTTAAAAGGGTAGGCTTAAAATTAGTTTTTGAGAAAAATTATTTTAGGAGATTTATAATTTGTTCTTTTGTAAGCACCTTCCCTGTACTTTTCACGATACCATCAACAGCAAGAGCAGGAGTCATCATAACACCATAATTCATAATTTGATTGAAATCGGTGATTTTTTCTATTTCTGCATTAATACCCAAAGCCTTAATGGCTTCTTTTGCATTTTCTTCAAGTCTTTTGCAATTTGCACATCCGCCACCTAAAATTTGAATCTTCATATTTCCCTCTCTATTTTTTTGTTAAAGTATATCTTACAGTTCAAGCTATTTCTTTTTTCTATTATACAAGGAATTTTTTTTATATCCTTTTCAAGAGTTTCAGATTTAATAGAAGTCAATAACTCAAATATTTTTGAATTGAAACTAACATTATTTTTTAAAAAATATCTTACAAATTTTCCTTCTCTTTTTTGTTCAACAATACCAGTATTTTCAAGCTCTTTTAGATGCCTTGAAATGCTATAAAATGGCAATTCAAGGATTTCAACTATTTCACATACATAAAGCCAGTTTACATTAGCAAGCAGATTTAAGATTCTTATTCTTGTTTCATCTCCAAGAGATTTTAATTTGTTTATATATTCTTTCATAAAAAATATTTTTTGCTAAAATATAATAACTTGCATATTTGCATTAATATACAAATGATAATATAAAAAAATAAAAAAATCAATTTTTATATGATTTAAAATATACTTTTTTATCTGTTAGTATTTAAAAAAATCAGATAAATTTTCAAGAAAATAGTTGCTATAATCCGAAAATAATTTATAATTTATTCAACAACAATATTCCTTTTTAAAAAAGGAGGTTTTTATGTCATTATCTATCGATGAAATAAATAAATTAAAAGCTGAAAATGAAGAATTAAAAAAACAACTTGAAGAAGCAAATAAAATTATCGATATGTATGAAAAGGTCTCCAATCTCACCAAACTTGAAATTATGGACAGAGATAATTTACTTAAGGCACATGAGATTGTTCAGGATATAACAAGGCAGGAACTTCTTGAAAAAGATCAGTTGATTAAAGCACACGAGGTGGTAGAGGATCTTTCTAGAAAAGAACAAATAGAAAAAGATAGGGAGATAGAAGCATTTGAAATTACAGAAGAATTATCAAGACAGGAACAAATTGAAAAAGAAAAAACTATTGAAGCATTTGAAAGTGCAATGGAGCTTGCAAGAAGTGAAATACTTAAAGAGTCGGAAAATAGAGAAAAGAAACTCAAGCAACTTCTTACATTACTTGATGCTTATGAAAAAATTGAGGATATGCATATTCAAGAAAATATAATGAATGATAAAACAATAAAGGCTTATGAAATTCTTGACGAATTCACGAGAAAAAAAATGATTGAATTGCTTAGCATAATTAAAGCCTTTGAAGTTTTGCAGGATTATACCAGAAAAGAAAGGATAACAGAGGATAAAATATTACAGGCATATGAACAGGTTGAAGAGCTTGCAAGACAGGAATTAATAACTCTTGACCGAATTAATAAAGCTCATGAGATTGTGGAAGAGCTTGCTAGAAAAGAATTGCTTGATAGAGAAAAAATAAATACAGCGTATGAACTTGTTGAGGATCTTACAAGAAAAGAAATAAAAGAGAAAGATAAGATAATAGCAGCACACGAAATAGTAGAGGAGTTATTCAGAAATGAGCTTCTTGAGAAGGAAAATTTGAGCAAAGCTCATGAAGCTGTTCAGGAGCTTGCAAGAAGAGAGCTAATGGAAAAAGATAGAATAATAAATGCTTACGAGATTTTACAGGAACTTTCGAGGAATGAGCTTATTGACAAAGAAAAAATAAATCAAGCCTATGAGATAATAGAAGAAATGACAAGAAAAGAAATGCTTGAGAAGGATAAAATAAATAAAGCTCATGAGGTTGTTGAAGAATTAATGAGAAAAGAATTAATTGACAAAGATGAGATCAATAAGGCTCATGAGGTGGTAGAGGAGATGGCAAGAAAGGAGCTGATGGAGAGGGATGGCTTAAACAAGGCCCATGAAATAGTAGAAGAACTTATGAGAAGAGAAATAATAGAGAGAGATAGAATAAACGAGGCTCACGAAATAGTAGAAGAATTAAATAGACAGGAACTCTTAGAATCAAAACAAAAGACTAATCAAGTATAAAATACGGATATGCAAATTGATGTGCTATCCAACTAAAAACTTCAGTGTTTTCTTTTGAACTGAAACATTTCATATCCTCTATCAGGAAAATTATGAGACCACCGTAGATCGTTTCTTTGATCTTGATTGGGACTAAAAGATAGGATTCAATTTCTGGAAGAATTTTGTGAAAATGAACACTATTATCAAATATATCAGCTTCACCTTTTTCAATAGATTTATTTTCCTGCACACTCCACTCAATTTCTGTGTTTAACAAATCCTCTGGTAGGCTTATCACCTTTCTTACAAAACTTTTCTCAAGAACATTTTCAAAAAAAAGAGCCTTTTTAACACAAAAATTTTCTTTTAACTCTTTAAAAAACAATTCAAGCATTTCTTCCTTTTTCAAATTTTCAAATTTTTTTTGTAGAGAAAGGATATTTTCAAGTAGTTCTATTTTTTTATCATATTCTCTTTCTGTTTGGAAGATTTTTTTGGATATAAGACTTTTTATCTCTATAAGTTCGTCTTTTGAAAGATTTTGACCCTCATAAATTTCTTCAAGTCTATCAAGTCTATCAGCTATAAGAAGTTCGAGATACTTTTGAGCCTTTTTTCTAAGCCCCATATTTACCCCATTAGATACCAAGTTTATCAAGAATTTTTACATAGAGATCATAATATTCTGATTTTGCAAATTCTTTTATCTTATCTTCAGGTAATTCTTCTAAAAGATTATCAAGGTATTTTAATACGGTCTTTAACTCTTCTTTAGTTTCAGGACTTAATGATTCAAGTTTGTCTTCGATTAAGCCAGCACTTTCTGAAAAAGATTTGCCCGGTTCAGGTTCTTCAAAAATATTGTCTATACCTTCAATTTGAATACCTTCTGGTAATCCACCACTTTCATCAGTTCCATAAACTTCGAGAGAAGCAGGCTCTTTAATAGAATCTTCAAGTTCAACATTATCAGATAGTTCTTCGACAGGAATTTCAATGTTTTCACTTTCAGCAGAAGGGAATCTTTCTTCTATTGACTCTTCTGATACCTCTATGTTATTTAATTCTTCAAGGGAGAGAGCTATTGGTTCGTCTTCTTCAACCTCAGCTACGTCTGGTATAACTGATAAATCAAAGGTAAAATCTTCTTCTTTTCCTTCTTCTTTTGTTAATGGTTCTTCTATAATTGCTTCTGGTGTAATAAGCTCTTCGTTTTCTTCTTCTATTTTTGATATAGTTTCTTCTTCTTTTGGAGATTCTTCAATTATAGGGATTTCATTTGACCCCGCAGAAGAAACTTCTATTTCTTCTATAGGTATTTCTTCAAGTTTTATTTCCTCAATATTATCTAATTCTGTTAAATCCTCTGCTTTTTTCTCCATTGATTCATCAACAAAAGAAGGTTGAGAAGATTCTTGTTGTATTGTATCTTCAAATTGAAGAGGTTGTTCTTCCACAACTTCAACTGGTTCTTCTATTTTAATCTCTTCTTTTTGAGGTTCTTCCATATATTTTGATAGTTCTCCGCCATAGATAAGATTATCGAGTTCATTTCCATCTATAGATACAATAGAATCTTCTTCTGTTATACCTTTTGGTTCTTCAGTAATTCTTTCAGCTTCACTTTCGAGAGGTGTAAAATCTGTCTGTTCAGGTATAGAAGGTTCTTCTACCTTTTCTATTTCATCTATTGTTTCTCCGAACTCTTCTTTATCTGTAATTTCTTCAGGAATAGCTTCTTCTGTGTTTATAAGTCCTTCTGGAGAAGAAAATTCACTTTCTGTTTCTTCTGCCAGTTTGTCAAGGTCAACAGTATTTTCATCAATAATATCATTAAGATCTGTTTCTGAAATAGTTACCAATTCTTCTTCAGGCTCTTTAAATAGTTCTGCACTATCTATTGATGATAAATCTAGAGATTCAGTTGAAAATGAGATATCTTCGGCTTTTATTTCAGATTTGTCTACATTTATACTTGCATCCTTTATTTCAAATGTAACATTTTCAAAGGTAATGTTAGGCGGAGTATTTGCACCACTACCACTCATTTGAGGTTGATATTGACCTTGTTGTTGAAATTGTTGTTGTGGTTGCCCCTGAGAATATCCTCCAGCCATACCTTCTGAGATTATTCCACTTCCTCCACTTTTCTCAATGATACTTTCACCACTAACATTAACGGTAGGAGATTGTTGATAAATATTTACTGTTTCAGCTTTTATATCGGAAGGAGGTGTTATATTTCCACCTCCAGAAATATTTAAATTTTCTATTTCTACTCCAGTAGCTTTTGAAAATTCGCTTAGATCTCCAGAACTCTCTATTTCTTCTTCATCAAGTTCTTCAGTTTCAAGAAAAACTCGCTCATCATTTTTATCAATTGTAATGGTCTCTATATCCATATCTACTAGAAAATCATCAAGCAATTCTTTCTTTTCCTCTGGCATTTTCCACCTCGTTAAAAATATTTCTACCCAGAAATATTAATTTTGTTTGTTTTTTTATCTTGAATTACATCTTTCTGGTTTTTAAGTATTTCTTCCCATGCTTCTTTAAGTATGTTTAATAATTTTATTACTTCATTTATAATTTCTGGATTTTTCTCCAGATTGGCTTCCAATAATCTTCTATTCATATAAATGTATAAACTGTAGAGGTTATGAGCTATTTCACCAGCTTCAAAATTTAATGAGGTCATTAACTCTGTTATTATATCCTGTGCCTTTATAATATTATTGTTTGCTATATCAAGTTTCTTTGAAAAAATCGCTTCTTTTGCAATATTTAAGAATTTTATAGCACCTGAATATAGCATTACAACAAGTTTTAAGCCACTTGCTGTTTCTATTTCTACTTCTTTATAGTTTCTGTAACCCTCAGTCATAAAAAATCCTAATTTATGTTTTTAGATAAATCGGCATTGTAGGTTCACTTCTTAAGACTTATCTCATTTTTTTTGGTATTATCTCAAAAAGTCTTTTATACTAAAATAGTAATTTTTTATTCTCTTTAAGTCAAGATTTTTTTTGTTTTTTATTTAAAATTAAATTTTTTGATATAAGTTTTATTTTGTATTATAATTTTTGTATATGAGAATATCTTTCAGTTTTTAATAATAAAATATTATGTATTATAAATTTTTAATCATTTTTTCTATTCTTTATTCATCTCTCTGGGGGTTGAAAATTACGAGTTTGTCGGAAAATTCTGTTATCCCGGCTAACTTGAAATATCCTATCATTGAATGGGATGATGAAGTTTCAAATGTTAATTATATTCTCAAAATACAATCTTCAAATCGTAGTTTATCAATTAAAGTAAGAGGAAATAAATATCACTTTAAATCAAAGGACTTTATTCAATTTTTGAAAGAAAAAGAGATTACTGTTTCTGTTTCACGAACTGACAATTCTGCTTCTGATAAGGTGAGTATTAAGGTTGATGAATCGAGATTTAATGATGTCGTAATCTATCGTCTTGTTGAACCTTTGTTTAATCCATCCCAGGATGCTTTGATAGAAATTTATTCTATGGAAAATCCTTGTCCACTAAGCTGGTTAAAACTTAAATCTAGTTGTGTAGGCTGTCATTCTTATGGAAAAAATTCTGCCATTCTTAATGTAAAACGAAATAAGGATAGAAGATTTGTCTATGCTTCTATGGAAAATTCTATCTTTAAACAGCAGAGATTTGGTGAGTTTTCGTTTGTTGAGATTTCGCCAGATGGAAGTAAAATTCTCCTTGTTTTAAGAAATAAATCTATAATAGAAACAAAGTCAAATATTTACGAACCTTTTGATATGACATATACTGCTGGTGATATAGGTGTTTATGATATTGATACCGGAAAATTGAATTTATTACGAGGTGCTTCAAAGCCAGATGTTATAGAAGATACCCCGGTTTGGAGTCCTGATGGGGAAACGATAGTTTTCACGCGATACAAACCATATAGTAAGACAAACAGACTTAATCCGGTCAGTATATGGCAAATTCCTTATAACGATGGTAAAGGTGGAAAGGCAAAGCCATTTTTCAAAAAATCCCCGGCGAAGTATTGCTATTTTCCAAAATTCTCTCCAGATGGTAGATTTTTAAGCTTTGTTGCTTCTGATGCCCAAAAGGGTTATTTTGCAAGAACTTCAAGTACTATATGGCTTTATAATATAGAAAAAAAGATATTTAAGGAAATGGATTTAAATCAAAAGGGAGTAATGAATTCCTGGCATAGCTGGTCAAAAGACGGTAAATGGCTTTTATTCTCAAGTAAACGTGGTAAAAATGGGCTTACGGGGCTTTTCATTGCAAGGGTTTTTGAGGATGGCAGCAGTGCTCCTGCAGTTAAAATAGTTTCTCCTGATAATTATAAGGTTAATTTGCCGGTGGTAGTACCCTCGATTAAAGATATTAAATCTGGTAAAAATATACAGGATTTTATAGATTTTATTTATAAATAGGAGGAAGTTATGTATAAAATTTTAGTTGGTTTATTAATTTTAGTTTCTTTTAGCAATGTTTTTGGAGCAAGTAAAGAAGTTTTTGCTTCAGTTTTATTTTCCACTTCTTTTGATAATGATTTACCTTATGCTATTTTTGAAGGAAAGGAATGGAGTATTATGAAAGGTAGTAGATATTCTCGTCTTGATATATTGCTTGATGAACCCACCAGGATATCAAAATTAATAATTGAATTTAAAAATAGTTTTAAAGGATATATCACAGTTTATTTAAATGATTTAGATGATACTCACTATTTAACTCCAGAGAATAGAAAAATTATACTTTCTTTTGAGAAACCAAAGACCTTAAGTTCTATAAAGTTTAATTTTAACCAGAATGATGATGTTGTAGTAAAAAATGTAGAAATATATGAGACAGCCAACAAAAAATATGAATTTAAAGCGTCTAAAGTAATTGAAGGAAATGTAAAAGCAACTTCAACCCTTATACCAGAGCGTGCTTACAGTGTCTATAAGATTTTTGACTCAAAACTTGAGGATGGTTGGTCTTCAGATAAAAAAAGAACAGGAGATATAATTGAATTTAATTTTGATAAACAACAAACTATCACAGCATTTAAAATATGGAATGGCTATCAGCGTTCTGAGGTGCACTATAAGGCGAATAGTAGAGTAAAAAAACTTAGGCTTGAAGGAGATAATGGATATAAAAATACAGTTACTGTATTAGATAAACCAGGACCACAGATTGTGAAATTAAATAAAACCTTTAAGGGTAAAAATCTAAAAATGGAGATTCTTGATAGTTATCCTGGGACGAAATATAATGATCTTGTCATAAGTGAAATGAGATTCTTTGATGGAAAAAATTATTTTTTAATTAATCCGATAAAATTTTTAAAAAATAACATTGAATATAATAGGAATGAATTTTCAAAAGCTGGTTTAAAACGGATTCTTGATAATGAAATATTTACCGAATCGGGATATGAAGAGGACTCCACAAGTTATTATTTTCGTTTCAGATCTGATGGGAGTATATACATAGAGGGGAGAAAAGATAAAGGGGAAATTTCCGAGCGATTTTTTGCTATTGGTAATTATGAAATCCTTAAAGCAGGGGAAGAGGGAGTTGATTTAAGATTGTTTGGTTATATAGTCAATCAAAAAGGAATTGGCAAGTGGTATGATGGTGATTGTGGAGGTGGTGGATATGATTATCAATATAAAGACGCAACAAAACAAATCTTTACGGAGTTTATTACTATTTCTGAAAAATCAGATGATGGGGAAGCATTTAATATCAAAAATACTGGCAAGAAACGAAATTTCTTTTTTGAAGAGTTATTATGTTATTTTAGATACTAGTGTTTTATGAAGTGTTTTTTGTTGTTTGTTGTTCTTTTTGCATATGGAATATATATTGAGCTTATAAATGGACTCAATGAGAATGAGCATTTAAAAAAATCTTCGCAGGCTATTTTAGTTTTAGGTAACGATATTACAAATAAAGATGCTAAAGTCTATCTTGCCGAAAAAGAAGAAAATAAATGGAGGTTATTGTCTACTAACTTTAATGCAACAATTGGGAAAAATGGATTTGCTCGAGTTGGTGAAAAAAAGGAGGGTGATGGAAAAACACCGAGTGGAATTTTTAAAGTTGGTTTTACATTTGGGTATGCGGATAAAGCTGACACAAAAATGCCTTATAGGCAAGCTACTACAAATGATTTCTGGGTTGATGATGTTTCTTCTCCACTTTACAATCAATGGGTGAGAGGTAAGCCAGAAGCTAAAAGTATGGAGAAAATGCGTAGAAGTGATCATCTCTATAAGTGGGGAATAGTTGTAGAATACAATATGTCTCCGATTATTCCTGGAAAAGGAAGTGCAATTTTCGTTCATGTATGGAGGAAACCTTTTTCTCCTACTACGGGGAGTATTTCTCTCTCTGAAGAAGATATTCTTTATATTTTTAAATGGCTTGAACCGGGGAAAAATCCAGTTGTTGTTATGGGAACGAAAGAAGAATTAACTAAGTTAAAGGAGTAATTATGATTAAAAAAGTGCTTATTTTTATTATTATCTTTTCGTTTGTTCATTCTATAGAAGATTCTCTTATTTCAAAAGATATAATTCAAAAAGAACATCTTGTCGATATTCAAAAACTTGATCCAACTATAAAAGTGAAACTTATGTATGCTACGACAAACAATTTTCTTAAAAAAAATGTGTATGGTAATCTTACCAATTGTTATTTAAGGCTTGAGGCAGCAATTAAACTTACAAATGCTCAAAGAATTCTTAAGAAGATTAACCCAGATCTGACTTTGCTGATTTATGATGGGCTTAGGCCGCGAAGAATACAATATATGATGTGGGATATAGTTAAAAATACTCCAGAACAACAGTATGTGGCTAACCCAAAAGGAGGTTCTATACATAATTTTGGTTGTGCAGTTGATTTGACCATTGCTTATAAGGATGGGGAACCTCTTGATATGGGTACCCCATTTGATTATTTTGGGGTTAAAGCTCAACCAAGATTTGAAGAATTTTTTGTAAACCCAGAAAAATTGTCGGATTCTTCCCTTGATAAGCAAACCATAGCTTTAATCAAGAAAGATATTGAAAAATTGGGGAGATTAACTGCTACACAACTTTCAAATAGACTTTTACTGAGAAAAGTTATGACTGAAGCTGGATTTAATTATATAGCCAATGAATGGTGGCATTTTGAGGCATTTCCAAGAGAGGTAGTGAAGAAAAAATATACTATAATTGAATAAAACTATTTGTAAGAATGTAAGCCAGCGACAAAAAAACTTAAACCGATGTAAGTAATTAAAAGACTTAGAGTAGCAAGGGTTAGAATAATAAACTGTATTTTTTTATTTTTTATAAAAATGCTCAAGAGAGAAAAAATCAAAATGAAAAGTGCTCCAATTTCTTTTGGATCCCAGCTCCAGAATCTTCCCCATGCTTCTTTTGCCCATATTGAACCACTTAATATTCCAATAGATATAAATAGTGTTGCTATTTTCAATTCATAAGAATAATTGTCATTCTCGTATATTTTAAATTTATCCAGAATTGCCAGTAAAAAAGCAGAGATTAACGATAAATAACCTATAAAGAAAGAAGGTACATGAATATTTAACCAGATTGAATTAAGCATAGGGTTAAGTTCTGAAATCTCTTTGAGTTGAGGAGGTAAAATTAACGCTCCAAAAAGCAAAAGAATGGATGGAATATTTAATAATCCTTTAACTTTCAATGTATATTTAGTAAGAAAAAAGATTTTAAAGTTATATATAAAGGCTAAAAATATAAATGTTTCATATATATTACTGTATGGGGGATGTTTAGAGATAATTGTTCTCATTGTAAGAGAGAAAAGAAGAGCCAATAAACTAAGGATGTAAGTTAAATAAAACAACTTTTTAGAGAGAAGACTTACTACAATTGAAAGAATAAATCCTGAAAGTGAGATGATAATGAGTATATTTTCTATAATTAAAAAATTCATTTGACTTAAAGCATTTCCTTTTTATTTAAGAGTAGCTTTTATTTGTCTTTGCTTAATCAGGATATCTACATCTATTTGTTCAGAAGCTACTTCCCAAGCTATTACTTTTTTAATCTTGTTAGTCCTACAATCTGTTAACCCATGTTGGAATTAAAAAAACTACATTTCCCACTTTAGATTATAGCCACAAAAACTCAAATCAAGACTAAAAAAATCTTGTAGACAAAAAGGCTTAAGATAATTACTTTCTGTTAAATGCCTTTCTCAGGTAATAAGTCAACATTGAAGCAATAAATATAGATGAATATGTTCCAGAAATAAATCCTATTGTCAAAACAAGAGCAAAATTCTTAAGAACAATTCCTCCAAATAGATAAAGTGCTACTGATACAAATATAGTTGTTAGTGCCGTAATAATTGTTCTATTAAGGGTTTGAGTTGTTGCTTTATCTATAAGCAGCGAAAATTCTTCCATTGGAGATAGTAGATGAAGCTCTCTTATCCTATCAAAAACCACAATAGTATCGTTTACAGAATAACCTAGAACAGTAAGTATAGCGGCTATAATGGTAATATCTATAGGAATTTTTAAAAAAAGTGTAAAAGCAAGCATTACAAGAGCATCATGAAGTAGAGCTACAACAGCTCCAAAAGAATAAAATATATCAAATCTTACAAGGATATAAAACAATATAAGAATTGATACAACTACAAGAAGCTGGATGGCTTTTCCTGCAAAAGTCTCACCAACTTTAGGTTCTACTATTTCTCTTCCTCTTACATCAACACTGCCTTTTCCGAATTTAGTTTCCATAACATTGATTGTATCTGTAATAATCTTTTCAAAGTCTTCTCCGCTCTTGATAGGCAAGGTAATCATAAATTCTCTTTCTTCCGGATTTCCAACTACTGTTATTTCTGATTCTATTTTATTTTCCGTAAAAAGAGTTCTCAAAGTTTTAATGTTTGCTTCGTTATTCTTTATAACACATTCTATTTTGACACCACCTTTGAAATCTATACCAAGATAGAAACCCTTGTTGATAAAATACATATATATTCCTGCGGCAATAATTATGAGAGATATAAAACTTAGCTTGAAAAGCCTTGAAAAAGGTATAGTTTTTTCAAAAATTTTGCCAGAAACTAATACATCCTGTTTATTTTCATTCATAGATTTCCCCTTTAGATTAAGATCTTTTTTGGTTTAAAAATATCAAGCCAGCTGTCGAATAAGAATCTGGTTACAAACAAAGCTGCAAAGACATTAGCAATAATACCAAATAACAATGTCAAACCAAAACCCTTGATTGTGCCAGTCCCAAGAACATAAAGAGCTACTGCGGCAAATATTGTTGTTATGTTAGCATCGAGAATGGTTGACCTTGCATGAAGAAAGCCATTATCCACTGCATGTTTAAACAAACTTGAATTTCGCATTTCTTCACGAATTCTTTCGTAAATAATAACATTAGCGTCAACGGCCATACCTACAGTTAGTGCAATACCAGCAATACCTGAAAGCGTAAGTGTTGCTTTCACAGCGGCAAGTAAAGCAAGAAGATAGAAAATATTAAAAGCAAGTGCAATTGAGGCAACAATCCCGCCGAATTTATAATATAAAATCATAAATACAAGAACCAAAATAGACCCTATAATCATAGCTTTACCACTATCAATTATTGAATCTTTTCCGAGTGTTGGACCTATTATCCTTTCCTGTACAACCTGGAGTTTAACAGGTAAAGCTCCTGATTTAAGAATGTTTGCTAAGAAGACGGTTTCTTCCATTGAGAAGCTCCCTGTTATCTGTCCACTTCCTCCTGTAATTTCCTGTCTTATTGACGGGGCACTCTTTATTCTACCGTCGAGGACTATAGCAAGTCTTTTATTTACATTCTGGGCAGTAACCTCAGCAAAAATATCTCCACCTTCGTCAGTCATCTGAAAGCTGACAATTGGTTTACCATAAGGGTCTGTATCTGAACGAGCATCTTTAACCATAGAACCATCAAGTTCAACTTTTTTCTTTAATAAGAGCCAGCCTCTTAGTTTTGGAATACCATACTCATCGTTTTCCCAGTATGAATACCAGTCAGAATCCTCGGGCATCTTGAAATTTTCTGGAACCTTATCTCTTGAAACAACATAACCAAATCTGTCTGTTGCACCCAATCTTGTAAGTTCTTCCATAGCTTTTTCGTCGACTATATGAAACTCAAGTCTTCCGACTTTATTTAAAGCTTCTCTGATAAGCTGGGGATTATTGAGACCGGGAAGTTCTACAGAAATCCTTCCTTCAAAAGTCTTTCTGATAACTGGTTCGGCAACACCAAACTGGTCCATTCTATTTCTTAAAACTTCAAGCCCTCTTTCAAGAGCTTCGGCCTTTTCTTTCTCAAAAATCTCTTTAACCTTTTCTTCATCTTCGTATTTTTCTAAAAGTTGTTTTTTAAGCTCTTCTTCATCAACCTGAAGAGTTAAATTAACTCCACCTTGAAGATCAAGCCCAAGACTTATAGTTTTTGATCTTATTTTTTTGAGTTCAAAAACTTTTTTCTTAATTTCTGGACTCTGTACTTCGAGTTCATCCTGAGAGATTTTCAGTAACTCTTTATCTTTTTCAGGGATATAAAAATACCACTGTATAGTAGGCATTAACACCCATAAGCCAAATACAACTGTCAAAACAAGAAAAACAAATTTCCCCAGCTTGCCCATAAAAACCTCCAAAAAGATTCAGTAACTATTTTTTAATAACTTCTACAACGGAACCTTTTAAAACTTCGATCTTTGCATCAGCACTTTTCACATAAATAGTCTTATCACCTATAAACTCAACAGTGCCATAGATTCCACCACTTAGCAGAACTTTATCTCCAATTTTCATTTCATTGATTTCCTTCTGAAGTTTCTTTCTTCTTCTATTTTCAGGTAAAATCAATACAAGATAGAATACTACAAATATTCCAACGAGCAAAAGTAACTGAGCCATTCCACCACCGGCAGGAGCACCACCGGCAGGAGCAGCTTGCATAAATAATCCAAAATTCATAATCTCCTCCAAAAAATAGAGCATTTATTTATTATAAATGATAATTTAACCTTCGTCAAAAAAAATATGAAAAAATTTCTACTTGAAAAATTATTTTAAAATTATTAGAATATTATAATGAAAGAAAAAAATAATTTAACTGAGATTTTTGAAGAGTTTAGTAAGGTATTTGAAGTTGTGGAAAAAATACATAGTCCTTTTGTAAGTAAACAAAAAGACTTTAGTTTGATAAAAGATAATTTGAAAAAAGTATGTGAAAAAGGAAAAGAATTAATTACAAAACTCAATTTAAAAAATAATGAGTTAGAAAATATTAC
>JAOACQ010000071.1 GCA_026417755.1 Brevinematales bacterium | reverse complement strand
CACGGGACCCCATTCCACATCTTTCATATATGGATATCGACTTAATACCATACCATCTGGCAAAGCATACCCAGTTTCAATTATGTCTTTTATGATTAACTTCTTTCCTTCTTCAATAGAAATAATGTTTACTTGTAAATTGGTTTGGTCTGGATTTAAGAAATCTGGTTCATTTTCAAAGTTTACAGGCTTAAAGAAGGAACAAGATGTTAATAATAGAACTAAAGTAATAAAATTTTTCATGGGTATCCTCCTAAATTCCACTTTTGCTTATTGAGTATCTGTTATAATCTTTATCATCTTTAAGGGATGTATAAAGATCCCACCTAGTTTTTTTAACTTCCTGTCCACTTCCTTCCCATGGGTCATGATAATAAATTTTATCAATATCAGAGATCTCCGAAGAACCTTTTTTTATACTGTAGCCATACATTATTACATTATGGTAGTTCTTTATTGGTGAACTTTTCCCAAATAACACAAGTACTGGCTCATCTTTATCCACACATAACTTCTGGTGTCTTAATAGGGCATTTTCTGAAGAATAAGTGTATAAGGATGTATATGAATAGTTGTAACCACCCATCCAGAGAAAGTAGTTTAAAGTCCAACAAATATTTTCCATTGTTCTTGGTTGTGGAATTTTATTGTAAACAGTTGACTCATCTGGAACTCTTTTGGCTTGATTTGGATCCCAAATAAAACCTTTTTTTGTATATCTATAGTCTAAATACATTCTTATGCAGGCACTTTGACAAGTGTTAGCTGTAGACTGATAATAATAAGTGATATTTAATGTTTTTGTATCGTAAGTTGGTTTTGATGTGGTACCACCACACTTTGTTGTTGCCAGAGTCAGACCTACACATAAAAATATAAACATAATTTTTATATTGACAAAATTATTTATTTTCATAAACTTATCTCCTCCAAAACTTCTTAATTTTTATAAAGTTTAACTTTTTTTGTTTTACCCTTTTTCAGAAATTTATGTGAAACCACTAAAATAAATTTTAATATTTGAAATAAGACAAGCTTTTAATAATAAAATATAAAAAAAGGGGGGGCTTAAGTATATATATATATAAAGGAAATGAAGCAAAAGGTTTGATAGTAAAAACTGGACATTTGGTGAAAAGTAACTGAATATTTTAAAATTCATAAATTTATTTTTCATTTAAGTTTTTTATTTTGTAATTATTATAAAAAGTGTAAAATATTCTGTCAAATTTTTTGGATTTTATTTACAACTTGTTGCTACAACAAATGGTTTTTAAGATAATAAAAATCTTGTTGACAATTAACAAAAAAACATTAAAATTAATCATAGAGGTTCAAATATGATTGATAAGTGGATTGACATTAAAGAAACAAATTTTATTTGTGGAAACAATCAATTTAAAATAAAAGGTTTTGGGCTCGGAACATTTTTAAATATTGAGCATTTTATGTTAAAAATACCTGGCATAGAACAAAATATCAGAAAAACTTTTAAAGAAATTTATGGATCTGAAATTGCAGAAAAATTCTGGGAAAATTTTGAAAAATGCTTTTTCAATGAAAACGATGCAATTTTTCTTAAACAACTGGGAGTTAATACAATAAGACTACCTTTCAACTATCATCATTTATATGATGATGAAAATGATATTTTTTTAGAAAAAGGCTTTAAGTCAATAGATAGAGTGATAGATATATGTGAAGAAAATGAAATTTATGTTATTCTCGATCTTCATACAGCCCCGGGGGGACAAAATCCCGACTGGCACAGTGATAACCTTACAGGTGAGAGTTTATTCTGGCATTATGGTATTTTTCAAAAAAAAATAATAGAATTATGGGAATTAATTGCGAAGAAATATAAAGATAAAGCTGTTATTTTGGGTTATGATATTCTTAATGAACCAGTAATAGAACATAGAAAGATTTCTGGAAAGATTGTAAATGATTTCTACAAAAAAGTTATATCAGCTATAAGAAAATATGACAAAAATCATATTATTTTTCTTGAAGGGGATTTTTATGCAAATGATACAACAAAATTTGATCCTCCAGAAGACCATAAAATAGCTTATTCAATACACTTTTATCCATTTTTTTATGTGGAAAAAAATCTTGGTAGGTACAAGAAGATGACAAAAAACGAAAGAATTGATTTCTTAAAAACAAGTCTTAAGAATACATCCTTAGATGATATAAGAAATAGACTAAATAGACCTGTCTGGTGTGGTGAAACAGGTGTTCCTTACAGAACAAACTATATTAAGCTACTTGAAATTTTACTTGATGAAACACTCGAAGTCTTTGAAAGAGAAAATATTTCCTGGTCAATATGGACATACAAAGATGCAAATTCGATGGGTATAGCTTTTCCACAAAGTGATTCACTATGGACAAAACTAACACAAAAACTTACAAGAAAATGGAACTTTCTTAAAGAATTTGCCGATTCAGAAAATAAAGCCAAAAAATATATCAGAAAAATTTGTAAAGAAATACACCCCGATATAGAACTTATAAGAAAAGTAAAATTCAAACTACTTTCCATAAAAGACTTAATTCTAATCGAAAAGCTAAAATATGAATTAAACCAAATATCTCCTTTTGAAATTGTCAAATACGCCGATTCGTTCAAAATTGAAAATTGTAATATCTGGCACAACTTACTTAAAATTATAAAAAAATGGCTTTAAAAAATAAGGGCAGAACTAAAGTTCTGCCCCTTTATTCTATCTTTAATATTCTATCCTTTCAAAGCTCCTTCAGTAACCTTATCAATAATCATTTTGGAGAAGAAGATAAATACTATTAGCAATGGAAATACAGAGATAACATTCCCAACCATTATAGCACCATAATCAACTGACTGCAACCCTTTGAGAGCACCTAAAGCAACCGGAATAGTATAACTCTCCATATCTCTCAGAACAACAAGGGGCCCCATATAAGAGTTCCAGCTACCAAGGAAGGTAATGATAGCATAAGAACCAAGAATTGGAGAAATTAGTGGCAACACTATTCTCCAGTATATTCCAAACTCACTGGCTCCATCCACACGTCCGGCATCTACAAGATCAAGTGGGACAGCAGAGTTGATGTACTGTCTCATAAGGAATATACCAAAAGCATTTGCCATA
>JAOACQ010000059.1 GCA_026417755.1 Brevinematales bacterium | reverse complement strand
CTCCATTATAGGCTAAAAATAAAGACAAAGGGGAGAAATACCTCCCCATATTGATATTTATTTTGGAGCCGCCATTAAAGATACAACCAAAACAGCAACATAAATGCCTACACTTATCCCCGTTCCAACTAAACAACCATTCATAGCTTGTTTAAAATTAGCATCTTTTGCTTTAGTCTTAAATCCTTCTGTGTAACCCTGAATATAAGACTGGGATTTACCAACAAGATTTTCCGAAGGAACTGCTGGGTCACTAACAAGAGGAATAATAAGACCTATTGCACCCAATAAACAACCAAGCCAAAAATACATGGATTGTCCAGCTTTTGAACCATCAGCTTCTCCAGCTGTTTTCCCCTTAATAAAATCGTCATCAGCAGAAAAAGCAACTACAGGAGCTGCAAAAATAGAAAATGCTACAAAAAGAGACATAAACTTTCTCAAGGTTTTTGTCATAAAAATTTCCTCCTTAAAATAAAATTAACACGATAATTTTAAAAAACAAAACTGAAAAAATCAAATATTATATATTTCATCTATAAAAAAACAAGAATTATTAACCCGTCCCTTAAATAAATAACTTTCACCAGTACTTATAGCTACACCAAAATTGATAAGACAATTTTCATATATATAAGCCCTTATACTACCAGTTTCATCTGAAATAATTAAAGAAGCGAATCTTTTACCATTTTTTTCATTCCATTTTACCTTTTCCACAACACCAGCTACAAAAGCAAATTTCAAATTACTTAAGTATTCTATCTTGTCAAGTTGTAAATTCTTTACTTTTTCAAGAAGAGGATGTTGTGAGATATGTAAATCTGTAGCCTTGAATTCCATTTGTTCTCTGTCCATATCACTTTCTTTTTTTGTTGGGTATGTTATAAAATTTTCAATACTCATTTCTTCTTTAATGCTGAAAAGCTCAATTGCCCCCTTTTCTTCTTCGCTATATATTTTTGAAATTTTCTCTGTAATTTTTGGTAAAATTTCTATTAGACTTTGCCTTGAGATACCACAAAAATCAAAACATCCTGCCATAATTAAATATTCTATAGTTCTTACATTAATTCCTTCTTTTCTCAGACGATAACAAAAATCAAACAAATCTTTAAAATCACCGTTTTTTCTTTCTGAAATTATCTTTTTTGCGTGGTTTAGACCAAGATATTTAATTATTAAAAGTCCACATCTTATCTTTCCATCTTCTTTTTTAAAAAAGAGGTGTGATCTATTTATGTCTGGCTTAAGAAATTCTATATTTTTTTCTTTTGCTTCATAAATATATCTCTGAAGCTTTGAATTAAAGCCTATATGATTGTTAAGAAGACTGATAAAATATTCAAAAGGATAATGTGCTTTAAGATAGGCACATAAATAGGCATTATAAGCATATGAAATAGAGTGTGCTTTATTAAAACTATAACTTCCAAAATCAACAATAATAGAAAAAAGTCTTTTTGCTTCATCTTCCGAAATATTGTTTCTATTGCAACCTTTAATAAAATCTTCTTTCATGGAAACAATAATGTCTACTTTCTTATCAGATAGAGCCTTTCTGAACTTATCAGCCTTATCCCAATCAAAAGAGGCAATTTTAGTTACAAGATTTAGGATTTGTTCCTGATATATAAAAATACCATTGGTGTCTTTGAGTATCTGGTCAAGTTCTCTTTTTGCTTCGTATTTAAAATTGGTTTTTCTTCTTTTGCAATATTCATCAGTCATACCAGAAATAAGAGGTCCAGGTCTATAAAGAGCAATAACATCTGAAAGTATATTTATAGAATCCGGTTTTATATTTTTAAGAAGTTCACGCATTCCATAGCTTTCTAGTTGAAAGACACCTATAGTGTCTGCTTCAGATAATAAATCAAAAGTTTTTCTATCATTCAAATTAATTTTAGTTAATTTTAATTTACGCATAGTTTCATTGATAATACTTACATATCTTAAACCAAGGATATCAATTTTGATAAAACCAGTTTGTTCAATATCATCTTTTGTAACCTGAATAATAGTCTCACCACTTCTTGAAAATTCAAAAGAAAAAAAGTTATTTAACTCGCCTGGAGTGATAACAATTCCTCCTGAGTGAACAGAAGAATGATGTGGTAATCCTTCAATTTTTATTAAAATATCAATAAACTCTCTTATTTCATTATCTGTGGAGTACAACATTAGCAATTTTTCATTTTTTTCAAGAAGTTCAATTAAAGAAAAATGTATTCGCTTTGGGAAGAATCTTTTTATAGTTCGCATTTTTTCTTTTGAGATCTTAAAGTGTTTTGATAATTCATTTATGAGGCCATAAGGAAAAAATCTCTTTATAGTTGCAAGTAGTCCGATTCTATTTTTATACTTTTCAAATAGATAATTAAAAACCAAATTTCTCTTTTTCCAGCAAATATCCATATCTATATCAGGAAGTTCAATTCTTGCTGGGTTTAAAAATCTTTCAAATAGCAAGTCATACTTAACAGGATCTATCTTTGTTACTTCGAGTAAAAATAGAACAAGGCTTGAAGCGGATGATCCTCTGGCAGGACCGTAAGCTATGCTTTTGGATTTTAAAAAATTTGCTATATCAAATGCAAGAAGGAAAAAATCTTCCAATTTTTTTTCTTCTATAATTTTTAACTCTTTTTCAAGCCTTTCGATATAACTTTCTTTTTTGACGTTTTTTTTGTTTTTCAAAAATAAGTTTAATTTTTCAAAACATATTTCTCTTAAAGGCTTGTTGTAGTTGATTGAAAAAGTTTTTGGGGATTTTATATCAAAACAAACATCTATAGAATTAATAACTTCTTTTAAATTATCGATGTAATCAGGATGATTTTTAAAAATTTTTTCAAACTCTTCCTTTGTTTTGAAAGAATAGTCGTATTCACTACCTATAAAAAATTTTCCTTTTTCATTTCTTGAAAAACTTTTTTCTCTCATTGAATTTAAAAAATCAAAGGCTACTTTATCTTCTTTATGATATCTGGTTTCACAGGTTGGGAGAGCTCTTAACTCAAAATTATTGATCAATTCGACCAGTTCCTTTAACATAGAAACTTTTTTTGCACCTGTATAGTTAACCTCTGTATAAAAGTTTTCTTTAAAAATCTTTTTATATCTGTTAATAACCTTTTTTAAGGTTGCAAAATCATCTTTATAGTAGAATATTTCCTCTTCTACCAGAACAATAAGATTATTTGAATTCTCCTCAATTGTTTCAAAAGGAAGGGCATATTTTCCAATTTCATAAAAGTTTTTCTGGGAATAACTTGTTAGCTTAAAGATATTCTTTAAACCCTCGTTATTTTTTGCATAAAAAATAACTGGAAATATATTTTTTTCTGGAGTTTTTATAAAAAGTTCAACGCCATAAAGAGGTTTTAAATTTTCTGACTCGCAAAATCTTGTAAGTTTAAAAAATCCGAAAGTAGAGACAGTATCAGATAAACCTACAGCCTTATAGCCATAATAAGCAGATAAACCTACAATTCTATCAACACCAAGAAGAGAAGAAAGAAAACTATATTCACTGTGAGTGTGAAGATTTGCAAGCATTTTATTTTATCAATTTCTTTAATTCCCTTGAAATAACGGACAGAAATGAGGTTGAAATTCCTCTTTCTGTGGCTGAAGTTACTGTAACCCTTGAACTTTTGGAGTTTATAATCTCTCCACTAGCGACATCAATAAGCTGTAAGGAAAGATTATAATTTGCAATATATCTATTCAATGTCTCATTAAATAAAGGGTCTTCACCACTTACTACAACTACTAAAGCCTGTTTTATTCCATTTTGTTCTAAAATACTCAGTTCATTTTTATCCATTTCAACCAGATCATTAATATCAATCCCTGATGGAAATTTTTTTATACTATAGCCTTTAGAAATTAAAATACTTTGTGCTTCAGAGGTAAGATTTCTATGAATCTTATAGCTATTCTTCTCTTCTATAACTGCTATAACTGTTGTAGCAAGTTTTTTGTTCCTCGAAGAAATCACGGAAAATGTATAAGAGGAATTAACTTTACCAACAGCATCAAGGAGTGTGTTATAAAAAGTTTTGTATTCTGGTTCAAGATCACTAAGTTCTGGAAAATCAAGTGCAAGTCTTGCATAAACAAGAGAATTGTTGTTAACATCTGAGAGAGATTCAATATTACAACTAACTATTCCATCAGATGATGAGATAGCCTGCCTTGAAATATTACCCTTATTATTTCTCAGAATAAAGTTAACCTTTGCATTTGCTATCGGCACCTTGTTTTGATAAAGAACATTAAACTTTATATTGCCCCCATTGAGACTATCTATCTGTTTTGGATTATCAGGAGAAGGAGCGATCTGAATATTCTGTAATATTTTTGTCATCTTACTTATATAAACCACAAATTCATCTCTTCTCTCTTTAACCTTAATAGAACTTAAAGCTGCGGTATAGTAAGCATCAAGAGAAGCTATAATATTTCCATTTTTTAACTCACTTTCTGCAAGTTCGAGATTTTTATCAACGAGTTCAAGTTTTCTCTTAAGTTCTGCAAGTATTCTATTCCTTTCATTCTCAAAGTTAGTTTTGCTAATTTTTGCAAGTACCCAAACTTTATAAAATTTTAAGCCGTCATCGTCAATTTCCTCATAGTAGAAATCTTCTATCTCAACTCCGGTAAGTTGAACAGTACTTTTTGACTTTATCTCTTCTGTATAGTTTCTCTGAAGCTCAACATCCCCAGAAATATTTCCATAGGTTGAAAATATTTTTGAAACCTCAGTTTCCTCAAAAATACTTGTGGCTATCTTTGTCTTAGCATTATAGAAAGCCTTGTCTTTAATATTTGCAAGTGTATCTATATCTTCTGAATATCCAACAAAATAATAAAATTTTGCATCCTTTTTTGGATTTGTAACCCATGAAGGTTCGGCTCCAAAAACAAATGAAAATAAAAAGAGCAAAATAAACCACTTCTTCATATTAACCTCCGGTATTAAGATTATAAAACTGATTCATATAAAAGTAAATATTACGAATATATAATTAACATCAAACCTCAATAAAATCAAATTTTGCATTTGTGAATCATTTATTCTATAATTAAAGAGGGATTTTGAAGTGAGTAATGATTTTTTAGCTATTCTTAATATTATAGGTATAATAGCCTTCGCTATTTCAGGAGCGATGAAAGGGATAAAATACTCTCTTGATCTACTGGGTATAATTGTTTTGGGTATGATTACTGCTATCGGTGGAGGAATTATAAGGGATATTTTACTTAATCAAATTCCACTTATACTTAAAAATGAAAAGGACCTTCTTTTTGCTCTATTAGCCTCTATTATTCCATACTTCTTTGTAAAAAAAATTGAGAAACTTTCCTTTTTAATACAGCTTTTTGATGCTTTAGGGCTTGCTGTCTTCACTGTAATTGGGGCTGATAAGGGGATGGATGCTAACATTGGTGTTTTTGGGGTTATAATAATGGGAACTTTAACTGGAGTTGCCGGGGGGATGCTTAGAGATATACTTGTAGGTGAAACACCATTTGTACTTAAAGAAGATGTTTATGCTTCTTTTGCAATAATCGGGTCTTTGATTTATTATATTCTTGTAAAATTCACTTTTCTTAATAAAATGATTATAATTTATAGTGTAATAATTCTAATATTTATTGGACGAATGTTTGCTATTAAGTTCAAATGGAATCTTCCAAAACCAAAGGAAACAAAATGAGAGAAATCATAAGAAT
Organism: Brevinematales bacterium; assembly: GCA_026417755.1. Lineage (GTDB taxonomy): Bacteria > Spirochaetota > Brevinematia > Brevinematales > JAOACQ01 > JAOACQ01. The sequence goes on along the minus strand of JAOACQ010000059.1, from coordinate 14,891 downwards.
AGAAAACTTAAGTAAAAAATATGGAAACTTTGTAGCTTTAAAAAATGTAAGTTTAGAAGTAAAAGAGGGTGAAATATATGGGCTACTTGGGCCAAATGGAGCGGGTAAAACGACATTAATGAAAACGATTTATGGTAAGTCAAAATATTCAATTGAATATAAAGAGTTATCTGTTTTTGGACTTAACCCTCTTAAAGATGATATAAAAATCCGATGTTTTACTGGGATTGTTCCTCAGGATGATAATCTTGACTATGAGCTCTCTGTGCTTCAAAATCTATACATATTTTCAAAGTATTTTGGACTTGCAAAGAAAGAGAGTCTTAAACGTATTGAAGAACTTCTTAATTTTATGGAACTTAATGATAAAAGAAATGTAAAAATAAGAGAACTCTCCGGTGGGATGAGAAGAAGGCTTACAATTGCGAGGGCATTGCTTAATAAACCATCATTGTTAATACTTGACGAACCTACTACCGGTCTTGACCCACAGGTAAGACATACAATATGGGATAAGATTAGAAAACTTAAAGCGGAAGGGGTTACAATTCTTATTACTACCCATTATATGGATGAGGCATATCAACTTTGTGATAGAATATCAATTATGAATCTGGGTGAAAAGATTATTGAGGGAAACCCAAAGAAATTAATTTCAGAAAATATAGAAAATTATGTTCTTGAGATACCTACAAACTTGTACAAGCATAACAAGGAACATCACTTCAGAAGTGAAAATTTTGGAGAAATTACAAGATTTTTTTCAAATGATTTGATGCGGTTAAAAGAATTCTCTACTTCTTTTGGAGTTGATAATCTTATTTTAAGACAATCAAATCTTGAAGATTTATTTCTTAAATTTACAGGGAGAAAACTTGATGAATAAATGTTATAATCTTCCAAATCTTTTCAAGAGGCTTTTCAGCGTATGGTATAGATTTATGAGAGTTTATACAAAAAATCTTTTAAGCAATGGATTTGAACCTTTTTTTGAACCACTGATATTTCTTGGTGGTATTGGGGTAGGGCTTGGTGCTTTTATAAAAGAGCTTGATGGTATTCCTTATTTAGAATTTCTTGGTAGTGCCTTGCTTGTATCTACTTCAATGATGACAGCCGCATTTGAATGCTCTTATGGAACATTTATAAGACTTGAGTTTGACAAAGCCTATGATGGAATAATATCGGCACCAATATCTGTGGAAAATCTACTTTTAGGTGAGATGCTATGGGCAGGAACTAAAGGCTTTTTCTTTTCTTTTGCAGTTCTTATAGTTTTTACTATTATTGGGGTGTTTAAGACACCTCTTGTTTTTATTATCCCAATTGTGGGTTTTCTTACAGGTTTTATGTTTGCTGGGATAAGTCTTTTTGTAACTTCATTTATCAAAAGTATAGATAATTTCAGTTTCTACACCACTGGTTTTCTTTCTCCTATGTTTTTCTTTTCCGGAACTGTTTTCCCTTTAAGCCAATTTCCTGATTTTTTAAGACCTATAATTGAACTTCTTCCATTAACACATTCAATAAGACTTTCAAGAGCAATTTTATTTTCAAGGTGGGAATATTTTACTTTTGATATACTTTATATTATAATCATTTCTACTGTTTTTGGTTATCTTGGTATTAAGGGGATTAAAAAAAGATTAATTGATTAAGTATGAAAAAAATATTTTTTATATTATTAATTTTATTATCCAGTGAAAATGCTTTCTGCTTTGGAAAAAATAAAGTTGTTTATACTCCTTATGAGTGGAAAATTATTGAAACTAAAAACCTTAAAATATATGTTCCTTCAACCATACTTTTTTTATCAAATAAAATAGCTTCTATTGGAGATGAAATATATATCAGACATTCGACAACATATGATTACAAGCCTCCTATAAAGATTAAGATTTTGATTTTTCCAGATTTCAATGCCTTTTTACAAAATAATATTTTAGATATGACTTCTTCTCAGGTTAAAGGATTTACAGAATTTCTGAAGGGAAGAGTGGTTATTTATTACTCTCCTGATTATAATGAGTTTTATCATTTATTTGCCCATGAGTTGAATCACGCATTTCAAGTTTATTTTTGGGGAAAAGGTGAGGCAAATATATATTCAATGAGAAATTTGGATGTACCTCTTTGGTTTATAGAAGGTGGGTCTGAGTTTAACTCGATAGGACTTGATGCAGAGTGTGAAAATATTATTTCTGAGGCTCTTTATAATGGCAATTTACCTTCAATTATGGAATTATCTGATTTGTCTTCTCTTTCTCCCGCTAAGTATTTTTATATCTACAAAGAAGGGCAGATTTTTTATTATTTTCTATCAAACAATTACGGGAATGAAACCATACAAAAAATAACAAAAGATATAGTCGAATCAAGAAATTTTGAAAAGTCATTAAAGAAATTTACTGGTAAAGAGTTGAAAGAAATTAATGAAGAATTTTTTCATTTTTTGAGAGGGAGATATTATACCAATTATATCAACCTTTCTGTTATAGATCTTAAGGGTTATAAATTAATTAAAAGCGATAAAAAATATGCTATTTCTCCGGTTGATGTTGACGGGACGAATTTTTTACTCATTACTGAAAATAGATTTACCCCTTCACTGGTTCTCTATGACAAACAAAAAAATAAGACAAAGAGGTTGATTTCAACATATAGAAGTGAAGAATTTTTTGAATTCCTATATGATGATGACAATCATATAGGACTTAGTAGAAATAAAGAGGCAGTTTTTATTACAAGAGGGAGTGGGAAAAATCAACTCTATATATATAATCTTAACAAAATGAAGGCACAAAAGATAGATTTGCCATTCAGTATAGTAAAATCTCCTGATATTTCAAAGGATGGTACAAAAATAGTCTTCTCTGCTATTGATAACAATCAGCAAAGTGATATTTATTTGTATGAAATCCAAACAAAAAAATTAATCAATCTTACAGAAGATAAATATGTTGATAATGAACCAAGATTTTTAGATGATGATAATATAGTTTTTACTTCCGACAGAATGAATAATATAAATATATACTTTCTTTCAATTAATGATAAAAAAGTTGATAAATATTTAAGCATCAATAAAGATATAAGAAATCCTTCTGTTAAAGATGATCGTTTGGTTTTTATTTCAAAAGAAGCTTTTCCATCGCTTTTTATATTTGATTTAAAGAAACAAATACTATATAGAGAATTAACTCCAATTGGCAAAATAGAAACACCTTCTATCTCAACTGACGGGAAGATTTTTTTTGCTATTTATAAAGGTGGTAAGCATGAAGTTTATGAATATAATCCATCTTTAACAAATATAGAAAATTCTTTTAAATTTGAAAAATTTACTAATGCCGTTGAAGAGAAAGAATATGAGGCTAATAATATAAAAATAAAAGACTATTCTATCGATATATCTATGGATTATTTAGTAGGAGGCATTGCCATTAACAGCATGCTTGGTCTTGGAGCTGTAGGTATAACCTCTTTAAGTGATGTGTTAGGTAATCATAGGTATTCACTGTGGCTTGATAGTGGGTTATTCTTTCAGAACAATTATGTAAACAATATAAACGTAGATTTTGCATATAGTTACCTTAAATATAGATATAACATAGGTTTTAGGATTTTTCATTACAGCAACTATTTTTATGAATTTTATACCTTTCGCAATTTTTTCGAGATAGAAAAATCTTATTTTAAAACTTATGGAGTATATGGGCTTTATTCTTATCCATTTAACACTTTTAATAGAATAGATCTGAGAGTAGGGATAAGAAATTTTGATTATATTAAAAATTTTTCTTATAATCCTGAAACCAAAACATATTCTTATGATTTAGATTCAAAATTAAAAAATACAATCACTTTGGACTTTGTTCATGATACAACACTTTCAGATTATACAGGTCCTGTAGATGGAATAAGAATGTTACTATCGATTGAGCAATCACTTGATTTATTAGGTAATGGACTATCTTATACAAAGATGATAGCTGATTTAAGGAATTATTTTCTTATATTTCCGGGTTATAGTATAGCAACAAGGTTTACTGCTGGAAAAATAATTGGGAGAGATGAAATGGATTACAACTTTTATCTTGGAGGATTTAATTCTCTTAGAGGTTATGATTTATTTGCTTTCAGTGGAAATACAATGTTTCTTATAAATCTTGAATTCAGATTTCCTCTTCTTACTTACTGGCAGATTGGTTTTCCTATTCCTTTGAGAATGCCAACAATATGGGGGAGTATATTTTATGACTGTGGAAGTGCTTTTAATTGGGGAAGAGATTTTACAGCTTATGAAGTTAAAGATGGGATCTTTCATTTTAAAGATTTGAAGAATAGTTTTGGTATAGGTTTGAGGCTCATACTTACAGAAAACATTAAGCTTTTCTATGATCTTGCGGCTCCTTACGATGGAACGGGTTTTCCAGATAGCAGAAAGTGGAATAGTTTTTGGTTTATTGGGATAGATTTTTAAAGTTTTATTATTTTTTTATCACATCGATCCCAAAGAATTTGTAACCAAAGGTTGCATTTGTAGTTTGTGGGTTGCCAAATTCTGTTCCAACTTCCCAGACTTCAAAGTACATTTTGTCGAAATCATTTACTTTAACTCTTTCTGAATAATTTGCTAAAATTTCTCTTGTCTTTGAAACAAAAGGTTTTATGGGCACTTCTACTACTGCTTTATCGAAAGGAATAACAGGTTTGAAAGCAACATAGTCCCATGTCATCTTAGCATACCATATTTCCCAGCTCATCTTTTTTTCTTTACCATTTATCTTTATGGGGATCTCAACCTCTCCGATTTTAAATCCAGCAGGGCCTAAAATGTTATAATAAAGCCAGACCATTATCTCAACTTCACCCTCTTTAACAGACGATGGATATTTTTCTTTTGTAATCCATGTTTCCATAGCAAGGTTAATAGGAAGGTTGTCTTTATACCAGATTTCATATCCAAACTTAAATACAATATTTTGTAAATCCTTAACTTGTTCTGGAAGTTTCCACTTGTCTATAGAAAGCCCATTAGATACCCATGGTTTAAAACCATAAAATACCTCGGGGTAACCTAAAACCCACCCAGAAGGATTTTTTTGCTTGATATCACTTAATTCAGCAAAAAATTCAATAGTGTCAATTGACGGATCATACTTTAGAAATGTTTTTCCCTTATAGGTTTCCGTATTCCAGAAATTTAATTCCATAGAAAGAGGTATATTTTTTGACTGAAAATTTGTAAAAGATGGTTCAGTTAAAACAATTTCTTTTTTTTCAACACCAAATAAAGGTAAAACAAGCATTAAAAAAAACAAAACATATTTCATAAACCAATCCTCCTCAAAAAGTCAATATGCACTATAGTGCATAAATATTTTAGATTAACAAAAAAATTCTGTCAATAGAAATTTTATTTAATATGAGAAATTTTGAAAAAATCTTCTATTTCTTTAAAGGCAGCGTATTTTATATCATCTCTTTCTGTTAACAAATCATGTCTGCCATCTTTGATTATATATATATCAGAATGATAAAATTTGTTTGTGAGAAAGGTTGTATTATATCTCCATTCAACAACTTCATCTCTATCACCCTGAATTATCAGAAGATTTACATTTGTGATAACAGAATAGTTTGCAATCCTTTCGTTCCAGATAAGGGTAGCTTTAAACCAGCTAACATCGGCATAATCGTATCTTATAGGGTCTTTATTAAACAAGAAATCTATATAGTTTCTATCTTGTGAAGTATTCCTTCTTAATCTGGGCAGGGTTTTAATATTATTGCCAAAAAGATTGTAACCAAAGGAAGCCATTTCCCAGAAAATTATTCTGACAAGTGGGGCTACAAAAACAACTTTCTCTGGATAGACATTATAACTATATATAAATTCATAAATTGCACTACAACCAGTGCTATGTCCTACAAAATAAATAGGTAAGCCATTTCCATCCTTTTGAATTTTAAGATAAGTTTCATAAACCACTTCAGCATATGTAGAAAAATCATCGATAGCAGTTCTATCACCATCGGAAAGTCCGTGTCCGGGTAGATCAGCAGCAACAATCTGATAATTTCTATCAAGCATATATTTATAAAAATCCCAAAATAATCCAGAATGACTTAAATATCCATGAAAGAAAAAGACAATACCTTTGGGTGAAGGAGGAATAAGCTCATGAACAAAAAAACGATTGGTATTCTGATAGTATAAAAAATAAAATTTATGTCTAACGTTCTTTATGTCAAGATTATAAGTTGTTATATAATTTGATATAGTAATAACATCATTACTCTGAACAGCAGTTTTATAGTGCTGATAAGCATGTAAATTAACAAACAAGAGTAAAAGTATAATGATTCTCAAAAAAAACCCCTTTATCCTTTCAACACCCCAAGAGGTCGTAATCTTGCCACCCTTTGAGAAAGATTGCTTTTAATAACTGTATTTACAACTTCTTCAATATCTTTATACGCTATTGGTGATTCTTCTAAGGCTCCTTCTCTACTTTTAGTTTTAAGAAAGACGCCTCTTTTTAACAAATCTCTTTCGAGTTCTTCATAGCTTAAACTTTCTCTTGCTTTGTGCCTAGACATTGTTCTCCCAGCGCCATGGATAGTAGTGCCAAAAGTTTTCTCCATAGATTCTTCTTTACCGCATAGAACATAGCTTGCTGTCCCCATGGAACCACCAACTATAACAGGCTGGCCTGTAAACTGGTAAGGTTTAGGCACAACCTGTGATTTACCCGCAAAGTTTCTGGTGCTGCCCTTTCTATGAACAAGAAGTGGCAACTTTGCATTGCCAACTTTGTGAGTTTCAATTTTTAATGTATTATGCCCTATATCGTACATTGTATTTGTATCAACATCTTTAATAACATCGTTCAAAACTTCACTTACAAGATATGAAATAACCTGTCTATTTGCAAATGCAAAGTTTGAAGCCGCCTGGACAGCTGCAAAGTATCTCCTTCCTTCAGGAGAGGTTGCAGGGACATAAATCAACTCTTTATCTTTGATTGAAATCTTATACTTATGAATAGCTTTGGCAAAAATATTCATAAAGTCAACACCTGTCTGATGCCCGAGACCTCTTGAACCGCAATGCAAAGTTGCCACTACCTGATTCTTGAAAAGTCCAAAAACTCTAGCCCTCTCAATATCAAAAACCTCCTCTACAACCTGTAATTCAAGATAATGATTTCCTGAACCCAGTGTTCCAAGTTGATTTTTTTCCCTTGCGAGAGCTTCTTCTGTAAGTGCAGAAAAATCAGCACCACTTACACAACCACCTTCTTCTATATAATCGAGTTCTTCAATTTTACCCATTCCTCTCTCTTTGATAACCCATTCGGCTCCTTTTTCTATAACATCCTTAAGCTCTTTTTTTGTGAGATTTATTTTTCCATTTGCTCCTACTCCTGCGGGGATCTTTTTGTAAAATGCTTTTATTATTGATTCTACTTTTTTTTCTATATCCTGATAGATAAGATTGGTTGTAATTAATCTGACACCACAATTTATATCAAAACCAACTCCTCCAATTGAAACTATACCATCTTCTTTATCAAAAGCTGCTACACAACCTATTGGAAACCCATAACCAGAATGAGCATCTGGAAGCAATGCAACTTTATCAATTATTCCGGGGAGGGATGCCACATTTTTTACCTGATTATAAACATTGTCATCCATTTCTTCAATAATTTTTTTACTTCCAACTATATATACATCAACATTCATCTTATCATGTTTTGGAAGTAACCATTCATAATCAGATATTCTATGAAGCAACTTAAGTTGCATTTATTGTTCCTCCATATAATTGACATTATATTTTAATGAAAAAATCAAAAAAAGTAAATACTTATAGTATATAAATTTTTCAAATTTATTTTTAAAATAAATTATTTTGACTAAAACAATATTTTTATCTATACTTTATCAGTTAATATTCCTAATAAAATATGAGGAAAAAATGGAAACTGAAATAAGGCTTGAAGCTATTTTATTCAATAAAGAGGGGAAACTTTTACTGATAGAACATGAGAAAAATTATAAGAGATATTGGGTTTTACCTGGTGGGCATCTTGAATTTATGGAGAAATTTGAGCATTGTATAATAAGAGAACTAAAAGAAGAATTGTGTCTTAAAAATGTAAAGGTTACAGACCTATGTTTTGTAGACGAATACATAAATAAAGGGAAAGAAAGACATGTTGTTAAAATTGGATTTATATGTAAAACAGATGAAAAAAATCTGACAAAAATTAAAATTCCAGAAAATGAAGATAAAATCAAAAGTTACAAATTTTTTTCTTCTTCAGACATTTTTTTATCTATGGAAAAGTTTTATCCAGATAAATCGTTTTTTATAGAACTTATTAAGAAATACAATGGAGAAAAAAATGGATAAACTATGCTTTCTTACACCCGGGATACCATATTCCACAAAAGGGAAAAAATCTATAGAAAATGGCTTAAAGAGAATAAAGGAGATGGGGCTTGATGGTATGGAAATAGAGTATGTGAGAGGTGTTCATCTTGATTATGTAAGAGCAAAAGAATATGGACAAATTGCAAAAGAACTTGGTCTTACCTTGACTGCACACGCTCCATACTATATAAATTTGTATTCCAACGAAAAAGAAAAAGTTACTTCAAGTTATAATCATATTTTAAATACAGCAAGAATGCTTGATGCGATGGGGGGATATAGTATTGTATTTCATGCTGCCTATTATATGGGGAATAAACCAGTAGAAGTTTATCCTATAGTGAAAGAAAGGCTTAAGGAAATAGCAGATATTGCAAAAAAAGAGGCCTTAAAAGTATGGATAAGACCTGAACTCATGGGGAAAAAAACACAATTTGGGTCTTTAAGTGAGGTGTTAAAACTTACAAAAGAAATCGGCTGTAATATAATGCCCTGTATAGACTTTGCACATCTTCATGCAAGATATGGAAAACACAATACTTATGAAGAATTTGCAGAAGTATTTGAAGAAATTAAAAATGAGCTTGGAGAAGAAGCTTTGGAAGATATGCATATCCATGTTTCAGGGATAAAATATTCTGACAAAGGAGAAATAAGCCATCTTAACATTAGAAAAAGTGATTTTAAGATAAGGGAATTTCTTAAATGTCTTAAAGATTATAATATTTGTGGAGTATTGGTATGCGAAAGCCCAAATATAGAAGGAGATACATTGCTTCTTAAACTTATTTATGAGTCGATGTAGGCTACCAATTCATTGGTTTGCCGGTATAATCATAAAACTCATGGTTAGCAGCAGGAGATGAAACAAATTTGACTATTCCTATAGCTGCTTCTTCTGGAGAAATGTCTGCTTCCTTACCACCCATATCGGTTCTCATCCAACCTGGATGAATGCTAAATACCTTCACATTATCTTTTTTGCCGTAGATGGATAAAATTTTTGTAAGCATATTTAAAGCTGCTTTTGACATACAATATCCAAATTCCCTGTCTCTCCAGCAATCTGCAATACTTCCTGCTTCAGAAGAAATATTTATTATCAGTTTGTCTTCACTTTTCAAAACCATAGGATAAAAGTATTTTAAAACTCTTAAAGCACCAACGGCATTAACATTATACGTGGTAATGACATTTTCTATATCTATATCCGTGATCGGTGGGGTTGGTTTTTTACCCTCAAGATAGATAGCGGCATTATTAACGATGATATCTATTTTATAATAAATTTTTCTAATTTCTTCAAAACAGTTTTTTACTGATGATTCTTCACTAACATCCATTTGAAACAATCTTAAGTTGTGGTGATTTATTGTCTTAAGTAATTCTTCATCCCTTCTATAAGTGGCAAGAACAATATAATCTTTTTTAAGAAAATTTTCTACAAGAAAATATCCAAGCCCTTTTGATGCACCTGTAATTAAAACAATCTTATTCATAATTATATTATGAAAAACTTTAAGAATAAAATCAATTTTTAAAGAAATTAAGATTTTTTGTTTTTTGAATATATTTCAGAGAGTTTTTTTATCTCATCTCTTACCAGAGCGGCCTTTTCAAACTTCAGATTTTCAGCATATTCAAACATAAGTTTTTCAAGTTCTTTGATAAGCTCATCTTTATCCACAAATTTTCTTTTATATTCTTCAAGTCTGTTATCTTCTGTTTCGGTTTCTATATTTTTTCTTTCAAGAATATCGTGAATTTCTTTTATTATAGTTCTGGGGGTAATGTTGTGTTTTTTATTGTATTCTATTTGAAGTTGTCTTCTTCTTTCTGTCTCTTTGATTGCATCTTTCATTGCTTCGGTTATATTATCAGCGTACATTATAACTTTGCCATTTACATTTCTTGCACTTCTACCTATTATCTGGATAAGTGAAGTTTTAGAACGTAAAAATCCCATTTTGTCTGCATCAAGTATTATAACAAGTGAAACTTCAGGTAAATCAATCCCTTCTCTTAAAAGATTTATTCCAACTAAAACATCAAATTTTCCAAGTCTTAAGTTTTTTAAGATCTCTACTCTTTCTATTGTTTCTATTTCAGAATGAAGATAGGTCACTTTTATTTCATTTTCACTTAAAAATTTTGTAAGATCTTCAGCCATTTTTTTAGTTAAAGTTGTTATAATTGTTCTTTCGCCATTTGCGACTCGTTTTCTTACTTCAAGCATAATATCTTCTATCTGCCCATATGTTGGACGAACCTCTACTTCTGGATCGACAAGTCCGGTTGGTCTTATTATCTGTTCAACTACAGCAGTTGAAACAGATAGCTCATATTCATCCGGAGTAGCAGAGACATATAGAACCTTGTCAAGTAGGGTATCAAACTCCTCAAATCTTAAAGGCCTATTATCAAGAGCTGATGGAAGCCTGAAGCCGAAGTCTACAAGGGTTTGTTTTCTTGACTGATCTCCCCTATACATTCCTTTTATCTGAGGAATACTCTGGTGAGATTCATCTATAATCGTCAAAAAATGTTCAGGGAAATAGTCAAAAAGGACAAAAGGACGTTCTTTGGGCTTTCTGAAAGATAAATGTCTGGAATAATTCTCTATACCATTACAATAACCAAGCTCTTCAAGCATTTCTATGTCATAATTTGTTCTTGTTTCGAGTCTATAGGCTTCAAGCTCTTTTCCCATTGCTTTAAGTTCTTTTACCCTCATCGATAATTCTTCTCTTATAGATTCTATAGCAAGTTTTAATTTATCCTCTGTGGTTAAAAATAATTTTGCTGGGTAGATAACTATTCTTTCAAGTTTCTCAATCAGATTGAGTGTAAAAAAATTAAGCCTTTGAATAGAGTCTATTTCATCGCCAAAAAATTCTATTCTCACTATTTCTCTTGAATATGCAGTGTGAATGTCAATAGTATCTCCTTTAACCCTGAAAGCGGCTCTCGTTAAATCAAAATCGCTTCTTTCATACTGAATTTTTATAAGATGTCTTATAACATCCTCTCTTGAAATAAGCTGACCCTTTTCCAAAAGTAGCATAAGCTCTTTATAATCTGTTGGTGCACCAAGTCCGTATATACAGGAGACGGAGGCAACAATTATGACATCTTTTCTTGCCATAAGAGAAGCTACAGCTGAAATACGCATTCTATCAATTTCATCATTTATCTGGGCATCTTTTTCAATGTATAAATCTTTTTGTGGCACATAAGCCTCAGGTTGATAATAGTCATAATAGGAGACAAAATATTCAACAGCATTATCCTGAAAAAAATCTTTAAATTCTCTATAAAGCTGGGCTGCAAGTGTTTTATTGTGTGACATAACTATAGTTGGTTCATTAAGATTGGCTATTACATTTGCCATTGTAAAAGTCTTACCACTTCCAGTTACACCAAGTAACACCTGTCTTTTATGACCGGATAAAAAGTTTTCTGTTAATTTTTCTATGGCCTCTGGTTGATCACCAGAAGGCTTTATGTCTGTAGTAAGTTTAAAAATACCCATTCCTTTCCCTCAACTTTAATTATACTTAAAAGAAAAGTGTTTTGCAATTAAAGGTCGAGAGATTTTTTTGAACACGAATTTAAAAATTTTATGTAAATATTGCACATATAAATGTGCAATATAAACACGTTTTTATGTGCAAAATGCACAAAATTGTTTTTTAAAATAATTTTTTAAAATAGTTAATTGTTTTGTTTTTAATAAGTTGAAAATCGTGTTTAAAATTTTGGTATAGTTTTTGCAAGATATAATAAAGATATAAACACGTGTTAAAAATATTTGTTTTATAAAGGAGGTTAAAATATGAAGTTTTATGGAGCTTTAATGATTTTACTCTTAGTATTAATGTCGTGCTCTTCTCAGCCATCTAGCGGGGGTAGCAGTGGAGGGAGTGTTTCTTCAAGTACAAGCAGTGTTTCTTCAAGTACAAGCAGTGTTTTTACTCCTGTTGTAGCATTGAATCTTGACTTTGAAAATGGTCAGGTTCCTTCCAGTTATTATACGGCTTTTGGAACTGTAACTCCATCTGTTGTAGATTTTGCTGGTAGAAAATGTTTTAAGATAAGTGGACAAACATCGAGTTCATATGCCCAACCAGCTTCTCATAGTGTGGAAATCCAATTTGATTTAGCCCAACCGGTAGATATGTCGGGAGAGGATTTTGTAATATCTTTTGATTATTATATTCCCGCTACTTATGTGGCTAATCTTTACGGTTTTCAATTTTCTTTCTGGAAGGTCCCGGGTTATACACCAATATACTCCGCTGGATATGGAGCAACGCCTAATAGCTGGAATACAATTTATACAAATGTTGATACTATTTCTATAACATATTCTGGTTTTTCTGATAATCCTGGAGGATGGGTTGGTATGAACAAAATAAGATTTCAATTTTCACCAAAAACAGGAACATCGCCTGGAATGCCTGTAGAATTCTATCTTGATAACATAGTTGTATCAAATATTCAAAAGTAAAGGAGGATAAGATGAATTATAAATTTTTTGTTGTTTTTTTGACTAGTTTCATAGTTATTGCGTGTTCTCAGACTCCATCTGCTACAGGTTCGGGTTCAGGAGGGGGCACTTCTTCTTCAAGTTCAAGTAGCTCAGCTGGTCCTATAGTGGAGAATGTAAATCTTACGTCCTCGTTTTTCCTTGCGAAAGGGACTGATGTAGGTGGTAGTGGAACTCTTACCAATATAGGTGGAAAGGATTGTGTTATGATAAATGCAACCGCTGTAGCTGATGGGGGGAATTATGCTGTGGAAGCACAGTGGAATTTAAGTCAGTCACTCAATATGAGTGGAGAGAATTTCATAATGGACTTTGATATCTATGTTGAACCAGCTTCAATAAATTATAGACAAGGTGTTCAGTTTGCTTTCTATGAAGTTCCAAGCTATACCCCAATTTATTCTGGATGGTGGGCCTCTTCTATAACTGGTGGTAGCTGGATAAATAGACAGGCACTTGTTAAGGTTAAGACTGATTCAAATCCTCTCAATGGTTTTATTGACTATGCTCCTTTTGCCAATAATCCTGATGACTGGACAAATATGTCAAAGGTAAGAATACAGTTTGTAGCTAATGCAGCTGCAAATATTACTTTTTATATTGGTAAGATTGTTGTATCAAATAAATAAGATTTTGAGTTTAAATATATCTCAAATTATTTTGCTAATTAAAAATTTTTAAAATTCCAGCAATTCTTTTGAGAAAGGAGGAGTTGCTGGAATGTCTTATTTTAATTTTAATGGGAGGTAAATTTATGTTTAGATGGTTGAAATATGCTTTAACGGGGCTATTTCTTATAACTATATCAAGTTGTTCTACAACTCCAGCTTCAAATAGTGGTGGACCTAGTGGTGGTGGGAGTAGTTCAAGTGAACCAATTTGGTCTTACAAGGTAAAAGTGAATGGTGTAGATGTTCCTGTTAAAAGGATTGCGAAGTTTAATATACCTGTTAACTATGTGAGGCTGGATTATCCCAATAGTGGCTGTGCTGTAGAGGTCGAAGTTAATGGAGATTTTACTACCTATAATCTTGGGCCGAAAAGCAAGAGTATTAGTGCTTCAAAAACCGGAAACAAACTCAGCTTTAATGTTAGTGAAGCATCTTATCTTGTTCTTCAAATTCCTGATAAGGAGAAACTTTTTATATTAATTGATCCAAAGGAAGTTAATCCACCTCAGTTAGGTGACCCAAATGTTGTAAATATTATGAGTTATTCAGGAGTTGATAATACGGGTAAAACCGTTATTACTTCAGTTTTACAGTCAGCTATTGATAATACAGCAAGTCAGGGGAAAATTTTATATTTCCCACCAGGAATATATAGTACTAAAGCCCTCATTATCTCAAATTCAGCTTCTATTTATCTTGCAGAGGGAGCAATATTGAACTGTAGTAATAAACCAGGAGATCTTATAAGTCATCCGGCTCAGTTTACAAAGATCGAATGGTGTAGTAGAGGTTTTATTCATTTCTATAACGCAACAAATGCCAAAATTTTTGGTAGAGGTATTATAGATGGTAATGGTGTAATAATTGGTGCTAACAAAATGTTCAATGTTAAAATGGAAAACTCTGCAAATATTCTTATAGAAGGTATTTTATCAATAGATTCTCGTTTTTGGAATACTATGCCATACAGAAGTAGTAATGTAGTGATAAGCAATTACAAGGTTATCAACAATAGGCTTGCTGATGAATGGAATGAAACTGATGGTGTTGATTTTAATAATTGTGTTGATAGCTTGCTTTATAATGCTTTCCTGTATACTGGCGATGATAGCATGGCTGTAAAGAGTGATGATGCAGCAGCAGAAAATATGAACTTAATAACGAATGCAGGGTATAGCTATGAAGATCCTACTCCTAATACCCCTGTCTCTTATACACATCT
>JAOACQ010000048.1 GCA_026417755.1 Brevinematales bacterium | reverse complement strand
CATATTGTGTCAGTAGAATAAATCTTCTGAAAAGATAAAAGTGATAGATTATTCTGTTTAGCCATATCAATCCCCCATTATTCATTTGTTTTATTATATAAATTCACTAATATATTGTCAACTATTTTAGCGGAGTAGAATGGATAGCTTAAATAATCCCACCCCCTGCCCCCTACCCCTGCCTCCATTTTTTATCATACCTACTCATTTACTTAAAATAAGTCCCCCATAATTTCATAAAAAACTCTCAATATTTTGATTTTAGTAAAAATTTTTATTAAAATAATATACTAAGGAGTTTCTATGATATTAAGAATTTTAAAAAATGCAATAGTAAAATGGTGGAAAAATATAAACTTGACTATTGTAGCTTCTCTTATTTCATCCATAAATCCAGTTTTTTTATTTATGTTTATATATTCAAACAACATAATATTTGATAATTATAAACTATTAAAACAAAATTTCTTTCCTGTAATATTCTTTTATCTATTTTTATTGTCAATAGTTAATTTTTTTCCCACCACATTCACAATTACTTTATTTCAAAGAAGAATAATAGATAATAATAATTTAAATCTTAAAGATTTTCTTTCTGGTTTCTGGAAAAAATTATTACAGACAATATTACCTTGGCTTGGACTTACATTATTCTTTGGAATTACTTCCATATTAATTATCTTCACTGGTTCATTCTACGAACAAATGTTCCCAAATTCAATGTTCAAAATTTTAATCTTACTTTTTATCTTTTTTATATTTTCTATTTTCATTTCAACACAATACGTATTTTTCCCACTATATGTATATGAAGAAGAAAAAATAAAAATCTCAAACGCAATAAAATTTGCTATGGAAATAACGTTAAGAAACCCACATATAGTAATACCTTTATTCATTATAGATGCTAGCATACTCCTTTTCCTAATGTTCTTACCTTATGTAAATATTTTATTTATAACCACCTTTTATTACGGAATTTCAAATATATTTAAACTTTATCTCTATCATGAACTTATAAAAAAATACACAGAACCAAAAAAATATAAAAATCAAATGACTAAAGTAGGGAATTCACCGTCACCCTGGCTTGAATTATTACAAAGTAAAAAAGAAATCATAAAAAATAGAGGTGAAAAATGATAAAACATATAGTAATGTGGAAATTAAAAGATAAAGAAAAAGCCTTAATTATTAAAGATAAACTGGAATCTTTGAATGGAAAAATTCCAGGGCTTATAAAACTGGAAATAGGATTGGATTTCTCAAAAACTCAAGAAAGTGCTGATATAGTACTTTATTCAGAATTTGAATCAAGAGAAGCTCTTTTGAATTATCAATCTCACCCAGAACACAAAGCTATAATTCCCCTTGTTTCAGAAGCAAAAGAAGAAAGAAGAATGGTAGATTATGAAATATAAAAGGAAAGTAGATGGCCTACTTTGATCTTCCTCTTGAACAGCTAAAAAATTATTTACCTGAGAGATACGAAGAAAAGGATTTTGACGAATTCTGGAATAAAACTCTCGAAGAATCTGATAAATTCCCACTTAATCCAGAAATCGGAAAAGTAGAATCCTTTCTTAAAACCGTTGAAGTTTTTGACATTACATTTAGTGGTTACAATGGTCAGAGGATAAAAGGATGGTATATCTTGCCAGTTAACAGAAAAGGAATGCTACCATGTATAATCGAATTTATAGGTTACGGTGGTGGTAGAAACTTTTATTTTGATCACCTATTGTGGGCAAGTGCAGGCTATGCACACATCGTAATGGACACGAGAGGACAGGGTAGTAACTGGAGTAAAGGGGATACACCAGACTATTCAGAAGAAACAAATCCTCATTATCCCGGCTTTATGACAAAAGGAATACTTAATCCTCAAAACTACTATTACAGAAGAGTCTTTGTTGATGCAGTTAGATGTGTAAAACTTGCAAAAACATTATCAGAGGTTGATAATGAAAAAATCGTTATCAATGGAGGTAGTCAGGGGGGAGGAATAGCCCTTGCAGTTGCAGGATTAGTCAAGGAAGTGAAGTTATTATTGTGTGATGTTCCTTTTCTTTGTAACTATAAAAGAGCTATTGAAATTATAGATACCATGCCTTACGGAGAAATTACAAATTTTCTCAAAATTCATAGAGACAAAGCTGAGACGGTATTTAAAACCTTATCATATTTCGATGGAGTTAATTTTGCAGTAAGAGCAAAAGCAAAAGCATTATTTTCGGTTGCATTGATGGACACGACCTGTCCCCCTTCCACAGTTTTTTCTGCTTATAATTATTATACTGGAGAAAAAGAAATAAAAATTTATCCCTTTAACAATCATGAAGGAGGACAATCATACCATACCCTAGAAAAGTTAAAGTTTTTAACTAAAGAATTTGAAAACAAATAACGCGGCTCTTTTTAAGAACAAAATTTAAAACTCATTCTTGTTATATCCTGAAAACATTTTACCGCCGCCACGGAAAAACTTCATAAAAAATTCATAATATTCAAGTCTTAAAACCTGAATACTTACTATAAATCCTTCAAAACCAATCACAAATAGGTTACCTAAAAATATTACAACTGCTTCCGTAGCAGGATTTTTAAACATAGAAGCAATAATAAAAACAGCACTCATCAATGCCTCATGGTTCAAAGCAAATGCTCCAACACGCATAAACGAAATTGTATTAGTAAGAAAAGTAAGCACAGCTTCAACAACCTCGACAATTATCATAATTGGGTTAATAGGAACATCCTCCTCTTCAGAATGATGGTGTTTAAAGAAAAGCCTTTCAAGAGGTTTTTCAAGAGCAATGATAACAAGGAAAAATAAAGGTATATAAATCATCCATTTTTGATAAATTTTAAGAAAATTAAAGATAAAAATAGCAAGCAAACTCCAGTAAAATCCTATACCGGGGACACCCATCGAACTTAAAAAAAGTCTGCCATAATTCTTTTCTCTGACACAATTAATAATATTTATAATTATACCAAGAGAAACCATCCATACACCAAAACCAATTGCAAACAAAAGTATCTCCATAATATGGGTCATTGGCTTAAGCCATATAGTCTTTATAACATGTTCATACCCAAAAACATTGCCATATAATATTCCAAAAAATGCAGACGAAAGTCCCACATAGCAGATAATTTTAGCAAAAGAACGAATAAAACTTAATCTTCTCACAAAAAGTCCAAGAAGCCCAACAACAAATAATACAAGTCCCTGACCCAGATCACCAAACATAACACCATACATCAAAACATAGCTCAAAGCAACAAGCGGTGTAGGATCAATTTCATTATACTTTGGGACCCCAAAATTTAATACAAGTCCTTCAAATGGCTTAAGAAAAGCTGGGTTTGAAAGTTTTGTAGGTGGTATCATCCCTTCTTTTTCTATAGCTTCTTTATCCGAAATACTTGTAATAGCACATCTCTTTTCAGTAACATTTTCTATAACCGACTTTAACTTTTCAAGTTTTTTGTCTGGCACCCAACAAGAAATTAACACCACATCTTTTGAAGAAACCATTTCTTTTTCGAGTTTATAAAGAGCAAGATAATACTCTATTGATGCCTGAAGCATATTAAAAGTATTAACAGATTTTTCTAACGTTTCCTTTATTTTATTTTCATACCATATTTCTTCATCTTGAAGCCCAATTACAGAAATTCCTAAGGTTAAAAATCCAACCTTTTTTTGTTCCTGTTCTGGAAAACCATAATCCTTGAAATAAGCATTTTTAAGAATATTATCTATCTTTTCAAGATATTTTCTGGGGTAAATAAGTAAAATAACACTTTCCTTTTCAATTTCACCAAGAAATCTGAGTTCACAGGAAAAATCCTTTAAAGCATTTATAAGTCCCTGTCTATTTAATGATGGGATGGAACCAAAATAAATACCAAAAAATTTCAAATTTTCATAATCAGATAGATCAAGATCAACCTGAGATAAGAAAATATTTTTCTTAAGTCTTAATTCCTCTTCTATCTTCTTTCTTTTGACTTCTTCAAGTTTAGTATTAAGATCGTTTATTTTAGTTTCAACAGCTACAAGTGTTGTTTCAATTTCATCTTCTTTCATAATACTCAGAAAATCAGGCTTACCTGTATCAAGTTCTTCCCAGAAAGATTTAACTAAAGAATATAGATAATTAACTCTTTTCTCATACTCCTTAAGGCGAGCAATTCTTTCATCAACAGGGGTTTTTTTAAAGAAAAATTCCTTAATAGTATTTTCACTAATATTTATTGTCTCAAATTCACCAAATTTAAGAAGCTCTTTTTTAACTATTTCTTTATCTTTGCTAAGAATAAAAATATCAACTTTTCGCATCTTTTCAGAAAAAAACATAACATCCTCTTAAACTTTTTCTTTACAAAATAAGAAATTTCATTGTATCTTCTATATTAATTCCTTCCTTCTTTGATTCAAGTAATGCAATCCAATTTTTTTCATTTAAATAATGTAATATAAAAAAAGAAAGAAAAAATGAAATAGAAAATCCACCTTTTTTCATACCATTCTTTGCCCTTCTTCTCAGTTCCTTGAAGAAATAATATTCAATATAATCTTCATAATTCTCTTCCGAACCTTTAGGAGAAATAAGTTTCCATTCAACAAGAAGTTTAATAAACTTTTCTTCATTTTCTGCTTCAAGAAGCATTTCATATCTTGGACTAGATATTAAACCAAGCAACTCAGGTAATAAAACCATACACTCATTCTTCCCAAGATTAAAAAGAAATCTGGCTCTATATAACGAAACTATTCTCTTGGACTCAATGAAATAAAAAAACAATTTTTCTATTCCACTCTTTTCAAATGGAGAAAGAGAGTCATAAAATCTTTTGAGCATTGCAACCATATAATTATCAATAGCAATATCAAAAAAGAATGTAGTTTTTGTTTCATTAACACGAGGAAACGTATCCTTTGCTATAGAATAATATTCTGTCCCACTCATAAAATCAAGAAATTCATCAATTGTATTAATATTTCTTAAAAATTCTGCCTGAAATTTACTTCCTGGCTCAAGTTCAAAAAGTAAATGAAAGAAATCTTTTCTACCAAGCAAGAGGATTTTGAGCATTAATTTTATATTCTCTACCTCATAAAGTTTAAGCCAGATCTTAAAGAATTTTTTTGAACTTCCATGAACAAATCTTTCTACACTTTTAATAAATAAAAAACCTTCCTGTTTCACAGCCTTTTCAAGCGAAGTAATATCATCAGAAGTTAATTTTACTTTCTTCAATCTTGATTTGACCATATCCTTGAGTTCATTTAAATCCATATTTAAAGCGGCTTCAATCTCACTATCTTTAAGTAGAGAACTTCTCCAAGCCATTATCTTAGGGAAAACAGCTATATATTTGAAATCAAACATTTAAAAACCTCATTTACCAAAAATCAACCTAATAATTTTATCTTTAATAATATCTTTCTTTTCATTGAAAAGTTTTATTTTATTATCAAGCTCAGTTTGAAAAGAATTTATTCTATTTTTTCGATAATTTTCAATTTCCTTATTTAATTCTTCAATCATATGTTTTTTTTCTAGTTCAAATTTGTTTTTAAAATCTTCTTCAAGTGTTTTAACTTTATTTTGTGCGGCTAAGACTATAGAATTGACCTCTTTTTCTGACTTTTCAACCTCTTCCTGTAATTCAAGCTCAACCTTTTTGATTGTCTCAAGAATTTTCTTCATACCTCTTCTCCAATAACAAGAATATCTATATCAACAGTAAGTAAAAGTCTTCTTTCAATAGGGGCAAAAATATCCTTTAATCCTTCTCCCCCAAGTTTTTTAGGAATAAATAAAACCTTATGAAGTTCATCATCACATTTTACATAATGCAATATTTCATGATATGGGTCCCCTTTCAGAATGACCTGTTTTGCTTCTATACCTATACTGTTAGCTTCTTTAACCATTTTGCTAAGATAGTTCTCTATATCCTTTTTCATCGTTTCGTTATATTTTTCTACTTCTTCTTCTATAAAAATATTATATCTTTTTAACTTATGAACAAGTTCTATATTTAAAACAGCAAGAAAAACAACTTCAAAGTTATGGTTTTTAGCAAATGATAAAGCCTTTTTATAAGCCTTTTTACCTTCCGGAGAACCTGTAATAGGAATATAAATCTTTCCCACTCTACACCTCCTACTTTTCCTTCACCCTTTTCATCTGGAAAAATGTTTCTCTCTCCCTTTCCTCAAGAGTATCCTGAATAAATTTTATTATCTCTTTGAACTCCGGAATAAAGATATTTTCAAGTGCATTAACCCTCCTTTGAGTTTTCTTTATCTCATAGGCAAGTCTCCAAGCTCTTGCTTCAAGTTCAGCAACCTGTATCAATATATCTATAAACTCTTTCGATTTTTTTGAAAATCTATCATATATTCTGAACCTCTCAAGTGAAGTCAGGCTTTCAAAATTCAACTTTTTCTCATCTTTTTTTCGCTGCTTAACAACTGGAATATTAACACCCATAATACTCTTTTCAGTAATTGTTAATCTATCAAATTTATCATAATTATCCATCAAAATCTTTCTCAAACCTAGTTCTCCAAACTCAAGTTTAAGAAGTTTGAATTGATAATACATATCTTTAAGTTTTTGATTAAGTAATTCCCTTTTTTTCTTTACATCTTCAGCTATCTCAAGAAGATGCATAACTAAAACTTCTCTTTTTTCTTCAAGAAGGTCATGCCCTTCAATAGAAAATGCAAGCTGATCCTTATACTCAAGTAAATTTGTCTTTGTAGGTGCAATTTCAGCTAAGTTCATACTTCCTCTTTAATTTCTATATAATATTTTTCAATCTCTTCTTCTTTTAAACCTGAAAGTTCTGTCTTCGGTAATATTGAAAGCATTTTCCAGCCAAGTCCAAGACTATATTCAATGGATCTATCTTCTGTAAATCCCTGTCCTATAAAGTTTCTCTCAAATTCATTACCAAATCTTAAATACGCCTTATCTACAGGTGTTAATTCCTCCTCACCAACAATAGAAGCAATAGAACGCACTTCTTTAACCCTCGCATAGCTAGCATATAGCTGCATAAACAAATGTGGATGGTCATCTCTTGTATAACCTTTACCAATACTATCCTTCATTAACCTCGATAAGGAAGGCAATACATCTATAGGAGGATATATACCCTTCCCATACAAATCTCTTGATAACACAATTTGCCCTTCTGTTATATAACCAGTAAGATCTGGGACAGGGTGTGTAATATCATCATTCGGCATTGTAAGAATAGGAACCTGTGTTATTGAACCTTCCCTCCCTTTAACTCTTCCCGCTCTCTCATATATAGTTGCAAGGTCACTATACATATATCCAGGGAAACCTTTTCTAGCAGGAACCTCTCCTCTTGCATTAGCAATCTCTCTTAAAGCCTCACAATAACTTGTCATATCTGTAAGAATAACCAAAACATGTTTACCTTTATCATAAGCAAGATATTCCGCAACAGTCAGTGCTACTCTCGGTGTAACAATTCTTTCAATTGGGGGATCATTGGCAAGGTTAAGAAACATTACTACATTTTTTAGAGCCCCTCTCTCCTCAAAATTATTGATAAAGAAAAATGCGTCATCATTCTTTATACCCATAGCTGCAAAAACAACTGCAAAATTTCCAGCTTCTTCACCCGGGAGTTTTGCCTGAGCTGCAATCTGAGCTGCAAGTTCATTATGGGGGAGACCCGCTGCGGAAAATATAGGCAACTTTTGTCCCCTTACAAGAGTATTCATTAAATCAATTGCTGTTATACCGGTTTCTATATATTCTCTTGGATATTCTCTTACAACCGGATTGAGCGACTCTCCATTAACATTTCTATAAGTTTCCGGAATAATATCAAAAAGGTTATCTATAGGTTTACCCGCTCCATTAAAAACTCTACCAAGCATTTTCTCAGAAAGCCCAATCTCAAGAGGTTTACCTGTAAATCTTACTCTCGAAGTCTTTGGATTTATTCCGCTTGTCCCTTCAAAAAGCTGTAAAACTACAAAATCATCACTTGTCTCTAAAACCTTACCCCTTCTTTCACTACCATCTTCAAGTTTTATTTCAACTACCTCATCATAACCAACACCTTTTACACCTTCTATGATTAAAATTGGTCCCTTTATAGAATTTATTCCAATTCTTTCTTTCGATATTTCAAACATCAATTCCCCCTATTCAACATATTCTTTTTCAATAGATTTAAACTCTTCTTCCATCAATCTCTCTATTTCATCAATCTTAGCGAGATCATCGTTTGGAACAGAAATTTTTATCCTCAAAATTGAAGGAATTATTTTCATACCTCTGATTATAGCAATTGGAACACTATTTTTTATTAACATAGCTGCTTTATCAAAAAATTTTAAAATAAGTCTTAAAATTTTCAGCTGCTTTTCTGGTGAAGAATAAGTGTCTATATCATCATAAGCACTTTGTTGCAAAAAGCCTATTTTTATCATCTTTGCCACATCAAGATAAAGCTGTTCAGAATCAGGCAAAGCATCAGGTCCAATGAGTTTTACAATTTTTTGTAGTTTATCTTCTTTTTGCAAAATCTCAAAACTTCTAATTCTTACTTCTCTATAATCCTGAGCAATGTTTGTATTCCACCAATCATTTATGTCATCAACATACTGGCTATAACTTCTCATCCAATTTATAGAAGGATAATGTCTGCTAGAGGCAAGAAACTTATCAAGTTCCCAGAAACATCTAACAAATCTTTTTGTGTTCTGGGTAACAGGCTCAGAAAAATCACCACCTGGAGGAGAAACAGCCCCAATAACTGTAATAGATCCATATTTTTTTGACCTAGTTTCACAATAACCAGCTCTCTCATAAAAAGCTGCAAGTTTTGACCCAAGATAAGCAGGGAACCCTTCTTCTGCTGGCATTTCTTCAAGTCTACCAGAAAGTTCTCTTAATGCCTCCGCCCATCTTGAGGTAGAATCCGCCATCAAAGCGACATCATACCCCATATCCCTGTAATACTCAGCAAGAGTAATTCCCGTATAAATCGAAGCCTCTCTAGCTGTTACAGGCATATTTGAAGTATTCGCAATAAGAATAGTTCTCTCCATTAATGGTTTACCAGTTCTTGGATCTATAAGTTTAGGAAAATCCTCAAGAACCTCTGTAATCTCATTTCCTCTTTCACCACAACCAATATAAACTATAACCTGAGCATCTGCCCATTTTGCAAGTTGGTGCTGAGTTATGGTTTTCCCAGTTCCAAAACCACCGGGTATTCCAGCGGTTCCACCCTTTGCAATTGGAAAAAACAAGTCAACAACTCTCTGGCCAGTAAGAAGTGGCAAAGTTGGTTTCAATCTCTTATAAACTGGTCGTGGAAATTTAACTGGCCATCTATGATACATTTTTACTTCTATCTCTCTGTTTTCTTTATCAATAACAATAAGTACTGGGTCATCAAGTTTATAATCTCCCTCTGGATATACTTTTACAATTCTACCACTTATATCTGGAGAAGCTAATATTTTATGTTTTACAAGGCTTGTTTCATCAACCTCACCAATAATTTCTCCACCATTAAGAATATCACCCTCTTTCACAAGTGGATTAAAATGCCATTTTTTTTCTCTATCAAGGGCTGGAATATTTATGCCTCTACCAATATATATTCCACTTCTTTTTCCAATCTCCTCAAGAGGTCTTTGAATCCCATCAAATACATTGCCAATAAGCCCAGGCCCCAATTCAACAGATAAAGGCAATCCACTACCATAGACTTCATCCCCCGGCTTAACCCCACTTGTATCTTCATAAACTTGAATAGTGGCTATATCATTTTCTATAGCCAGAACCTCACCAACAAGACGAAGTTCAGACACATACACAAGTTCCATCATTTTAAGCATTTCTTTTAACTTAGCTGAAACAATAGGCCCATTAATCTTAAAAATTCTTCCAGCAACTTTATCCATATAAAATCCTCTAACAAAATTATATTACTCTAATAATCCCTATAGGTGTCTGTTCACGACTCTGCCCTAAAGGATTATCTCTGAGTATCATAAACATCTTTTTTTTATCAATCTTTTTATCTGAAACTCCAAGTATTTTCCCGCCAAGATCATTCAAATCAACAATCAAAACATCAACCCCTACTTTTTTACTTATTTCTTTAGCAACTTTATCAGGATATAGAGGTCCCAAAACTACATATTCATTATATGGTGGAATTGTATTCGGTGTAGGTCCGTCTATTGAAGAGGCTCTATACCCAGCTATTCTATAAAAATCACCTTTTCTTTTAAAAAGTGTTTTAGTTATTGCACTCACACAAGCAGCAAACAAAATTCTTAAAACTCCGCACTCTCTTAATGCCATTTCCATAGTTTCCGGGATACCAAGCCCTATACCATGTTTAGTTTTGGTAACATATTTTGAAAGAAAGATAGCAAGTGGCCTTGGTTTAATTGATTTGACAGGATATGCCCTATTCTGACATATTGCAACAGCTTTTTCTGTAACGAAAAGAATATCGTCTTTTTTTAATAATGGAGTCGCATATTTTTCGACTATTTCTATAATATTTTCACCATTTTTTATTACATGGGTTTTAACAGGAATCCTTAAATATTTTCGCCCCTCATATTCAATTTCTGGATTTTTTTCGCTCATTTTATTTTCCTTAAAAAATTAATCTCCTATTTCACTAACAAGAATTTTTAATATCTCCGGCCTTAATCTCTGGAAAATAGCATCAAATGAACCATCTATATAAGTATCTTCAGTTTTAATTATTACACCACCAAGTATATTAGAAAAATTAACTTTGTCAACTTCAAAATTTTTCTTTATATCATTAACTATTTTTTCATCCTGAAAAGAAATAACAACCTCAAAATTCTTATTTTTTAAATCCTTTTTACTATCTTTAAAAATCGAAGATAAAAAACCCAAATATTTATTTTTATCAGCTTTAACCTCGTTAACAACAGAAAGAATTAACTCATTTATAAATGAGTTATAAAGGCTTGATTTTTTCTCCTGTAATTCTCTTAAGATTTCCATATCTGTTTTACCTGTAATTTTTTTCTTAAGGGAAGAAAGTTCATTTTGAAAAGCCAATTTCTTTTCTGCATAAAATTTTTCAAGCTCATCTATTTTTGAAAGAATCATTGAATTTGCTTCTGCCTTTGCATTTTCAATACTTTGAGCTGCATTTGAAAGAGTTTCATTTCTTATTTCATCAAGCATTTCTCTAATTCCCATAAAACCACCTTAGATCTTTACCCCTATAGCTTCTCTGATGTAATCAGAGAGATTAATTTTACCTTTATGTTCTCCTTTAATAGAAGGCACATCAACGATAAGTGGCAAATCTTTTGAAAACCTCAGTGTATCAACACTTGCTTTTGCAAACTCAGCAACTTCTTCTGTTATTACTATCAAGCCATATACTTTTTGTTTTTTTATCTTTTTAAGTTCCTCCTGAAACTCCGCTTCATTTTCAATAACTCTTGTCTCAACACCTTGAAGTTCAAAAAATAAAGCTGTTTCAGAATCTCCCAAAAAAATAGTCTTCATACTATAAGTATTTATTAAGAATCATAATAGCGATAATAAGCCCATATATAGCAATACCTTCTGCAAGACCAACAAACACCATTGCAGGTCCAAAAATTTTAGGATTTTCAGATATAGCTCCCAAAGCAGCAGACCCTGTAACAGATACAGCAATACCAGCACCAAGTGAGCCAACACCTACAGCTATAGCAGCAGCAAGATACGCAAATGAAGTTGTTTTTTCAGTCCTTGCAACAACTTCCGTTTTATGTTCCGCATCCTGAGAATATGCTCTATTCACTGAAAATAAAAGAATTCCACTACAGGCAGCAAAAATAGCAATAACACTTGAGATAACTCCGAATTTAAGCATCATCTTAAATGCTTTAAGTGTTTCAAAAAATCTTGGCCCAAAAACACCTAACAATATCACAAGGACACAAAATAAAATTATGATAGATAAGCTTAAAATCAACATTTTATCCTCCATGCTCAATTTTAATAGTTATTATAATACTTTTAAAAAAAATATGCAAAAAAATTCAAATTACAAATACTTTTTTAGAAATTCTTTGTATTCGAGGAGTTTTTTATCTTTAGGAAAGTAATTTAATCCATTTTCAAGAAAAGAATTAGCTCTTTTATAATCCTTTTTATTTATCAGTTCTCCAACCACAAATCTATAAAAATTAAGTAAATTTGAAATTGCTCTACTATTTTTATTGTCTATGTTTAAAGCTGTTATAAGATTTTTTTCAGCTTTTTCAAATTCTTTATTTTCTATTTCCCCTTTCGCTCTTATACTATATACATCTATAACCATTGAATCCAACTCTTTAGAAATTAAATACTTTCTACTTCTCTCTCTTAGATCAATTAGCCTATCATATTCTTTTTTCTTTAAATATTCAACCCCGATTGTCTCATAATAACTACTTAGATATTCTCTTGCATCTAAATCATTTTTAACAAAATTATATATTCTTAAAAAATCATCTTCCCTATCATATTTATTTTCTATCAAAAAATACATAACATTATAAATAAGTTTATTTAAATTCTTCGATTCTTTTAATTCAACAATAGCTTCTAAAAGAATATTATACATTTTATCATAATTGTTTCTTTCTCTTTCAATTAAGTAAAAGTAATAATTTTCTTTAATCTCTAATGGAAAATTATATTTCTTCTCTTTATTTTTAAGAAATTGAAAAGCCTTTTTATCTTCTCCCTTTCCCAGCAAATATGTTAGATAGTTCATTGTAATATTATAATATAAATTTAAAAAACTGTTTTCAGAAATCAACATTCCTTCTTCACATACTTCCAGCGCCTTCTCATATTCTTTTAACCTTTCAAGATATAGACAATACTCAAAATATATTGTAACTGTGTTAGTCTTTATAAGTGTCATATAAGGATAAATCATATATGCTTTAACAACATTTTGAAATGCACTTTCGTAATTTTTTTTATTAAGCTCAATAGCAGCAATATTAGCATAGAGAGATGCAAGTATTCCTTTTTTATCGAATATTTCCACTAAATTTGTGTCCCTTGTATAATTAAACCCAGTAAGTCTTCTAAAAGATTCCTGAGCACTTAAATTAGTCCTTATATCAAAACCATAAGGTGAAGTATTTTCAATATCTATCTCCCTACCGTCCAGCAAAAGAAGTGTAAAAATATGTGTAGGAAGTCCTATCGCTTTAAATTCATAACCAAAATCTTCAAGAAGAATAGAATAAAAAGCAGTTGCAGACATACAATTAAAAAAGCCTCTATCGATTAACTCATCTAAAAAATAATAATTAACACCATATTTTTTCAAAAAATTTTTATGCATTTCATCAAAAATAATTTTTGCATTTCTTAATCTATCAGTTGAAAATTTATTTGAAACAAAAACTTCAAAATTATTTATTTTTTCAATATAATTTGAGATATTTTTTACTTTTGAAGCAATAAGAGTAGAAATTTTTAAAGGATATTTATCTGTATCTTTAACTATATTATATTCTATATCATTAGTTGAAAGGTTAAGAAATTTCGATTCAAAAGCAAAAGAATAAGAAATAAGTAAAAAAACTAAAACCAAAATTTTTCTCAAATTACTAACCCGCCTTTCTAAGCAAATAAGCTACTTCTTTTCTGTTTTTATAGAACATCACAACAAAATTAAAGACCATAAGTGCAAGATAATATATCTCATAATTCCTAAACCAAATATACAAAAAAGAAATTACAAGCCCACTTAAAGTTATAACAGAGTCAACTTCTGAGGTAACATTTTTCTTAAACACTCTCAATATAATCTCCAAAAAAGCCAAAACAACAGCATAAACTAAAGAAACCTCAAAGAAGGTAAGAGCACTCCAAACTCCGAAACTCACAGCAACACCCTTCCCTCCTTTAAAATTAAGAAATGGAGAAAAGGCATGCCCAACTATAGGTGCCAAACCTATAAAAAAAATCTCCCACCCATTTATAATACTATAATATTTTAATAAAACAAGAGGGAAAAAACCTTTTAAAAAATCAAGAAGAGCTCCTAAAACTCCAAAACCAAAACCCAAAGACTTACCCAAATTAAAAGCCCCTGGATTTAAATCTTCACCAGCTTCTCTTATATCTTTTTTAAAAAATAAACCAATCCAGTAAGAAAACATAAGAGAACCCATAAAAAACTCAATTACTGTAAATAAAAGTATCTTCATACTCTCACCTAAACAGTAATTAATTTAATTATAATAAAAATAAGTCAAATAATCAAAATTTTTCTAGAAATTTATTCACTGCTTTTTCTGAAGTTTTGTAAGAAAAGCCTTTACTGATAAGTTTTCTTAACATTTTTTCTTTATCAAGAGTTTTTTTGTCAATAACTTTTGAAAATTTTTGCAAAAGAAAATTAAATGCGTTTTCTAATTCATCAACTTCAATATTACTCAAAATTTCTTGAATAATATCTTCAGCTATCCCTTTAGCCCTTAACTCTCCTTTTATCTTTGCCAGACTCAAGTTTTTAGAAAAAAGCCTTTCATTTACCCAGAGTTTTGCAAACTCTCTATCATCGAGAAAGGAATTTTTAGTTAGAAAAGATATAGTTTCTTCAATAGTTTTATTATCAAAACTTTTAGATTTTAACTTATCATAGATTTCTTTTGTTGATCTTGGTCTATATTTTATAAAATTTAATGCAGATTTTATTGCCTCATCAGAGAGTTTCACTTCCTTATCCTTTTATCTTCAAATATAGAGGCAAGTAAATTTACAGTTCTTTCAAAATCACTTTTTTCATAAATTCCTTGTTTCAAAAAAGAGTTAACCATATCTATCTTTGAAATCGCATAATCTATTCTCGGATTACTACCTTTTACATAAGCACCTATATTTATCAGATCTTCAGCTTCTTTATAATTAGCTAAAACCTCTCTCAATCTTCCCGCATTATCAAAATGATTTTTGTCGACTATCTCAACCATAAGCCTGCTTATACTTTGAAGAACATCTATAGCTGGATAATGATTTTTATGAGCAAGCTGTCTTGAAAGAACAAGATGCCCATCAAGTATACCTCTCACCGTATCAGAAATGGGTTCACTTACATCGTCTCCTTCAACAAGTACAGTATAAAATGCAGTAATAGTTCCTTTATCACTTGTTCCTGTTCTTTCAAGAAGTTTAGGTAATGTTGCAAAAACACTTGGTGGGTAACCCTTTGTAGCTGGAGGTTCCCCGATAGCAAGCCCTATTTCTCGCTGTGCCATCGCAAATCTTGTAACCGAATCCATAAGAAACATTACATCAAGCCCCTGATCTCTGAAAAACTCCGCTATAGCTGTAGCTACATAGGCTCCTCTTATTCTCAAAAGTGGAGGCTCATTAGAAGTAACAACAACTACTACAGATCTCTTAAGACCTTCCTCTCCAAGATCCTTTTCTATAAAATCTCTAACCTCTCTCCCTCTCTCTCCAATCAAAGCTATAACATTTACATCTGCATTTGTATTTCTTGCTATCATACCAAGAAGAGTTGACTTACCAACACCAGAACCAGAAAATATACCCATTCTCTGGCCTTTTCCAACTGTCATCGAAGCATCAATTGCCTTAATTCCAGTTGTTATTGGTTCTTTGATTCTTTTTCTGTTATAAGCATCGGGAGGCTTTCGATCAACCGGATAAAAATCTTTGCAAAGTAAAGGTCCTTTATCATCTATAGGTGAACCATCTCCGGTAATAATCCTACCAAGCAACTCTTTTCCTACAGGTATTTCCATTTTTCTACCAAGATTTATTATCTTTTGACCCGGTGCTATTCCACTTACATCCCCCAGGGGCATTATAAGAGTTTTTTTGTTCTTAAACCCTACAACCTCACCTTTTATATAGGAGTTTTCATCACCAATTTTTGTCTCTATAAAACAAACATCTCCAACTGAAGCAAAGGGACCTATTGATTCGATTGACAAACCTACTATATCTGAAATTCTACCTATTGTCTTTATAGGAACCGCTCTACTAAGAGATTTTTCATATTTTTCTAAAAAATTTTCATTTTCCAGTTCAAGCATACACTTCCTCTTTACGTATTACTAATTTCTTCACTATTAATATTAACCTCTTCTGTTTTATCCTGTTCTGAGACTTCTATATCTTTGCCTTTTACTTTTACAGGTATATAGAACTTAATCTTATCCTCTATTTCTTCAAGTTGAGTTGAAATTCTTGCATCTATTTCACCAAGATCTGTCTCAATATAGACCCCACCTCTATCCACAGTAGGATCTTCAAAAATCTTTATTTCTGGCATCCCTTCAATTAATTTTATAAATTCATCTTTAAATCTTGTTGTATATTCATAATCAAGAGGATTAACATGAATATAAACTTTCATTGCTCCCCTGATTATAGATATGGCTTCTTTAACATTTTCTATTACAACGTTTTCTTCCTCATGTGTAAGTTTTTTTACAACTTTTTTAACCATTGTAAGCACAAGATTAAGAATCTGTCTCTCACTATGGACAAGAATTCTCTCTCTCTCCTGTAAAGTAAGATGTATTATAGACTTAAGTCTATCTATCATACTTAATAACTCTGTCTTTCCAGACTCAAACCCTTCGTTTTTCCCTATTTCATAACCTTCTCTATAGGCATCTTCTTTAATTTTCTTTGCTTCTTCAACCGCACTATTTAAAATTCTCTGCTTTTCAAGCTCAGCTTCTTCGATTATCTTTTTTACTTCTTCTTTTGTTTGAACAACTATACCATCTTTTTCTTCTAAAGATTTTTTAATCCTATCAAAGGCATTTTTCTCCGCCTGTGAAACTATATTTTCAGCTTCTTTCTCTGCTTTCTGAATCAATTCATCAGCATCACTTCGTGCCATTTCAAGTTTTTCATTCAATTCCTTTTCAAGCCTTTTGATTTCTTCATTCAACTCTCTTATTCTCTGAGTAGCTTCATCTATTTGCTGTTCTTTTGTTTTCTTAAAAACACGAGGTGCACTCAAAACAAAATGAGAATTATCAATATAATAATCTCCATCCTTTAATATTTTTGCATGAGGGTTAAATTGATTTGGCATATAAACCCCTTTTATACAATTATTTCATCCTCAGCATTTCTTGAAAGCACAATTTCACCCTGTTCTTCAAGTTTTCTTATAATATTAACAATCTTCTGCTGAGCTTCTTCAACATCTTTAAGCCTTATTGGTCCCATATACTCCATATCTTCTTTGAGCATTTGAGCTGCTCTCTTAGACATATTTCGGAAAACTTTGTCCTGAACTTCAGGATCAACAGCTTTTAATGCCTTAGCAAGGTCGTTGGTATCAACATGCCTTAAAACTTTTTGTATAGATCTATCATCAAGAGTAATAATATCTTCAAATACAAACATCTTTTTCTTAATTTCTTCCGCAAGGTCTGGATCATCCTCTTCCAGAGCTTCAATAATATTCCTCTCTGTAGATCTATCTGCATTGTTAAGTATAGCTACAACTGCATCAATACCACCAGCCGAAGTAAAATCTTCACTGGCAAGAGTTGATAGTTTTCTTTCAAGAACTCTTTCAACCTCTCTCAAAATTTCTGGAGAGGTTCTATCCATTGTTGCAATTCTTTTTGCTACATCTGCCTGTATTTCATGTGGTAAAGCTGATAGAATATGGGCAGCCTTTTGAGGATCAAGATAAGAGAGAATAAGTGCTATAGTCTGAGGATGTTCATTTTGAATAAAGTTTGTCAAATGAACAGGATCTGTTCTCCTTATAAAATCAAAAGGTTTTGTTTGAAGTGAAGAAGTGAGCCTATTGATTATATCAACCGCTTTTTGAGTTCCAAGAGCCCTCTCAAGAACTTCTCTCGCATAATCAACACCACCGTTTATTATAAAGTCCTGAGCCATCATAAGCTCTTGAAATTCCATAAGCACCTGATCTCTCTCTTCTGGATCAACTCTATCTATTCTTGCGATTTCAAAAGTTAACTCTTCTACCTCATCCTCTTTAAGATGTTTGAATATATCTGCTGAAACTTCCGGCCCTATAGAGACAAGAAAAATAGCAGCTTTTTCTCTACCGGTAAGTGTTTTTTTCTTTTCTCTTTTACCGGGAACACTCTGTTGCTTACCTTTTGGTTTTTCTGTTGTCTCTGCAACAGCCTTTTGAGTTGCAGCGGCTTGTGCTTGTGCCATACTTTCCCCTCCTACATTAATTTTAACTTAAAAATTATTCTTCTGCAAGCCACGTTCTGATTAATCTAGCAACATCATCCGGTCTTTCTCTCGCTATATTAACTGCATTTTCAAGTAGTTCTGCTCTTGCCTTTTCTTCTATAGATAATTCAACTGTAGCTGCTTCTTCTTCAGCTGCACGCAATGCTGCTTCCCTCATAGCTTGCTGCTGTCTTGCTATCTCTTCTTCTCTCAATCTTCTTCTCTTCTCTATTTCTCTTGCTACCCATCGATAGATAAGTGTCCCAATAAAGAGGAAGAATAAAACAATTATAGAAGCAACGAGAGTTCTTCTTAACTGAATTCTTTTCCTTATTTTTTCATCTTCCTTCTCAAATTCTACAGTATGATCAAAGGGGATTGTTCTTACAACAACCTCATCACCTCTTTTAGCATCATAATTTATAGCTGCTTTGACCCAATCTTCATAATTTCTTAATTCATCTTCAGTTACTGGCTTATACAATCTCACTATTCTACCACCATTGGTAATAATTGGATCTCCACTGTCATTTCTCTGAATTTCCCAAACTCCATCAATAGCAACAGCTACAGAAACTTTTTTTATCTCATAAGGTGCTTTTACTGCTTCTACTTTTTCCTTACTATTCTGGTAATTAACTATATTTTCATCTTTTGTATAATGGGTAAATCTATCAATTTTATCTTTAAGTCCGGGTGGAACGTTGTTTTCAACACCAGCTGGGCCTTCAGGTATATAAGCAGGACCTTTAAAATCTTCCTTTGTCTTTTTCTCGCTTATTGGGGCATTAACCATAACTTCACTTTCATCATAAGGAGTAAGGGGATTATCTTCTTTAACAACAATAGGAATAATTTTATCCTGTTCTACTTTCTTTTTTGTCCAGTCAAATTCTATGTCTGCCGTAATAAGTAACCTTTTAGGATCAATCGATTGCTTTAAAGCATCTTTTATCTTGGTTATTAAAGCTGCTGTTTCCTTTGCTTTTATTTTTAAATGTTCTTTTGCTACTTTTATATTTTCACCTGCTTCATCAGGAGTAAGCAAATCTGATAACACATTTCCCTTGTTATCAACAACAACTATATTTTCTTCTTTAAGATTTGGAATCCCCATTGCCACAAGTTTAACGATTCCTTTTATTTTTGACTTATTTTCGGATATATCACTGTGTGGTGCGGGAACTATAACAACAGAGGCAGTAGTTTCTCCCTGATATTCAGAATAAAGCCTTTCTTTTGGAAAGGCAACCTCTATATTAACATCCTCAATATCTTCAAGAGTCTTAAGATGTTTTATCATCTCTCCTATTATAGCTCTTTGTAAATTGACATTTCTTTCAAAATCAGTGGTTGTAAACTTCTGTGTATCAAATAATTCCCAACCTTTAACCGTAGAAGGAATTATACCTTCCTGACCAAGTCTCATTCTTATTGTTCTACTTTGATTTTCATCCTTAAGTAGGATAAACTTATCATCTTTTGTGTCAAATTTAACATTCCATTCATTAAGCTTTTTTGTAATCCTTGCATATTCTTCCGGAGTAAGAGGTGATTTATAAAGCAAAGAATATGTAGGCTTAGCTGAAAAATTTGCCATCAAAACCAAAGCAACAACAAGGCCTGCAAGTATCCCACCAAGAATCAATTTCTGAACCAGAGTTAATTTCTGAAATGTCTCTTTCAATTTGTTGAATAATTCTTTAAAATCCGGCATCCTTCCCCTCCCTGCCAAAGATTTTTAAATCTGATTATCTCATTGTAACTATATCATTATATGCTCTTATAGCCTTTTCTATAACTGTCTTAAGCATACTGACTGATAATCTTGCTTTTTCACTCGCTATCATAACTTCGTGAATATTTACCTCTTCAGGATATAACATCATCTTCTCTTCGAGTTCATCTGATTGATGTTGTAAAGAATTGGCTTCGTTAACTGCATTGAAAAATACTCTTGCAAAAGATTTTTCAGGATCCTCAGTCTTTTTAGATAAATATCCTTCTCCATTAAAATGAAGTTTACTTGCTTTTTTAAGCTCAATCTTATCTCCCAGAGCCATTTCTCTACTTATTATTTCCATATAAACCTCTTTTCGTAGTAATTTTAAAACTACTATTTTTCATTATATATATTATGACTTAATTTTAAATAATTGCAAGATTTTTTAAAAAAATTTTTTTAAAATTTTTTATTTTCCTATTCCCAGAGCTTTCTCAAACATCTGCCTTCCAGCCTGAATAACAGAAATATTGGCTTCGTAACTTCTATTTGCCGAAATCATATCTACCATTTCTTCAACAATATTGACATTAGGCATCATAACATATCCCGTCCACTTACCAGACTTTATTGCATCTGGATGAGTAGGATCGTAAACCATTCTTGGTGGTTTTTCATCTTTTTCAATCTTCAAAACTTTAACACCCTGTCCAACCTGCTTTTTCAAATTATCAGGTAGAAGATGAGATTTGAAGGTTAAACTATCATCAATAGGCCTTAAGATAACCCTTGATCTCTGAAAAGGCCCTCCCTCTGTAGTCCTTGTTGTTGTAGCATTAGCAATATTATTAGCAATGACATCTAGTCTTAATCTCTGGGATGTCAAACCACTTCCACTTACATTTAAGGTAGAAAATAAACCCATTTTAACCCTCCTATCTCATTGCTATATCAAGAATCTTAATATTTCTTGAATATCCCTCAATCAAAGCATTGTATTGCATTGAATTTTTCATTGCATCAACCATTTCTTTATCAATATCAACATTATTTTTATCGTTTCTATAATTTGAATCATACTCAACAACTATTTTTGGTTTCACTGTCTTATAATCAATAAACTGATTGAAATCGATATGTTTAGTATCTGTCATAAGAGTTGGAAATTCAGGTTTTCTTTCAGACTCAATAGCTCTTTGAAGTTGAGATTCAAAAGTAACCTCAGACCTCTTGAAAAATGGAGTGTCGGCATTAGCAATATTATCTGCTATAACCTCTCTACGTAAAGAAACAGCATCCAAACTTCTTTCATAGAGATCCATCTTTTTAGCAAAAGAATTGTTGACTCCAAAAAGCATAGAAACCCTCCTGTTTAATTTATCGGAAGTTAATTTTAATTGATTAGAAAAAGTTGATAAGTTTCATTTTCCCTTGCTTTTTTTTCACTTTAATAATATAATTAAATTATGTTTTTAAGATTCATATTTATTGGTTTTACCTTTATATTGTTTGTTTTCACCTGTCAGCAGGCTATTGTGGGAAACCCTTTCAAAGAAGAGGTTCATCCATTTATAATTTTATTAATCTTTTTAATTATTTCTCTTGTTTCAATCTTCAAAATAAAAATCTGGGAGGGAAAAAAATGAAAAAATTAATTTTATTATTTTTAATATTTGAAGGAGGATTCTCTATGACAAATGTAATTAGCAAAATTAAATGGCTTGGTCAGGCATCTGTCAGAATCGAAGATGAAAAGATTATTTATATCGACCCATACAATCTATCAGGTAACCCAATAAAAGCAGATATCATTCTTATAACCCATGATCATATGGATCATCTAGACAGAAAAAGTATAGAAAAAATTATAAAACCAGAAACAACAATCTTAGTTCCAGAAGGGATAAATGTAGGTATTAAAGGTGCAAAAGTTGCCACAGTTAAGCCATTTTCAACAAATAAAATCTATGGATATAATATTACTCCTGTTCCTGCTTACAACCTTAAAAAATCCTTTCATCCAAAATCAAAAGGTTACGTAGGATATATAATCGAGATTTCCGGTGTTAAAATCTATCATACAGGAGATACAGAAAGAATTCCAGAGATGAAAAATATTCAGGTAGACATAATTATGCTTCCTCTTGGTCAAACATATACAATGGGGTCTGTTGAAGAAGCAACCGAAGCCGTTCTTGATACCAAGGCAAAAATAGCTATTCCGATACACTTTGGAATGTATGAAGGCACAGAAAAAGATGCCTCAAGGTTCAAAGAATTATTAAGTAATAAAGTTGAAGTCATAATATTGAGCAAGTCAAAAGAATAAAATTTATAGCCTCTTTTTAAGTCTCAATTTTTGCTTTATGATAAATATGAAAAATTGATTAAGCTAATAAACGACGTGAATCTCAAGCACAAAATTTTGTTGAGGTTTATAACCAGGAACAGAACTCAATTCTTCAGTATAATAAGCAAAGTTTATATTTAAAAATGGAATTTCAGCCCCAATTCCAAAAGTTGGATAACCTTTATAAACTCCAGCCCTCGCCCTGAAAATATTTAAAAATTTAACTTCTGTCCCAAATCGGAGTTTTAGGAAATAATTTTCCTCAAAATAAAAAACATCAACGATATCAAAAGCAAAAATCCAATCTGAAATACCATATTTCATAAAATAGTTATTAAGTTTATAACTTATACCAAAGTTAAATGATGCTGGATAGTAAGTTGGTTCAACCTTTTCTTCAGGATGATACTGAAAATTTGTATCATAAGTATTCCAAGAAAAAAAAGTGTTAAACCAATCTTTAACTGTTATACCAACAGATATATTTTCCCCCTTAAACATAAGCCCAACATCAGAACCAATAGCCTGCCCCCATAAATATCCTTCTTTAAATGCCCCTGCAGAAACCATATCAATAATTTTAAGAAAGCTCAATCTTTTATTCTCATACTTTAACCTGTTTATATATTTAACAGCTATACCACCATAAGTTTTAACGATTTTACCAAAATAAAATGGAAGCTCAAATTTTGTCCCAAACCCGGCAAGAAAAACAAAATCGGCATAAGCACCAAAATCGGCATAAGGAAGTAAAAAAGATGGCTTTGTATACAAAGAAGTATGAAAATCATTGTATAGTAAAAAACCAACCCCCTCGGTAAGATAACCAAATGCAAGAGGCCCATTTAAACCAGTTGAAATCTTTAAATTATTAATTATAGCAAGTGTTTCTGGAGTAATAGATGACATATCTCCTGACATCGCTCCGGAGATTTTATCATAACTCTGATAGTACTGGTAAAGATCATAATTCAATCTTATGCCAAGTTTTAAAAGAGAGAAATAACCTTTTGGAGTAATACCAAAAGAGGCTGGATTCATAAAAAGCATGCCAAATTTATCATCCGCTGTTATACCTGTTCCACCACACCCAATAATATCTGCTGGCAATAACAATGACTTTTCTCTCTCAATCCCGAAAAGAGGAAACCACAATAAAAGAAAAAAAATAAGTTTCTTTAACATCTAAACCTGCTTATAAGTTAAAATAATTTGATGAAATCTGGTTAATATTTGTTAATCCAGGAAATATATTAGTAATATCGGACATATTTGTAATTCCTGAATTGTAAAGGTCATTTGTGAAACTATTATAGTCATCGGGCCCATAACCAGCATCCATAAAATAATTAGTCACCATAGCATTATTTGTTATGTTAATATTCGTAAACACTATTAAGTTGGTTATATCAAAAATATTGGTAAGATTTAAGGTATTAATATTTGTCCCAGAATAAGAAAGGTTTGTGAAAGCTGTATCAACATTGGAAATTACTATTGTAAAATTTGAAATTACCGGCATAATCAAATTACTTGTGGCTTCAGAGCTTAAGCTACTATAAATATTTGAAAGACTTTTTAAGGAGTAAGAAAGATTTGTTTTATAACTATTATATCTTAAATTAAGTGTTTTAACCATTTTTGAAAAAGCAAGAAGTTTGAATGGATTTGCATTTGTTCCTTCCAGTTCTTTAAGGCTTATGTATATTCTTGAGTTAGTAGTATCTATTTCATAATTCTGGTTTATACATA
Source organism: Brevinematales bacterium (assembly GCA_026417755.1). Classification (GTDB taxonomy): domain Bacteria; phylum Spirochaetota; class Brevinematia; order Brevinematales; family JAOACQ01; genus JAOACQ01. The sequence goes on along the minus strand of JAOACQ010000048.1, from coordinate 2,028 downwards.
ACAAATCACCAGTATCATTTTCTATGTTATTATCAAAATCAGAATCCAAAAAATCATAAATTGAATAAAAATTATTAAAAATATAAAATACAAAGTTAACATCAAGATCACTTGAAGATATTTTTCCATCTGCAGAATTATTAATAATAGCAAATAAACTTAAAGCCACAACCTTTGAAATGTCATATATCTTATTAAGCCCCCCAATATTTGAAAAATTATTCTGTTGAAGTGAACTTATAAGATTTGTATAAGAGGTTTTAAGAAAAATATAAGATCTTGCTTTTCCTTCAAGAGCAAATGATTTGTTTGGAGAAAGCATTGCGGCTCTTGAATATGCTTTATAAGCAAGTGCATAATCTCCTTCTTCAAAGTATTTATCCCCCATCGAAATTAAAACTTCACTATCATAAATTTCATCTATGTTTGTAGAGTTGGCTGGTGAAAATACATTATAAACACTACATCCCGCAAAAAAAACAAACAAGAAAATAAAAAAAACATTTCTCATTTTTCACCCCCTATTATATACTCCTTTTCTTAAATTTTTCGGAATTTTTTATTAAAATTTCCAGTTCCTTAACATATCTTCCACATATTTCATTATATAAAAAGATCCTGTAACCACATAAAAGTTGTGTTCTTCAAAATTAAGGTTTTCTAAATTTTCAATGTATTCTACATTTTTTACATTTTTAAGTAAATTAAACAATTCTTTACTCCCCGAATCCCTTATAGCCTTAAAATCAAAAAGAATTATCCTCTTAAATATTTTTCTATAGCTTTTTATAATTCTTGCAATTCTTGATAATTCCTTGTCAGAAAGAATACCCAAAAGCAAAATTTTTTCTTTATTACCAATCCGATATTTTATTATATTCTGAAACAATTTTTTAATTGAATCATCATTGTGCGCAACATCAAATAAAAAATTCTTTACAACCTTCATTCTATATGGTAATTCCAACTTAAGAATATCCTCAATAATATATTTATTAATATCTTTAAAATGTAATTTAAAAGCCGTAAGAGATAAAATGAAATTATCTATAAAAACATCTGAAGGAATGACAAACTTAATATTCTTGAGGTGAAAATCTTTATATTTAACTTTAAAAATTTTTTTTCGTCTATTTATTTTGTAATTCACTAACTCTGGAAGATAGAAAAAAGGGGAATTTTTGTCCTTAGCAACATTTTTTAAAACCTTTAACGCTTCTCGTCTTTGCCCTGCTGATAAAACAGGTATATTTTGTTTTATTATGCCGGCTTTCTCAAAAGCGATTTTTGAAAGCGTTTTACCTAAAACATCTGTATGATCATAGCTTATAGGTGTAATTATTGATAAAACCGGTAGACAAAAATTTGTTGCATCAAGTCTACCACCAAGGCCTGTTTCAAGCACAATATATTTACAACCTTTTCTATTAAAATAAATCATTGCCATAAAAGTAAGTGCCTCAAAAAAAGTCAAATCATACCTATTAAATTTATCTTTAAGTTCGGAAACAAGTTCGGCAAACTCTTCATTAGTTATTTCTTTACCATTTACTACAATTCTTTCATTAATTCTCTCAATATGGGGAGAAGTATAAAGTCCCGTATTCTCGTTTGTATGCCTGTAGATAAGTTCCGCAAGATAGATAGAAGTACTACCTTTGCCTTTTGTTCCAGCTATATGAAATATTTGAGAATTAACAACAATTTTTTCAGCATCGAGAGCCTTTTTTATTTTCTGTGGGTCATAATTTAACTCATTATAGTTTGCAAACTTTTTTTCATAATTGATAAGACTATTAATAAAATCTATAGATTCAATATAATTCATTTTCTACCTGTGAAAAATATTATTTTCATTGGGAAACAAACCCTTCTTTACTTCATCCGTATATGTATTAATAGCTTTTTTTATTATCTCATAAAGATTTGCATATTTCTTATTATGTTTATAACTTACATCCTTATCCATCCCAAGCATATCAGTTAATACAAGAATCTGACCATCAGTATACCTACCAGCTCCAATAC
>JAOACQ010000086.1 GCA_026417755.1 Brevinematales bacterium | reverse complement strand
GCTCTTATCTGGGAACATATTGAAGATTCACCAGGTAAAAAGTGCCCAAATCCAAGGGTTATTTTACCAAAGAAACTTATTCCTGATGTTATAAATGATCCTGTGATTGTTGATGTAAGATCTTTTGGTATAAGAACGCCTCCCTGTACAAAAGATAATCCATCATATGGGATAGTAGGTATAGCACAGGTTTTACCTCCAGCTCTTGCCTGGCTCTGGAGGCTTGCAAGTCCAAGAGGTCATGCTAACCCAAGTATTGCTGGAAATATAAAGGCTCTATCAAGTGAGGGAGTTGGCTCTTTCTGGCCATTTGCCACTGGGAAAAGGGTAAGATATGCTAATTTACTTTTAGAGCAGTTTAAAACGTTTACGGATACTCTTTACTTATTGATTCCAAACCAATATATTGGTGCTTATAAAGTTGGTTTTATGCCGGAATGGATTATAAGGGAATATCTTGCTAAAAGAGGAAATGCAAAGATTAAGCCTGATCAGTTAACACCTTCAAAGTGTTCTCTTCTTGGGTATTCCTTAGAACATATAAAATTTGAGGGTATTTACTTACCAAAAAGTTTGCTTCAAGTAAATTTACAGCCTGATGTTGGAGATGAAGCATTTGAAGTTGGTTCTGAAATGCTTTATGAGTTCTTTAAAGAAGAGATAGCAAACTTTATGACTGAAGATCTTTGTCCGCTTGGTAAAAAGATTATCGAGTGTTTCCTTGATAAGGGCACAGTTCAGGATTATGAAAGAGTTTTCAGTTTCTGAAATAAAACTAGGAATAATTGCCGGCGGGCAATTAAGTAAGATGCTTATTCAGGAAGCTACTAAGTGGGACATAAAAACTTATGTTTTGGATAGTGATGAACATTGCCCGGCAAAGGATATTGCCACCTTTTTTGTCAGGGGTGATAGACTGAATTTTACAGATGTTTATTCTTTTGGTAAAATGGTGGATGTTCTCACATTTGAGATAGAAAGTATTAATACTGATGCCTTGTTTAAATTAAAAGATGAGGGGTTAATAATACATCCAGATCCCTTTGTTTTGACCCTTATTCAGGATAAGGGTAAACAAAAAGAATTTTATAGAGATAATAATATTCCTACATCAAACTTTCACTTATTTGATAGTAAAGAAGATATAATAAAATCAGTTTATGAAAATAAACTTACACCTCCTTTCGTTCAAAAGATAAGAAAGGGTGGATATGATGGTAGAGGAGTTAAGGTAGTTGATAATCAAAGCCAACTTGATGAACTTCTTCCAGGAGCTTCAATAATTGAAGATAAAATAGATATAAAGAAAGAAATTTCAATTATAGTAGCGAGAAACAAGAACGGAGAAACAGAAACATTTCCTGCTGTTGAAATGATTTTCAATGAAAAGGAGAATATCCTTGATAAACTGATTTGCCCCGCTTATATAAGTAAGAGTATTGAGAAAAAAGCTGCAAATATTGCAGTTCATCTTGCAGAAAAATTAAATATTATTGGACTTCTTGCAGTAGAATTTTTTGTTGACAGAAGAAACAACATTCTTGTTAATGAAATTGCGCCACGTCCTCATAACAGCGGACATCATACAATAGAGAATAATCTCACATCGCAATATGAACAACACTTGAGAGCAATATTAGATTTACCTCTTGGTAGAACAAAGATGAAATCACCAGCAGTTATGATAAATCTTCTTGGAGAAGATGGATATAATGGGCATGTCAAGTATAAAGGTTTTCGAGAAGCTCTGAGTATAGAAGGCGTAAAAATTCACCTCTATGGAAAAAAGATAACAAAACCTTATAGAAAGATGGGGCATATAACTATTATTTCCGACAACTTAAAAGATGCGATATCAAAGGCAGATAAACTTAAAAAAATTGTGAGGGTAATATCATGAGTGAAAAATTGGTGAGTATAGTGATGGGTTCAGATTCTGACTGGACTATAATGAAAAATGCAGCAGAAATGCTTGAATATTTTGGCATAGAATATGAAGTAGATATCGTTTCAGCACATAGGACACCAGATAAACTTTTCAATTTTGCAAAAGAAGCTCATTTGAGAGGGATAAAAGTTATAATAGCTGGAGCTGGTGGAGCTGCTCATTTGCCTGGCATGATAGCATCTATTTCTCCACTTCCTGTGATAGGGGTTCCCATCAAATCTTCAAATTCTATTGATGGCTGGGACTCAATACTTTCAATTCTACAGATGCCGGGCGGTGTTCCTGTAGCAACTGTTGCTTTAAATGGTGCAAAGAATGCAGCTATACTTGCTGCTCAAATACTTTCTGTTAATGATAAAAAGATAGGGGAAAAAATTATAGAGTACAAGAAAAAATTGTTTGAAGAGGTTGTAAAAAAATCGGAAGAATTGAAAAGGGGTTGATTTTTTGAGAGAGAAGGAGGTTAGGGATGAAAAAAATTTTGACGGTAATTTCATCTTTTGTAATAATGTTATGTCTTGGTGGTGTTTATGCGTGGAGCATTGTTGCTTCTGAATTAAAGAAGTATAACTTCAGTGCTTCACAGTCTCAACTTATTTTTGGATTACTCATTGCAATTTTTACCATATCAATGATTTTTGCGGGAAAAATTGAGAGAAAAAAGGGCTCTAAAATTATAGGTTTTTTATCAGCTCTGTTTTTTACTATTGGTTATTTAGTCGCTGGTTTTTCAAATGGTAATTTTTTCCTGATTTTAGTGGGAATTTCAGTTCTTGCAGGTATAGGGACTGGCTTTGGTTATTTAGCTTCTTTAACCACACCTGTAAAATGGTTTCCAGATAAAAAAGGCTTAATCACTGGTATAGCAGCTGCTGGTTTTGGGCTTGCAGCTACAATACTTTCTCTTATAATTGAGTTTTTGCTTGAAAGTGGAAAAGATATATTCAATATTTTTATAATTATAGGGATAAGTTATGGTCTCATAATTACTATTTTTTCTTTCTTTTTAGATTCTCCTATTAAGAAAGAAGACCAAAAAAATGAAAAGGTGAGTTTCGATTTCTTGAAGTCTACTAATTTTTATAAACTTTTTGCAGGGATTTTGTTTGGAACATTCGCTGGACTTTTAATAATTGGTAGTCTTAAACCCATAGGAATATCTAAAAATATTCTTGATGCCAAAATTCTTGCATTTGCTATTTCATTTTTTGCAATCAGTAACTTTCTTGGTAGAATAATATGGGGCTTTATAAGCGACTACATAGGTTCACAACTTACTATTATTTTTGCTTTAATATTCCAAGCCATATCCATTTTTTTACTTGGTAATATTGCCTTGACAGATGGAATATATATTTTGATTTCTGCTTTAATAGGTTTTGGATTTGGTGGAAATTTTGTGCTTTTTGCCAGAGAAACCGGACATATCTATGGTATTGATAGAATGGGTATAATATATCCTTATGTTTTTCTGGGTTATGGTATAGCTGGTATTCTTGGGCCACTTACGGCTGGATTTTTATTTGATTTGTCCAAAACTTATACCTTAGCTATATATATTGCAGCTTTTATAAGTCTTTGTGGTGGGGTTTTATTTACAGTTTCTGCTCCAAAAATCAAAAGCTAATTTTTCTAAACAATTATTTTAAATTTAGCTTCACCTTCTACTGTGAGATAAAATTCTAAACTGTTTTGAAATTAGATGTCTAACAGGTGGTAGGTGAAGCTATTTAATTTATTTTATTTAAGTTAATTAATCTGAAATTTCTTATTTTGAAGAGTTTTCTCTTACCATTTTCATAAATTCATCAAATAGATATAAAGAATCATGAGGACCAGGAGAAGACTCAGGATGATATTGAACTGACATAATTGGATATTTTTTATGTTTTATACCTTCAATTGTATTATCGTTAAGATTCATATGAGTTACTTCAACGTCATCTGGGATTGTATTTTCAACTATAGAAAATCCATGATTCTGAGAAGTTATTTCTATTACTCCTGTTTTTAAATTTTTAACAGGCTGGTTAGCTCCTCGGTGGCCAAATTTGAGTTTATATGTTTTAGCACCCAGTGCAAGACCAAGAAGCTGATGCCCAAGACATATTCCAAACATTGGTACTTTGCCAATAAGATTTTTTATTGTTTTAATAAGGTAGTGGATGGCAGCCGGATCACCGGGTCCGTTTGAGATAAAAAATCCATCTGGTTTAAGATTGAGTATCTGTTCATAAGAATAGTTTGCCGGAACTAAAGTTATATTTGCGCCTCTTTCATCAAAGAGTCTTAAAATATTTAATTTTACACCTGCGTCTATAACTACAATGTGAGGATTACCTTTTACAAAGGGTTTGTATTGCTTTGGTTCTTTTATTGAAACCTCTGGCACAAGGTCAAGCCCTGCCATATCGGGAACTTTATCGAGTTTTGCCTTGAGACTATTTATGTCAAAATCTATTGCGGAAAGAATTCCATTCATTGCACCTTTAATTCTTAAAATTCTTGTAAGTTTCCTTGTGTCTATACCTTCTATGCCAACAACTTTATTTTGTTTAAGATAGTCTTGTAACGACAATTTCCCTCTCCAGTTGGAGTAAATTGATGACGCTTCTCTTACAACAAAACCAGATGCCTGAATTTTTGAGCTTTCTACATCTTCATCGTTGATTCCATAATTTCCTATGAGAGGATAAGTCATTGTAACAATCTGCCCGGTATAAGAAGGGTCAGTTAAAATCTCCTGGTAACCTGTCATAGAAGTATTGAAAACAACTTCACCAGAAGTTTCGCCTTCATAACCAAAATTTCTTCCGACAAAAACTTCGCCGTTTTTGAGAAGTAAAATTGCTTTTTTCAATATAACCCTCTTTTACATTGACCAAAATTGCTTATTATTTTAAAATAAATCTAGAAAACAATCAAGAAAAAAGAGGAAAATTATGGGGGAAGAATTAATAAAAGTTGGAGATAAAGAATATCCAGTAGATGCAAAAGAGCTTTATTTATCTGAAATGAATATATCTTCACTGGAATGGCTTGAGAATTTTAAAAATATAGAGAGGCTCTGGCTTGATCATAATAAAATTTCAGAAATCGATCATATATCTCATTTAAAAAATCTTATTGGTTTACGACTTGGTAATAACAGAATTACAGAAATAAAAAATCTTGATAACTTAAAAAAATTAAAATGGCTTTACTTAAATAATAATAGAATTACAAAAATAGAAAATTTAGATAAACTTGAAAGCCTGGAAAATTTATATATAGATGATAATCCTATTAAGTCTATTGATAAAAAAACTTTTGATTTTTTGAGAGTGAGAGGGGTCGTTTTTTGTTCACTTAGTGGTAAAAAATATGGAACTGTTGAAGATTATGTTGAATTACATCGACTTGATATTGATTTTCCAGAGAGAGTAACTATAAGTGGTTTTGATTTTTCTCTTGATACAGAAGAAATTAATATTGCTGGAGAGAATATAAAGGAGATAGACCCAAATTTTCAAAATTTTACCCATTTGAAAATTCTTTCACTTTCTAGAAACTCAATAGAGGAGATAAAAAATCTTGATAACCTTATAAATCTTAAGGTATTAAGTCTGTTTGGTTGCAAGATACGCGAAATACAAAACTTAGATGCACTTATTAATCTTGAAAGACTAAGTTTATCAAATAACAGAATAGAGGAAATAAAAAATTTGGATCATCTTGTAAATCTTAAAATGCTTGGTTTAAGAAACAATATAATTTCAAAGATAGAAAATCTTGAAAATTTAACAAATCTTCAAGTATTATGGCTTGCTGATAACCAGATAGAAAAAATAGAAAATCTACAAAAACTTGAAAATTTGAAGGAGCTTCATCTTGGTGGAAATAAGATTACAAGAATAATACATCTTGCAAAACTTGTAAACTTAAGAGGATTGTATCTAGAGAATAATCAGATTCAAAAAATAGAAAATTTAGATAAACTTGAAAATCTTGAAGAATTACATCTTGCCGGTAATCAGATAAGCATAATTGAAAATCTTACCAATCAAAAAAAGTTGAGATGGCTTTCTCTTTCAAGAAATCAGATAGGAGTTATAGAAAATCTCGAAAGTTTGATTAATCTTGAGTTTCTGGCTCTTGATAATAATCAAATCCTAAAGATAGAAAATCTTGAACATCAGAAGAGATTAAAATGGCTTTATCTTTATAACAATCAAATCTCAAAGATAGAAAATCTTGATAAGTTAAAGGAACTTTTGGGATTATATTTGCATAACAATAGGATTAAAAAAATAGAGAACTTAAATAATCTAAAGACTTTACAAATTTTGTGGTTGCATTATAATCAAATAAGAAGAATAGAGAATCTTGAAGATTTGCAGAATCTTAAATTTCTTGAGATAGATAATAATCCACTTGAAAGTATTGACAAAAATACTTATATTTTCTTAAGAGACAAAAAGGTAAAAATTGGTAATGTTTTTATAGATGAGTTTATAAACATTTATAAGCTGAGGGTCGATTAATATATGGAAAATGATTTGATTCTAAAATCAAAGAATGAACTCAAAGAAAAAGTTAAATTAGATGAACCAAAACTTTATAGGGTTTTGATACATAATGATAACTATACTACGATGGACTTTGTTGTAGAAGTGCTTGTGAAAGTTTTTCATAAGGTTCCATCAGAGGCCACGAAAATTATGCTTGAGGTTCATTATAAGGGTATTGGTGTCGTGGGAATATACCCCTATGATATAGCGGTTACGAAAATTAATGAAGTTCATGAAATGGCAAGAGAAAACGAATTTCCGCTTAAGTGTAGCATAGAGGAGGCTTAAAATTTATGGAAATAGGGTTTGAACTTAGTCAGATTCTTCTTTCTGCTTACCAAGAGGCAAAAATTCGACATCATGAGTATGTTACTCCAGAACATCTTCTCTATGCGTCAATATTTTATGAGAGCGGTAAAAATATTCTTTCACATTGTGGGATTAGGATTGAAACATTGAGAGAAAATCTAGAGGAGTTCTTTAATTCAAAACTGGAATATATCAACGGTGATGTTGACCCGAAAGAGTCATACGCTTTTCAATCTGTTCTTACAAGAGCTATATATAGTTATAATGATCCAAACAAGAAAGAAATAACAATTGGGGATGTTTATGTTTCAATCCTTGATGAAAAGGAGTCTTTTGCGGCTTATTATCTCTATGAACAAGGGCTTACTAAACTTGATTTACTTAACTATATTGCTCATGGTATATCCGTTGTACCTGATGAAGCAGAGTTTCAGTTTGGAACTGAAAAGGTTGGTGAGAAAGAACACAAAGAGAAAACTATTCTTGATACTTTTACGGTTGAACTTGTTGCAAAAGCAAGAAGGAGAGAGATAGACCCACTTATAGGTAGAAATGATGTTATCGATAGAACAATCCAGATACTTGGGCGAAGGTTTAAAAACAATCCTATCTTTGTGGGAGAAGCTGGTGTTGGTAAAACAGCTATAGCTGAAGGATTGGCTCTTAAGATAGCAAATGGTGAGGTTCCTGATTTTCTTAAGAACTCAAGGATTTATGCTCTTGATATTGGTTTACTTCTTGCAGGGACACGTTATAGAGGTGATTTTGAGGAAAGACTCAAGAAAGTTATAAATGAGCTGGTTAATATTCCTGATTCTATTCTTTTTATTGATGAGATTCACAATATTATTGGGGCAGGGGCTGTCTCAGGAGGTTCACTTGATGCCTCAAACATTCTTAAACCCGTCCTTACTTCAGGTAAGATAAAGTGTATAGGTTCAACAACTTACGAGGAATATAGGAGATATTTTGAGAAAGATCGGGCTTTTATGCGAAGATTTCAGAAGGTTGATATAGTTGAACCATCGAAAGAAGAAACTTTTGAAATACTGAAAGGCATAAAGAATAAATATGAAGAATATCATAAGATAAAGTATACAGAAGAGGCTTTAAGACTGACTGTTGATCTGTGTGATAGATTTATAAATGATAGACATTTCCCTGATAAGGCTATAGACATAATTGATGAAGCTGGAGTTTATGTAAAATTGTATAAAACAGAAAAGATAGTAACCCCGGCAGAAGTAGAGAAAATTATTTCTAAAATTGCCAGAATTCCAGAAAAGACAGTAAATACAAGAGAAATCAATGTATTAAAGAGTCTTGACAAGATTTTAAAGAAATATATTTTTGGTCAGGATGAGGCGATAGATACAGTAGTAAAAGCAATCAAGAAGTCAAGAGTTAATTTTAATAACGAGACTAAACCGATAGCTTCTCTTCTTTTTGTTGGTCCTACAGGTGTTGGAAAAACTGAGTTAACCAAAAAACTTGCAGAGACATTGCATATACCTTTAATAAGATTTGATATGAGTGAATACCAGGAAAAACATACAATTTCAAGACTTATTGGGGCTCCTCCTGGTTATGTAGGTTATGAACAGGGAGGATTGCTTACAGAGTCAATAATAAAAAATCCTCATAGTGTCGTTTTATTAGATGAAATTGAAAAAGCTCATCCTGATATATTTAATTCTTTACTTCAGGTTATGGATTATGCAACTTTGACAGATAACAACGGGAGAAAAGCTGATTTCAAAAATGTTATAATTATTATGACATCGAATGTTGGGGCTGATGAACTTGAAAAACTGAGTATTGGTTTTGATAAAAGTTTAAGTGAAGATGATAAACAGAAAAAACTCTCGAAGGCACTGAAGAATGTTTTTACTCCTGAGTTCAGAAATAGGCTTAGTTCTATAGTTTACTTTAATAAACTTGATGTTTCTGTTATCAGGAATATTGTAATAAAAGAATTAACTGAATTCAACTTGAAATTAAAAGAAAAAAATGTTTATATAGAAATTGATGAAGAAGTTATTAAATATCTTACCGATAAATCTTATTCCCCTGTATATGGTGCTAGAGAAGTTTCAAGAATAGTTGAAGAAGAAGTAAAGAATTTATTTATAGATGAAGTGTTGTTTGGTAAACTTTCCAAAGGGGGAAATGCGAAGATAAAACTAAAAAATGATAGAGTCATTCTTGAGTTAATTAAGAAATCCAGAAAAAAATCTTAAAAATTCAAAAAAACAATCAGTCATCAGGTATTATAATTAGAGAATAAAGAAGATAATTTTACATAGAAAAAGGGAGAGAGATATGAAAAAGGTTATTTTCTCGTTAATTATGTTTGTTGTATTTGCTTCTGTTTTGAGTGCAGAAGATATAACTATGGTTTATTTTAATCCAGTGGCAAAAGGTTTTCCGGTTGATTTATTATCTTATGTTTCAAATGAGACAATTGCGAACCTTAATGATATGTCTGATGTCTTAGGTAATATTTTTCTGCCTTCCTCAATAATAGAACAATGGGTTAATTTAAAAATTAATGAAATAAACCAGACAAATACTAATTTTGTATTAGTAAAAGGTAAAAAGGTTCCTCCGAAGAAAATTCCGACTTTGGTCATTAAATCTGCCACTCCAGCATTAATCAATCAAATAAATCCTTATGTTAAATTAAATAATATTATTTCAATTAATTTTTCATTGTTAAAGCCAGCAAAGGGTTCTCAGACCTTTTTAAATATTACCTTTATTTTGGTAACACCATCACAGGTCAAACTTACGCCAATAAATTTACAGATTCCTCTTGAGATGGTTTCTAACCAGCAATATTTAAATAAAGAAATAAAAGAAGCCTTAGTAACTTGCTTTAACTTTTGGGATAGATTTTATTACACCAAGGCAAGAAATGGATCTATATCATTTTCAATAACTCCAAAAGAGGCTTTGATTGAAATTCCTTCATTGAATATGAAATTGAGAAATGGGACTACTCCAAATATTCCAGTAGGAAGATATATAGCTTTAATAAAAGCTACAAACTTTGTTACTATTGTCACGAATATAGAAGTTGCAGAAAAACCAGTAAATTATAAGATAAATCTTGTTAAACTTCCACCAAGGGTTGAAGGAGCACCATTGCTTGGTAGTTTATATGTTGACTCTGATTTTCCGGGGGCCAAATTCTTAATAATAGAAGATGGTATAACTGGAGAAACCCCCATGTTAATTAATAATCTTAAAGCAGAAGAAAAGACCATAATATTTGATGAAACTGTCAATTATACATTAAAGCAGGTTAAGGTAAAACTTCAAGCTGATGATATTACCTATACATTTGTGAATCTTGATAGAAAAGGAAATAAAATAAGTATTCTTTCTACCAATGAAGGTGCTTTAGTTGTAGTAGATAGAAAGATTGTTGGAAGAATAGAGAATAATAGTTTTAACTATCAGGGGACAGTAGGGCTTCATTCTCTTACTTTGCTTCAGGATAAATATGTGGCTTTAAGGACTAATTTTACACTTGAATCGGGTGTTCTTAAGAAACTTGATATAAATCTTTCAAAGAAAAAGATAAATGGTTTCTTTATTACTCCACAGGGGAGTGTCCCTGTATTTTCTGAAAAGACAGAAGTAGGGCTTACTCCAGCGAGTTTTGCTTTTTACGAAAATGAAAAATTGCCTATAGAGTTCAGAGCAACAAACTATGGTTACAATATTTTACTTACAAACGTAAACTGGAACTGGAGAAATCTTAATGTAGTTTATACTATGCTTAATCCTCTTTATGGTGATATAAGAGTTTTTTCAGAGCCACTTGATGCAAATGTTTTTGTTGAAGGTAGTTATAAAGGAAAGACAATAGAAGGCGGTTTATCTTTATTCTCAATTCAAGCCAAGAAAACAAAGGTGAGGATTGAGAAAGATGGTTATAAACCGATAAACACAAATATTTATATTGCGCCAAATGTTGAAAATCAGTTTAAGTTTACATTAAGAGAAGCTCCTGTAAAGGTTTATATTACAACGCTTCCTGATAAAGGGTTTGATATTTACGTAAATGACGAGTGGAGTGGTGTAAGTGGTGAAACAATTATTCCTTTTGAGCTTGGTAAAAGTACAATAAAAATAAACAAGAGAGGCTATAAAACAGTTCTTATGACTGTTGATTTGAAGGAAAAAACTTCTACAAACTTGATAGTTAAAGTTGAACAGGGTATAAGCGAAGAGGAATTTATTGAAAATATTTCTAATAGTTTTCTAACAATGGAAGAATACTGGAAGCAGAAACTTTACACCAAGTCTATAGATGAATGTAATTCGGTTATTGGTAAAATAAAGGGTTCTGAATATCAATATCTCAAGGAAGCTCAAGAGATTAAGAAAAATTTTGAGGCAAAACTTGGGTGGTTGATACAGGTTACAAATATGTATCAATTGATTAATCAGGCGGTTGAGTTTGAGAATCTACAGGATTATAAAAATGCTTTAGCTGGATATGAAGAAGCATTTTCTATTTTGAGTAAATTTGATAAGGTATATGAACCTTACTTTGAAGAAACAAAGATAGATCTGGTTGGTAAGATAGAGAATGTAAAGAAAATAATTTCTGAGAAAGAAGGGAAAGAAGAAGTCAAAAAGTTCATTGGTGAAATTAATCCTATGATTTTCAACGCTGATAAGATAGCTAATGAAGAGCCAGAGAGAGCTCTTGAAATATACAACAAAGTGTTACAAAAAATAGATAATTCGGCCTTTAAGGATCATCCTAAAGTTATAGAAATAAAAGAAAAGGTAAATAAAAAGATCAAAACCTCCAATAAAGTTAAAGAAGAAAAATCTGCCTGGTGGCCTAATGTTCAGAAATCCTGGAGTGGGTTTAATATACATCTTGGTGTAAGTACTCCAGCTTTAGAAGGTGTTTCGTTTGAATCTGGCAAGATGAATTTACTTGGCCAAGGAATAGTTGGTATAAATTTTCTACCTTTCTTTGGTTTGAGAATAGGAGGAGTATATAATATTATTCCACCGTCTGGGGAAAATCTATTTATTCCATACTGTGCAATGATTGGAGCAAATATCGGTATACCTATTCTTCCTCAATGGGCTCTTTTTGGAGAATATTTTATGACTATTTCTGATTTCAGTAGGGTTAATATACTTGAAAACTCTATTGCAAATTTTGGGACAGATATTAAGTTTGATTGGTTTGGTATAAAGTTATATTATGAAATGGGCTTTGCAAAGAATTTTACTAAAACATTTCATGGAATTGGTGGTGGTATAACATTCTGGTTTAATGAGGAATAAAAAGAACCGTGCGGTTATCCGCACGGTTTTTTATTTATTAAATCCAAAAAAATTAAATATTGACTTTTATTGAAAACATTTTATAATCTATAGTTAAAATTTTGTTTTGTTTATAGTTATAAAAAATAGAGGAGGAGTTTGTGAGTTTTCAAATGGTTGTTTTGGTAAAACAGGTTCCAGACACTCATAATATTTCAGGAAAAGCGATGAAAGAGGATGGAACTGTTAACAGACAGGCTTTGCCAGCTATTTTTAATCCGGAAGATCTTAATGCTTTAGAAGAGGCACTGAAGATTAAAGATAAGCATGGAGGAAAGGTTACAGTTATTACTATGGGTCCACCTAATGCAGCTCAGGTTTTGAGAGAATCTCTTTATAGGGGTGCAGATGATGTTATACTTATTACTGATAGGGTTTTTGCAGGTGCTGACACCCTTGCTACTTCATATGTTCTTTCACAGGCCATAAAAAAACTTGGTAGAGTTGATATTGTTTTCTGTGGAAGACAGGCTATAGATGGGGATACTGCACAGGTTGGTCCACAGACAGCGGAGAAACTAGGGATTAATCAGGTTACTTTTGTGGATAAGATCATTGAGATTCATAAGGATCATATTGTAGTTGAGAGATCTATTGAAGGTGGATATGAACATATCAAGACTAAACTTCCAGTTCTTCTTACAATAACAGGAGAGGCAAATACTCCAAGACCACCTTCTGTGAAAAAACTTCTTGCCTATAGAAAAGCTATGACAGCTATAGAACTTTCAAATCTTAATGAAGACTATTTCAATAACTTTGAGGTTTCAAAAGAGAACCCAGTTATAAAAACATGGGGACATGAGGATATTGATTGTTCTCCTGAAAATTGTGGATTTGCTGGTTCTCCAACAAAAGTTAAGCAAATAGAAAGTGTTGTTTTAACTGCTAAAGAACTTAAAAAGGTTGAAAATACTAAAGAGGCCATAGTTTCTCTTATGAAAGAGTTGATGGCTGAACATATTATTGGATAAGGAGTTTTTATGAAAACCAATGAAGTATGGGTATATATAGAACAAAATAAAAGTAAAATTAATGATGTAAGTCTTGAATTACTTGGAAAGGCAACAGATCTTGCTGAAAAATTAAAAGTGAAAGTTGGAGCTATTTTAATAGGTAACAATGTTCGTTCTCTTGTTGATAAGATATATTCTTATGGAGCTGATAAGGTTTATCTTGCAGAAAATCCTTTGTTTGAGAATTATACTACATTGCCCTATTCTTATGTAGTTGTGAATCTGGTAAAACAATATGAACCTCAGATAGTTTTATATGGTGCAACAACTACTGGTAGAGATCTTGCTCCAAGAGTTGCAAGTGAGCTTAAGACAGGACTTACAGCTGATTGTACTGATCTTCAGATAGGAGACTATGTTAAACCTTCTACTAAAGAAGGGGATAAATTGTATAAAGATATTTTATATCAGATCAGACCTGCTTTTGGAGGAAATATTATTGCTACCATCGTTTCACCTGATCACAGACCCCAGATGGCAACTGTGAGAGAAGGTGTTATGAAAATGAAAGATCCAGATCCAAAAAGAAAGGGAGAAATTATTGAGTTTAAAGATGAACTTCCAAAAATTCTCTTTGTTTCTGAGGTTATTAAAAAGGTTCAACAGGAGAAATCTGTTGATTTAAAATCCGCATCTATAATTGTGTCAGGTGGTATGGGTGTGGGATCTAAGGAGAATTTCAAACTTATTCATGAACTTGCACACGTACTTGGTGGACAGGTGGGTGCTTCGAGAGCGGCAGTTGATGCTGGATTTATTTCAAAAGATCATCAGGTGGGACAGACTGGAACAACGGTAAGACCTAAACTTTATATAGCAGTTGGTATTTCAGGGCAAATTCAGCATATGGCTGGAATGAGTGAGTCAAGCAGAATTATTGCAATAAATAGTGATCCAAATGCACCTATTTTTAATATTGCTCACTATGGTATTGTTGGTGATTTGAATGATGTTGTTCCAAAAATGATAGAAGCATTTAAATCAATCAAGAAATAAGAGAGGAGATTTTTATGGAAAATTTTTATAGAGACAATGATGATATTCAGTTTCATATGAAACATATGAAACTTGATAGAGTGATAGAACTTGTTGAAGACAATTTTGCTGATAGAGGTAAATATCCTTATGCTCCTGTAAGCAAAGTTGATGCTATTGATGGATATGATAAGATACTTGAGGTTGTGGGCGATATTGCAGCTAATATTATTGCTCCAAAGGCAAGTGAAGTGGATGAGGAAGGTGCCCATTATGAAAATGGTGAAGTGAGATATGCAAAAGGTACACAGGAAGCCTTAGATGCCTTAACAAAAGCTGATTTAATGGGATTTACTCTACCAAGAAAGTATGGTGGGTTGAACTGTCCTGTCACTATTTACTCAATTGCAATTGAGATAGTTTCGAGAGCCGATGCAGCCTTGATGAACTTGTTTGGATTACAGGATATAGCAGATACTATTAATAAATTTGGAGATGAAGATCAAAAAATGAGGTATCTTCCTAGATTTGCAAGTGGAGAAGTAACAGGTTCTATGGCTTTGACAGAACCTGATGCTGGTAGTGATCTTCAGGCTGTTATGACAAAGGCTTATCAGGATGAGAAAGGGCAGTGGAGACTAAGAGGAGTAAAAAGATTTATTACCAATGGGTGTGGGCATATTTCTTTAGTTCTTGCAAGAAGTGAAGAGGGGACAACAGATGGTAGAGGACTTTCAATGTTTATCTATGAAAGAGATAAGCATATGAGAATCAGAAGAATAGAGAATAAACTTGGTATTCATGGTTCTCCAACCTGTGAACTTCAGTTTAATGATGCCCCAGCAGAGCTTTGTGGAAAGAGGAAGTTTGGACTTATTAAATATGTTATGTCTCTTATGAATGGAGCCCGACTTGCAATTGCAGCTCAGGCTCTTGGTATAGCAGAGGCTGCTTATAGAGAAGCTGAAAAGTATTCAAAAGAAAGAGTTCAGTTTAAAAAGGCTATTAAAGAAATGATACCAGTTACTGAAATGCTTGCTAATATGAAGGTTAAAATAGAGGCTGGTAGAACTCTTCTTTATGAGACAGCAATTATAGTTGATATAAAGAATGGGCTTGAACATATTGTTGAGAAATATCCAGAGAAAGAAAAGGATTTAAAAGAAGAACTCAAGAAATATACTGCGCTTGCCGCACTTTTTACTCCAATGGTTAAGGCTTACAATACTGAAATGGGTAATCAGGTTTGTTATGATGCTATTCAGATTCATGGTGGGACTGGATTTATGAAGGAATTTAATGTTGAAAGACATTATAGAGATGTGAGAATTACTAATATTTATGAAGGAACTACCCAGCTTCAGGTTGTTGCAGCTATTGGTGGAATAGTCAAAGGTGTTGCAATTGAAAAACTCAATGAGTATGATAAAGAATTTTCTTGCATAAGCGATTCATCTTTACATAAAATTGCTAAAGAAATGAAAGATTTAACAGAAAAGGCAATAGCTTATGTAAGAGACAAAGATGATGCAGAGTATCAGGAATATCACGCAAGAAGGCTTGTCGAGATGGTAACATATACTACAATAGCTTATCTAATGCTTAGAGATGCCTGTTATTCTGAAAGAAAAAAGGATGTAGCAAAGTATTTTATGGAACTTTATCTTCCGGAAGTTAAAGCAAGACATGATGTGGTTATGAATAACACAAGCACTCTTCTCGAAAGAAAAGAGGAAATCATAAACGGCAAAAACTAATCTTAGAATATTGCCGGGGCTGCCCAAAAAGATTACTTTTAAAGGGGTGGCTTTGTCGCTTACGATTCTTGTGATGACAGAAAAGATCGTTATTGCGAGCTTTCGTAAAAGGCGAAGCAATCTCAAAGAGTTGAAGAATTACTTTTTGGGCAGCTCCGGTTTCTTATTAGCTATTACACCAAAACGTGAAAAAAGTTTGGTTAAATTTATTTAAATATTTTGATTTATCATTAGTTTATTTTTATAATATTTAAAAAAGATAAATTCTAAGATATAGGGGGGATTATGTGGAGGTTTTTGTTAGCTTTTAATTTATTTATCAGTTCTTTAGGTTTTTCAAAAGATATTCTTGAGTTTTATAATGAGTATTTCAGGCTTGTTAAATCAGGAAGTATTAAGAACAATATTGAGTATTATAAGATTTACAAGCGAGGAAAAAGTTACAAAACTATTTCAGTAACTAGTGAGGAAATGGATGTAACTGTCGATTTTAAAAATGGTTATCTTTCTATCATTGATGAGGGGACTGGAGGGGGAAATTATGAGATTTATATGGCTATGTTTAAATCGGTAACAGAGAAAGTATATATTCTTATCTATAACAGAACAACAGATGGAGTGGGTATTGATAATTCTTTGTTATATTGTTATGAAGTAGAAAATGGTAATTGGCGAAATGTAAAAAACGAAATTTTCCCAGAAAACTTCTGGAAATTATTTTTTAAAGAAGATTTTTATAAAAAAAACAAGACAAAAATGGATAAATTTTTTAGTAAAAATTTGCATACTTTTATTTATGAAATTCCAAGAGTTGGAACAGATTTAATTGTTGAGTTAAATCAAACATTAAGATATTATTTATCAGAAGAAGAAGCGTCTTTTTATGCCAAAATAAGGGAAAATGCCCTTGAAAAAATAATCCTCTATTGGGATAAAGAAAAAGGGAAATTTTACCCAAAATAGAAATTTTGCTTTTTTTGCTTTATAATAAATACGGAGTTTGATTTGAAGTTTCAAGAAGACGCAAAGATTGTAGAGAAAAGAATTTTTAATAACTATTTATATCTTTCAATTGAAACAAAAAATATAGCAAATAATGCTTTACCTGGGCAGTTTGTTAATCTTAGGGTTAACAGTGGTTTTGATCCTTTTTTGAGAAGACCTTTCTCTATATCAGATGTAGAGGGAGATATTATTAAACTATTTGTTTTGATTAAAGGTAGAGGTACAAATCTACTTGCAGAGAAAAGAGAAGGTGATATTGTTAATATTATAGGCCCTCTTGGTAACTCATTTCCAATTTTTGAAAAAGAATCAATATTTGTAGCGGGTGGAATAGGAGTTGCTCCTTTTTTGTTTCTTGCAAGATATGTTAAAAGTATAACTTTACTTTTTGGTATTAGAGATAAAAGTTTTTTACCCGATATAAAGATGTTTAGTGATTTTAAAGTAATTCTTTCTTCTGATGATGGAAGTATTGGAGAAAAGGGAACAGTTCTTGACTTACTTGTGAAAGAAGATTTTACAAGAAAGGTTATCTATGCTTGTGGGCCTAATCCACTTTTCAGGGCGTTGAATAAGATTTTTTTACGATGTAAAAATGTTGAGGCATATTATTCTCTTGAGAATTATATGGCATGTGGATTTGGTGCATGTAAGGGGTGTGC
Source organism: Brevinematales bacterium (assembly GCA_026417755.1). GTDB lineage: Bacteria > Spirochaetota > Brevinematia > Brevinematales > JAOACQ01 > JAOACQ01. The sequence goes on along the minus strand of JAOACQ010000086.1, from coordinate 17,533 downwards.
TATAGAAACTATAAATGGGAATAAACTGGTTTGTAAAGATGGGCCAATCTTTAAATGGAATGAGGTTTTATTGTGAAATGGGAGAAGATATTTATATCAGGCATAGTATTGGCTTTTTCTCCTCTTTATTTTAATCTTGGAAATTTTATTTTTCACTACAGTCTACTTGGTTTTGGCCTTATTTTGCTTTCATTTTATTATAAAAAAAATCTCGATAGACTTGATTCTTTGATAATAGTTTCTTTGTTATTTTCTATTTTTTCTGGATTTTTGAACTGGTTCCAGTTGTATTACTTTTTTATATTTGTTTTTTATGTATTTTCAATTATAAAGATTTATTATATCTCAAAAAACAAGATTATAAGGATTCTTGCTCATTTTTTTGTTATAAGTGGGGGAATCTTGATTATTTTTTTATTTTTTGGAATAAATGGTCAAAAAAATTTTTTTACTTTTTTTTATTATTTGTATGGTTTATACATAGTATTGGGGATATTAATAAAATAAAGTTGTATTTTTTTTTAAAATAAATTACAATAAAACAAAATAAAATTTTAAGACAGGGGGCTCCCAATGGATGAAAAGCTCCAGAAGTTAGCGGAAAAGATTTATTCTGAAGGAGTTGAGAAAGCAAAGAGTGAAGCTGAGAGGATAATACAAGAAGCAGAAGAAAAGGCCTCTAAAATTCTTAAGGAGGCCGAAAAAGAAAAAGAGCATATCTTGAAGAAAGCGAATCAAGAAATGGAAGATTTATACAGGAAGACTATTGTTGAACTTAGATCTGCAGCCGAACAGGTTAAACTTTCTCTCAAACAGGAATTGATTGATTTTATTTCAAAGAATGCTTTGAAATCTGATGTTTCTGAAACACTTAATGATGTGGAATTTGTGAAAAATCTTTTAACCGAAATTGTAAAAAAGTGGGATGTAAGTTCTGATATAGAGGTGATTTTACCGGAAACAAAGAAAAAAGATTTTGAAAATATATTTGTTAAAAAGGTAAAAGAAACTTTAGGTAAAAATGTTGTTTTAACTTTTGAAGGAAGGATGCAAGGTGGTTTTAAGATTCAACCCAAGGATGGTAATTTTGTTCTTTCTTTTACTGATGAAGATATGAATCAATTTTTTGCGTCTTATTTAAAACAAAAAACCAAGGAACTTCTATTTTCGGAGAATAAATGAGGAAGTATTATTATCTTGTTGCAAGTTTGCCAGATGTTATTCTTCAGGGTGAAAGCAAAGGGATGGCTCTTTTTGATTTTCTTGAGTTTTGTGAGATGGAGATGCATCCCGAGGATTTCAAAAATTTGAAAATGATGTATCTATTTAATGATATTAAGAATGTTGTTTTTTTTAAGAAAGAGGATGATGTTTTTGTTACACCTTCTTTTTATTCAAAAGAAGAATTTATAGAAAATTTTAAAGATCCAGACTATTTTTTCCCTTTTATTGCAGATTATCTTTTTTTCTTAAAAACTGGGAAAAGATTTTATCCAGCCAAAACTCAGGTAGATGAGTTAACACAGTTGTTTTATGAAAACATTGATGAAATGAAGATCTATGATTTTATTAAAAAATATTATGTTGAGTGTGAGCTTGTGCTTACAAATTTATCAAGAGCAATGGTGTTGAAATTCAGAAACTCCTTTGATGAAAATAAACTTATAAACTATGGAGATTATTACGAAAGGATTGTAAGGTCAAATAACCTTGATTTTGGTATGCAGATTGAATTTCCTTTTCTTGAAAAATTATCAGATGCTCTTAATAAGAGTGATTTTGTTCTCTTTGAGGAGTTAATTGAAAGAGCCAGATGGGATATGCTTGATAGACTTGTGGATGATGATTTTTTCTCTGTTGAAAATGTTTTTGCAATTGGTAAAAAATTAGAGAGTGTAAATAGATGGAAAAATTTAAATGTAGAAAAAGGGAAAGCAAAACTCGAAGAGCTTGTTAATTCTATAAAAGCTAAGATTGCTTTTCCACCTGAATTTCAAAGAGTAGGGGGAAGGAAAAAATGACTAAAGGTAAAGTAAAAGGTATCATTGCAAATCTTCTCACAATAGAAGTTGATGGTCCCGTTAGTCAGAATGAAATATGTTTTGTGGTTGTTTCTGATGGTAAACTTATGGGCGAGGTTATTAAAGTTAATGGAAATATAGCATATGCTCAGGTTTTTGAAAACACAAGAGGACTTAAAATAGATGATGAAGTCGAATTTACCGGACATATGCTTGAGATAGAACTTGGGCCGGGATTACTTTCAAATGTTTATGATGGACTTCTGAATGATCTATATGCAAAACAGGGAGTGTTTTTGAGAAGAGGGGAATATACTCCATCTTTGAATTCAGAGAAGAAATATGATTTTACTCCAATTGCCAAAGAAGGTGATTATGTATATGCTGGAGACTTTTTAGGTAGTGTCAAAGAAAACTGGATAGATCATAAAATAATGGTTCCGTTTAATATTTCTGGTAAATGGAGAGTAAAAAAGATTGCAAAAAAGGATAGTTATAGAGTTTATGATGAGATAGCAGTTATAGAGAATGAAGATGGAGATAAAAAGTCTCTTACAATGGTTCAGAGATGGCCTGTTAAAGTCCCTATAAAAGCATATTTAGAAAAACCAAGACCATACAAAGTGATGGAAACAGGTGTGAGAATCATAGATATGTTTAATCCTATGGCTGAAGGTGGCACTGGTTTTATTCCCGGACCTTTTGGTTGTGGTAAAACAGTCTTGCAACATGCTATTTCTAAAAATGCGGAAGCTGATTTAATAATTTTTGCTGCCTGTGGAGAAAGAGCAAATGAAGTAGTAGAACTTTTCACAGAATTTCCTGAACTTGTTGATCCAAGAACAGGTAGAAAGTTGATGGAAAGAACTATAATTATATGTAATACATCAAATATGCCCGTTGCAGCAAGAGAGGCTTCAGTTTATACAGCAATGACTATAGGAGAGTACTATAGGCAGATGGGTCTTAAGGTGCTTATGCTTGCTGATTCGACCTCAAGATGGGCACAGGCTTTGAGAGAAATGTCCAATAGACTCGAAGAATTACCGGGACCTGATGCCTTTCCTATGGACTTACCGGCTATTATTGCTAACTTTTATGCAAGGGCAGGTATAGTTAAGTTAAGAAATGGTGGAGAAGGTTCTGTAACTTTTATCGGGACAGTTTCTCCTGCTGGTGGAAACTTAAAAGAACCTGTAACCGAGGCTACAAAAAAAGTTGCAAGATGTTTTTATGCGCTTGCACAGTCAAGAGCAGATTCAAAGAGGTATCCAGCTGTTGATCCTCTTGATAGTTATTCAAAATATCTTGAATATCCTGAAATCCAGGAATTTTTTGAAAAAAATGTTGGTCATGAATGGGTTCCAAATGTTTTAAAGGCTAAAAACTGGGTTCAGAGAGGTAGAGAAGCCTATGAGCAGATAACGATTCTTGGTGATGATAGTGTTCCAGTAGATTATCATGTTACTTATTGGAAATCAGAGGTGATTGATTTTGTCCTTATGCAACAGGATGCGTTTGATAAGATTGATTCTATATCTCCATTTCCAAGACAAAGATATATGCTGAATTTAGTTATGGAGATATGTGAAAAAAATTATAATTTTGAAAGTTTTGAAGAGGTAGGACCATATTTTAAAGAAATGATAAATTTGCTTAAGCAGATGAATTATAACGAATTTAATTCTAGTGAATTTAAGAGTTATGAAGTAAAAATCAGGCAACTTCTTGAAAAGAGGGGGGCTTAACTTATGGAGAAGAAAGCATTTCAAAAAGTATATACAAAGATTACTAAAATTACGAAAGCGACCTGTAGTCTTGAGGCTACTGGTGTTAAGAATGAGGAGCTTGCTTATGTTGATGGAAAAGCTGCTCAGGTTGTGAAAATTCTTGGGAATGAAGTAACACTTCAGGTTTTTCAGGGGACTGCAGGTATAGGAACAAAGGCCGAAGTTATATTTACAGGTAAACCACCCACACTTAAGGTTGGTGATGCTCTTGCGGGGAGATTTTTTAATGCATATGGTAAACCAATAGATGGTGGACCTGAGATAGATGGTGAAGAAAGAGAGATTGGTGGACCGGCAGCAAATCCGGTGAGAAGAAAACAACCGTCTGAACTTATTGCTACTGGTATAGCAGGTATCGACCTGAATAATACACTTGTTACCGGGCAGAAGATTCCGTTTTTTGCTGATCCGGATCAGCCATATAACCAGGTTATGGCAAATGTTGCTTTAAGGGCACAGGCAGACAAGATTATACTTGGTGGTATGGGGCTTTCTAATGATGATTACTTATTTTATAGAAATCTTTTTGATTACGCGGGAGCACTTGATAAGATTATATGTTTTGTTAATACCACTGAAGATCCACCTGTTGAGAGACTTCTTGTTCCTGATATGGCTTTGACTGCAGCTGAATACTTTGCGGTCGATAAAAAACAAAAGGTTCTTGTTTTGCTTACTGATATGACACTTTATGCTGATGCTTTAGCTATTGTGTCAAATAAGATGGATCAAATACCTTCAAAGGATTCTATGCCAGGTTCTCTTTATTCTGATCTTGCAAAAATCTATGAGAAAGCCGTTCAGTTCCCTGACGGTGGCTCTATTACCATTATTGCTGTTACTACGCTTTCTGGGGGAGATATTACCCATGCTATTCCTGATAATACAGGTTATATTACTGAAGGGCAATTATTTTTAAGAAAGGATTCTGATATAAACAAGGTTATAGTTGACCCATTCAGGTCTCTTTCGAGATTAAAACAGCTTGTTATAGGTAAAAAGACAAGGGAAGATCATCCCCAGGTGATGAATGCCGCGGTAAGACTCTATGCTGATGCTGCTAACGCTAAGACAAAAAGGGATAATGGATTTGACCTGACAGATTATGATGAGAGAGCTATAAAATTTTCTTCAGAATATTCGGAAAGGCTTCTTGCTATAGATGTTAATATTTCTGTTGAGGAGATGCTTGATACTGCATGGGAATTATTTGGCAAATATTTTAATCCTGCTGAAGTTGGAATAAAAGAAGCTCTTGTTTCAAAATACTGGAAGGGTAATAAATAATGGCTATAAAGTATCAGTTTAATAAAGTTGCAATGCAGGAGTTGCGTAAGCAATTAAGAATAAGGGAGTCTGCTTTACCGACCTTGAAGAGTAAAGAATCTGCATTACGACTTATATTAAAAAAAGAGAAAGACAACCTTGCTAATCTAAATGAAAATCTGAAAAAAAAATTTGAAGAGATAGAATCTTTTATAAGACTTTGGGGAGAATTTCCAGAAATTTTTAATCTTAAAGATATAATTCTTTCTGTTCAGAAGATAGCTGGGGTAAAATCTCCGGTGCTTAAAGAAGTGGATTTCAATGTTATTGAGTTTTCTATTTTTCATAACCCGGCCTGGACAAGTTTTGGTGTTGATTATTTAAAGGAATTGACAAAAATGATTGTTCAAATAGAAGTGGCAAAGAAAAAATTAGAGATTCTTGATTACGCCAGAAAAAAGACAACACAAAAAGTGAATCTTTATGAGAAGGTTCAGATACCTGAGTATGCTTCAGCAATAAGAAAGATAAAAAGATATCTTGAGGATGTTGATAATCTTGAAAAATCTGCACAGAAGATTACAAAACAAAAGCAGGCGGGGGCATAAGATGGTAGAAAGGATGAAAAGGCTCTCGGTGTTGCTTCATAACACTGTGAAAGAGAATTTTCTTACAAATTTGCAGGAACTTGGTGTTGTTGATTTGAATATGGACTTTTCAAAAGAAAATGATGTGATTATAGATTTAAGAACTAAAATAAATAGAATTAAAAAGGCAAAAAATTTTCTTTCTTCTTTCATTAAGGAAAATAAGGTAAAAGAAACAAAAAAAGTAATATGTGAAAGTGTTTCAGATCTTATTCAGAAGGTTGAGAATGCTCAAAAAGAATATGAATCATTGATTGAGAAAATTAAACAAACTGATGATGAAATAAAAATTCTTGAGAATTGGGGTGAGTTTGATCCTATTGTTTTTGCTAAACTTGAGAAGGAAGGAATTTATATAAGGTTTTATAGTTGTGCTTCAGAAGAATTTGAGAAAATTTCAGAGAAGGGGTATAATGTAAGCGAGATATCTAAAGATGGAAATACAATATATTTTGTTTTATTATCACAGGAACTGATTGATATAGAAGAAGCAAAACTTGAAAAGGTCCCGATGAAGAAACTTTCTGAGGTGCTTACTCACAGAAATCATCTTGAAAATCTTCTTAAAGAGTCAAAATTATACATATCATCTTTAGAATGTTATTTCAAAGATCTTGATGAAGAGATAAATAAACTTTCCGACGAACTTTTCTTTGAACTTGGAAAGGAGAATTTTTCAAATCTTGTGGAAGATAAAGTTCTTTATATCACTGGTTATTTCCCTGTTAAATCAGAGAAAAATGTGATAGAATTACTTGAGAAAAATGACGTAGTATATTATATAGAAAAACCAGATTTCAAAAAAGAAGATGTTCCTGTAAAACTTAAAAATGACAAATTTTCGTCTCTTTTTGAGGTAATTACTAAGTTAAATAGTTTACCTAAATATTTTGAGATTGATCCTACGCCTTTTACGGCACCATTTTTTGCTTTATTTTTTGGCCTTTGTATTGCTGATGTTGGTTATGGTATTGTAATGCTTATGGCTACTCTTGGTGCTTTCTTCTTTGTGAAAGAAAAATCATTTAAATCAATTGCAATGCTTGGGGTTGTTTTAAGCATTACGACTATAATTGGAGGAATTTTGCTTAATACCTTCTTTGGTTTACAGCTTTTATCTCTTCCAATTCCAGAGGATATAAAGAGGTTTGTTGTTTTTACTGACATGAATTCTGCAATGGGCTTTGCAATATTTCTTGGGGTTCTTCAGGTCTCTGTAGGTTATATACTTCAGATTATTAATAAAATCAGGCTTTTTGGTATTGAAGGAGCGTTACAACCTCTGGGAGTATTGTTGTTATTTCTTGGCATTCTCTCTTATGCTATAGTATTTATTGCTACAGGTGATATGAACATAGGTCCTATAAGAATAAAGTATTATTTAAGTCTTATACCATTTGCGAAAATTGTGTTTATAACTATGGTTGTCTTAGGACTTCTTCTGATCCTATTTTTTAATAATATAAATATGAAAATCTTTATAAGACCTTTAATTGGGTTGTGGGAATTATATGGTGTGGTAACCGGGGTTCCTGGGGATATACTCTCTTATTTGAGACTTTTTGCATTGGGTCTGGCCGGAGGATTACTTGGTAATGCATTTAACCAGATTGCTTTGATGGTAAGAGGAGATGGAAATATTCTTGGTATTATATTTATGACTTTAATTTTAGTTGTTGGGCATGGACTAAATCTTGTGCTTGCTTTACTTGGTGCTTTTGTTCATCCTTTAAGACTAACGTTGCTTGAGTTTTATAAGGCTGTTGGTTTTACAGGCGGTGGTAGACCATATAGACCTTTTAGAAAAAGTAAAGTTTAAAGTTGAGGAGTAATATATGGAAACAATGAGTTTAGCTGTTATACTTGCCGGGATTGGTCTTGGATTGATGGTTGGTTTGTCTGGGGTTGGTTCTGCTGTTGGCCTTGTTATTAGTGGTAGCACAGCAATAGGTGCTTTGAGGAAAAGACCAGATGCCTTTGGGACACTCCTTGTTGCTTCTGTTTTGCCTTCTACACAGGGTATTTATGGTTTTGTAGCCTTCTTTATTTATTCTGGATATGTGAGTTCATCTATGAGCGTTTATCAGGGTGCCTTAGTTCTTGGTGCTGGTATAATGGTAGGGCTTGCCTGTCTTGTTTCTGCAATCTATCAGGGTAAGGTTTGTGCTTCAAGTGCTTCAGCTATAGGTTCAGGGCATGATACTCTTGTTCCGGGACTTGTTATGGCAGCTTTGCCAGAGTTTTATGCCATTCTTTCTCTTGTTGCTTCTATCTTGTTAAGCGGACTTATGGGAAAATAGTAATAATTTGACTAAAATGAAAAAATAAGTTAAAATATTATCACTTAAATTTGTGAGGGCGCTTAGCTCAGCTGGTTTAGAGCACCTGCCTTACAAGCAGGGGGTCATAGGTTCGACTCCTATAGCGCCCAGATTATAAAATAAAAAAGGAGGCTTTATGCCGAAGGATAACGGACTTAATATTGATGAAAGTATGATTGATACGGTTCTTGCGGAGGATATAAACTTCCAGGGAACGATGAAGTTTTCCAAATCTTTAATGATTAAAGGAAAATTTGAAGGCCAGATTGATGCAAGTGGGCATCTTATTGTTGGGCCAAATGCGGTTGTAAATGCTACTGTTAAGGCCGGTGTTCTTACAAATTATGGCCAGATAAATGGAAATGTTGAAGGAACTGAAAGAGTGGAGCTTTTTAATAATGCAAAACTTACAGGGGATATTAAGACTCCAGAGTTGATTATAGAAAGTGGTTGTATTTTTAATGGTAATTGTACTATGACCGAGAAGAAGGCTGTTTCTTCTTCATCACCTCAGCCACAACCACCGGTTAAGAAGTAGTTTTAAAAAGTGATTATATAGACGGTCCTTAATTGAGTGGGACCGTTTTTTTTTGCTTGATTTTTTTTAATTAGTATGTTAACTTATAATTTAAGAATTTTGTTAATCAAAAAAATCTTAATCAAAAATTAAAAATCTTGTTTTATAATCTTATTCAAAATGTAATTTCTAAAATAAAATTTATTGAGGTTATGTGTGTTAAAGAGGTTAATATGAAGAGGATTTTATTATTTTTTATTTTCTTTAATGGTGTATTATTTTCTGAAACACAAAAAATTCTTGCAATTCTTAATATAGAGCCAAAAGGTGAAGTTAAAGAAGATATTGCTGAGTTTGTTTCAGAAAGATTGAGGATTGAAGTTTTTAAGATCGGAAAGTATCGGCTTGTTGAGAGGCAGAAGATTAATAAGGTAATTGAAGAACAAAAAATATTTTTACTTAATGAGCATGAGGATTATGTAAGAAAGGTTGGGGGCTTGCTTTCTGCAGATGAGATAATGGTGGGGTCATTGTCATATCTTTCTGGTAGTTACTATCTGAATATTAAGATTATAGACGTTAAAACAAGTGAAATGGTTTTTGGTGAAACGGAGAAGGCGGATAATGTTTCTGATCTATCTGTTGCAGCAGAAAGAATCGCAAATGCTATTTCTGGGGCTGATAAAACTATAGATTTGAAAAATAAAATTCCAGTTCAGGAAATTAATAGGATAGTAAAATCTGTTCTTGATTATGCTGTTAATATAGCTGAAAAACAAAAAAATCAAGGACTTACAAATACTCTTAGTTTGACCAATCAAACATTAACCAACAAAAAAGAAGAAAAAAGTGATGATTTTTTTAAGTTTGGAGGGGGACCAGTTATTAAATATTTCAATAATAGAAGTGTTGTTTTAAAAGATAATATTTATGATACGATCGGGCTTTTTTTGTTTGGTTTTAAGGGTATTTTTGGTTTCTGGGATACTGTTGGTGTTGGTTTTGCTGGCAATATTGGAGGAAGTTATATAGAATATAACACTAATTCTTATGCTGGTGGGCTTGTGTATGGGGGAGTTACTTTAGATCTTTACAGAAAATTTTTTAATTTTATAAGGCTTGATTTAAATTGTCTTTTTGGTTGGGGGATGGAAAATTTTTATCTTTTCAGTGGTACAAATTATCAAAATATTTCTTATGAATCAAGAAATAGTTTTTTTGTAATTGAACCAGGGGCTATGGTTTCATTTAATATTTTTAATGTGTTTGAGCTTGGTTTGACTGCTTCTTATACCTATACTTCCCCTATGAGCGAAATAATGGCACCGAATAGGTATAATTTTGGAGCTTTTTTTATTTTTGGGTTATAAAAATGGATTTTCCTTATAGTGAAAAGTTTTATAATTATTTAAAATATGAAAAAAAACTAGAAGAAAATAGTATTTATGCCTATTATAATGATGTCAAAGAATTTTTTACTTTTCTTGAAGATTCAAAAGAAGTTAACAAAATAGAATATAATGATATACTTGAGTTTGTAATTTATCTGCACGAAAAGGAAAATAACAATCGTAGTATTGCAAGAAAAATTTCAGGCCTTAAAAATTATTTTGTATTTTTAATGAAAATGGAGCTAATTGAAGTTAACCCTGTGGCAGATTTTGAAAGACCAAATTATGAAAAAAAACTACCTGAATTTTTGACATTGCCTGAAATAGAAATGCTTGTTAAGGTAGAAAATTTTGATAAAGCGGATGATGTAAGAGACTCCTGTATAATTGAATTTCTATATTCCTGTGGGCTTAGAGCAAGTGAGTTAACAAACTTAAAAATTTCAGATGTTTCTTTTGAAATGAAAATATTGAATGTAATAGGAAAAGGAAACAAGCAAAGACTTATACCTATAGGATCTATTGCTTTCGAGCTTCTTAAAATTTATCTTTATAAGGCCAGAGTAAGGATTGCAAAAAAATATAATTCTACGGATTATCTTTTTATTTCAAAACTTGGTAAAAAACTTTCCAGAGTTTCTATCTGGGAGATAGTTAAAAAAAGAGCAATGAAGAGAGGTATAACTAAGAATATTTATCCTCACACTTTAAGACATAGCTTTGCAACTCATTTACTTTCTAATGGTGCGGATATAAGGGTAGTTCAGGAATTATTGGGGCATTCAAGTATTACAACAACTGAAATATATACCCACGTTACTAATGAACTTCTCAGGAAAGAACATGGGAAATTTCATCCTCTTGAAAAAGAATTACATTGAAAAATCTCTACCAAGATATATTCTTCTTGCCTCTTCGTTATTTATAAGCTCTTGAGAGGATCCACTTACAAGAATTTTACCTTCGTGTATTATATATGCTCTGTCTGTTATTTTAAGAGTTTCGCGAACGTTATGGTCTGTTATTAAGATACCAAGACCTCGAGTATCTCTTAAGTAGGTAACTATTTTCTGTATATCTGCTATTGCTATTGGATCAATTCCAGTGAAAGGTTCGTCAAGGAGCAAAAATTCTGGCTGGATTGCGAGTATTCTTGCAACTTCTGTTCTTCTTTTTTCTCCTCCAGAGAGAGTATAGGCTTTTTGATGTCTTATTTTTTCTAGTCCCAGTTCTGAAATTAATGAATTTGTTATTTCTTCTATTTCTTTTTCTTCCATTCCTCTTATTTCAAGTACTGATTTTATATTTTCTTCTACTGTAAGTTTTCTGAAGATAGACATCTCCTGTGGTAGATAACCAATCCCCATTCTTGCTCTTTTGTACATTGGTAATCCTGCAATATTTTGACCATTTAAAAGAACTTCTCCACCGTCCGGTTTAACTAGTCCAACTATCATATAAAATGTTGTAGTTTTACCTGCTCCATTTGGACCAAGTAACCCGATTATTTCCCCTTTTTTGATGTGAAAGGAAATCTCATTTACAACACGACGCTGTTTATAGATTTTGACGAGACTTTTTACAGCTATTCCTTCATTTAAATATAATTCAACATTTTCATTTTTGTTTATTTCCAAGTTGCTACTCCTTTTTTAAAGCAAAAGTATAGTCAATTATCTGATATATGGTCTGTTTCAGATTTTTTCTGTCAACAACTATGTCTACGAATCCATGTTCGAGTAAGAATTCAGATTTCTGAAAGTTTGGTGGTAATTTTTGTTTTATAGTTTGTTCAATAACTCTTGGGCCAGCAAAGCCGATCAAAGCCTCTCTCTCGGCAATTATAATATCCCCAAGCATTGCATACGAAGCTGTTACACCGCCTGTAGTTGGGTTGGTGAGTAAAGAAATATAGAGGCCACCTTCCTCACTTAATCTTTTTAGAGCCGCTGATGTTTTTGCCATTTGCATAAGTGATAAAACACCTTCTTGCATTCTTGCTCCACCAGAAGCAGAGGCTATTAAGAGGGGGTTTTTGTTTTTTATTGCGTCTTCTATAACCAGGGTGATTTTTTCTCCTACTACTGAACCCATACTTCCACCAATAAATCTAAAATCCATTACAGCAATGTTCAATGGTAATCCGTTAATAAGCCCATAGCCGGTTATTACAGCATCTTTAAGGTTGGTTTTGCTCATAGCTGATTTTATCTTATCAATATAATATGATTCACCATCATGAAAGTTTAATGGGTCTATGCTTGCTATGTTTGTATGGGTTTCTACAAAAGTTCCAGGGTCTAAAATTATTTGTATTCTTTCATAACAATTGAGTCTATCATGATAATTACAATGTGGGCAAACGTGAAGATTTTCTTCCCATTCTTTGTTGTATATTATACTGTTACATTTTGGGCACTTAAGCCATAATCCTGCATTTGATTTGTCAATAGGGTTCTTTTTAACTTTTTTTATGTTATATTTTGGTTTTTCAAACCAGGCCATATTTCCTCCAAAATTATTTTGGTTCTTTGTATATTTTATAATTCTTTTTATATTTATTGTAATTTTCTAAAACTTCTATTGCTTTGGTAAGCTGATTATCAAACTCTAAATTATACACTGGAGGAAGATTATTTTCAATTTTTTTCACCCATAACATATAATCAAGAGTTATTCGGCTTATTTTATAACCTTGTTTTTCAAGATTAAGAATGAAATCCTTTTTCTTTTCTTCTGTAATTTCTTTATTTTTCTTCACAAATTCTGATATTATGTTTGTATTATTGATGTCTATTATTGATTTCTTTTCATCTTCACTCAGTTTGTCAAACCACATAACTTCAGTTATATCTGGCTCTATACCTTCTCTGTCAATACACTTTCCTGAAGGTGTGAAATATCTTGCTACAGTATATTTTATCATTGACCCATCTTCTTGAAACTGGAATGTCTTTTGTACTGAGCCTTTGCCAAAAGTCTTTGTTCCAACTATTATTCCTCTACCTGTATCTTTTATTGAACCAGTAAAAATTTCGCTAGCACTCGCACTTCCTTCATTTACTAATACTACTAGAGGAAGTGTGAGAGGAACAAAAGTATCATCAGGCGAGGCATAATATTCTGAATTATTTTCTTCAGTTTTACCACGAGTATAGACAATTAACCCTTCATTGTGAAAATAATCTGATATTTTTGCAACACTGGTTATAAGCCCTCCAGGATTATATCTTAAATCGATTATTAAACCATCGATTTTTTTATCCAGTAAAGTAGATAGTTCTTTTTTAAAATCTTCAGCTGTAGGAAGAGTGAACTCTATAAGTTTTAGGTAACCTATTTTTTTATTTTTTGTTGGGATAATGTCTGTTTTTACAGTTTTAAGTTTTATTACTTCACGTGTAATTGTTATCTTAAATGGTTCTTTTATTCCTTCACGGGAAATGGTTATTGTAACTTTTGTACCAGGATTTCCTCTCAGTTTGTCTCTGATTTCTGAAACGGGTGTATTTTTTGTTGAAATTCCTTCAACCTCTATAATTTTATCTCCCGGTTTTATTCCGGCTTTCCAAGCTGGTGTGTCTTCGAGAGGAGAAATGACAGTAGGCCATCCATCACGTAAATCTATCTGTAGTCCTACACCACTGAAGTTTCCACTCATCTCTGTATTAAATTCCTTTGCAAATTCTGGTTCCATATAGATGGAATAAGGATCTTCAAGACTTTCTAACATTCCCTTTATTGCACCATAGAGAAGATTTTTTGCTGTTGTTTTTTTGGAGTCAAAGAATTCTCTTTTGAGTATTTTATATGCATCTGTGAACATCTTGTAGTATTTAAAATAATTATCATCCTCAATATTTTGAATGGTATTGGTAGGATTTGCCTGTGAATAAAGCAAACTACCTGAAAAAAACGTTTTATTGACAGCAATGAGAAGTAAGCCTAAAAAAATACCGGCAACGAAAGTTAAAAATATAGAATATTTTTTTGCAAAATTCATTCTCATCTCCCCGAAAATTCTTCTTAAATATTATATTAGATTGTTAAATAATATACAAAAAAAATGAGATTTATTTTTTTTATATTTTTTGATAATATCTTATCCAGTCAATAAACATATATTGAGGAAATGTTGTTTTTTTGTCCGGATAACCGGGCCAATTCCCTCCAACTGCAATATTAAGTATAATAAAAAATGGATGATCAAAATAATCTTTTAAGTTATAAATCTGTTTTGAAAAGTAAATCTGCCCATCAAATTTAATACTTATTCTGTTTGTATCCCATTCAAGCTCATAATAGTGCCAATCTTTTGAAAGATTTTCAGTATGGGTATATTTACCACCCTCAGAACTTTTATTATTAAAACTACTTCCCCAGTGTAATGTACCATGCACAGTTGATTCTTTTGTTTCATCACCTCCTACAACTTCCATGATATCTATTTCTCCACATCTTGGCCATCCTGCAGATGGATAATTTTTGCCAAGCATCCAGAAAGCTGGCCATATACCTTGACCATATGGGATCTTAATTCTTGCTACTATTATTCCGTGATGAAAATATTGCTTACCTTCTGTCTTTAATCTTGCGGAAGTGTAGCCAGCCATTCCACCAGTTATTCTTATTGCTTTGATGATAAGCATACCATTTGATACAAATGAATTTTTTTGTGAGGATGTGTATCTTTGCCATTCGTTATTTCCCCAACCTGTTGCTCCTAGATCATAAGTCCAGTTGTTTTTATCGATTTCTGTACCATTAAATTCATCGCTCCAGATAAGTTTATAACCTTCTGGCATTTTATAAATGTCATTATTTGTAGATGGAAAGTTGATCTCTTCTGAATAAGAATCACTTCTGACATTGTTTGAGTAACAACCTGTAAGAAGAATAAATAATATTAAAATCAACATATTGCCTCCAGAATAATAGGATAAAGGAATAATAAAAAAATGTCAAAGCTATATAGAGGTTGTTGTTTGAAGTTATAGAGTGAATTATTTTGAAGAGTCTGATTAAGAATTTTTAAGTTTTAATAACCCAAGTTGGCCACAACCTGCATATAATTTTGAACCTTTGCTTTTTCTCAATACGTATGGTATGCTATGTTTATCGAGTAATGAAGTGAAATTTTTTATTTTTTCTTCTGAAAGAGGTTTGAAGTTTGATTGAGGGATAGGATTGTAATTTATGAGATTCAAGTTATATTTTAATCCTGAAAGTAATTTTTTGAGCTCTATAACATCTTTTTCTGAATCATTAAGTTCGTTTATTAATATATATTCAAACGTTATTCTTCTTTCAGTAATGTTCTGGTAGTATTTTATTGCATCAATTAACTCAGGAAGTTTATATTTTTTGGCAACAGGCATAATTTGTTCTCTTATTTCCTGAAAAGGGGTGTGAAGGGATATTGCAAGTCTTATCTGGGAGTTTAAAAATCTTTCGATTTCTGGGATAATTCCAGCTGTTGAAATTGTTATATGCCTTTCTCCAATATTGTATCCCCCTGAAAAGGTAAGAATGTTAATAACCTTTAAAACATTTTCAGTGTTCAGTAAAGGTTCCCCCATTCCCATAAAAACTATATTTCCAATGTGTCTTAAGTTTTCTCCAAGTGGTTTAAATTCTTTAAGATTTAAAAGGATAAATTTTTCTACGAGAAGTAGCTGTGAGATTATTTCTGAAACTGATAGATTCCTTTTGAATCCAATTTTTCCTGTAGCACAAAATTCGCAATCAAGGGGGCAACCTGCTTGAGAAGAAATGCAAAGTGTAAGTCTTTCGTTATCTTCATTCTTTGGGGCTATAATCAAGACTGTTTCTATAAAATTTTCATCTTTAGTTTTGAATAGAAATTTAATAGTATCATCGCCATTTATAGACTCAACAAGCTCAAGAGAGAGAATATTGAAATTTTCATTTAAAAATTCTCTTTCTTTTTTAGAGATATCTGACATTTCAGAGAAATCAAAAACGAATTTTCTATAAATCCAGTTGAAAATTTGATATGCCCTATTTGGTGATAAATTATTACCAATAAGTATATCCTTAATTTCTTTAAATAAAAAATCAGTAAAATACATCATTCCTTCCTTAAGATTAATACTCTTTCAAGTTGATTATAATCTTTTATAATTTTATAATGTTTAAAACCACCTTGAATGAAAATGTTTAAAACATTTTGCCATTTATGGTCAACTTCTAATAAAATATAACCATTTTGGTTGAGAAAAGAAAGTGAAAAATCTTTTATTTTTCTATAAAATATAAGTCCATCTTCTCCACCTAAAAATGCTCTTTTAGGCTCATATTTTTTACATTCGTATGATAATAATTTAAGATCATCTTTAGATAAATATGGAGGATTTGAAACTATAAGATCAAATTTATCTTCAAATTTATTTTTTATTTTCAAAAAATCAACTTTTAAAAATTCTACATTTTTTATATTAAGTAATTTTGAATTTTTTTTTGCAATTTTTATGTATTTGTCTATTCCGATAACCTTACTATGTGGGAAAGTTTTTGCCAATGTGAGTGCTAATATTCCACTTCCTGTACAAATATCAAGTATATTTTTGAATTGTAAGCCAAGATTTTTAACTTCATAGATTATGTGCTCTGTGTCATACTTTGGAATAAACGTTTTTTTATCAACTATAAACCGATCTTCATAAAAATATTGATACCCAAGAATATAAGCTATCGGGATATTTTTACATCTTTTTCTTAAGGCAATATAAACTTTTAATAATTCATTTAAGTTAATTTTTCTTTCCTTATTTAAAAATATTTCGCTTTTTGGTATTGACAACAAAGAAGAAATAAGATAAGAACTATCTTCATCATATGAGGTTATACCATATTTTTTTAAAAAAGATTTTGAGTAATTATAGAGTTCAAAAACTGTCATCAATTGATTATAGCTTAAGCTACTGATTTTGTCTAATTTTAATAATGGCCTATTTTAGATATGAGACCTAAAATATGAAATAAATTTTTAAATTATTTGAATTTTCTTGACATAATTCTATATTTAATATAAAGTTTTTCTTGAGATTTTATCAATAAAGTATTAGGAATATCATAAAACTTTATAATGTATTATTTTTTCCTCTTTGATAATATAACATTTAATATACCCATTTATCATTGAATATAAATAATACTGGTAGAAAAGATTAATTTTAGAAGATGGAAGAATTTAAAAATAGGCAAATAGAAGGTTTAGAGGAAATAATTGTTGAGTAATAGTTTTTTCTATTTAACTAAACTAAGCGTTTATGGGTGCATACTACGCCTCAACCGGCATAAACTTAGGGCTTAACCTGACTGGTCGAAGCCAGCAGGTACCAACGCCAGTCGAGGAGGAACGAAGCGAGCAGGCTAATATGCCAGTGGATGAGAGGAGGAGGCTTAGGGAGAGTCTTCCGATTGTTAGTGAGGAAAACAAAAAGACTTTTGAAAAAGAATACAAACTTTGGCAAGAGAATAGGAGAATTGAGTTGCAAGACAAAGCGGCAAGACTTGAAAATACACTGAGAGAGAGGGGGTTAACGGAAGCTCATAGA
>JAOACQ010000052.1 GCA_026417755.1 Brevinematales bacterium | reverse complement strand
CTTCTATTCTGTGTTTTCTTTCTTTTAATTCTGTTTCTGTTGCTGCTCCAACTTCAATTACTGCAACTCCTCCTGAAAGTTTTGCAAGTCTTTCCTGAAGTTTTTCTCTATCATAATCAGAGGTAGTTTCTTCAATCTGTTTCTTAATCTGCTTGATTCTTGCCTGAATAGCATCTTTTGAGCCGGCACCATCAACAATGACAGTATTTTCTTTGTCTATCTTAACTTTCTTTGCTCTACCTAAATCATGCAAGGTTGCATTTTCGAGTTTCATACCTTTTTCTTCAGAGATAACATTTCCACCAGTTAGAATTGCTATATCTTCGAGCATAGCTTTTCTTCTATCTCCAAAAGCAGGAGCTTTAACAGCCACACTCATTAATGTACCTCTGAGTTTATTAACTATCAGAGTTGCGAGAGCTTCACCTTCAACATCTTCTGCAATTACAAGAAGTGGTTTGCCTGATTGTGCTATCTTTTCAAGAAGGGGGACTAATTCTTTTAAAGAAGAAACTTTCTTATCATATATTAAAATAAATGGATCCTCAAGTTCAGCAACCATTGTATCAGCATTTGTAACCATATATGGAGAGAGGTAACCTCTGTCAAACTGCATACCTTCTACAACTTCAACAAAGGTATCCATTGACTTTGATTCTTCTACTGTTATAACCCCATCTTTTCCAACCTTATCCATTGCATCTGCAATATACTCTCCGATTTCCTTATCGTTGTTAGCTGAAATAGCTGCAACATCTCTTATCTCTTCTCTGTTGGAAACAGGTTTTGCAATTTTCTTTAATTCTTCAACAACTTTGCTTACAGCCTTATCAATACCTCTTTTGATTAAAGTAGGATTTGAGCCGGCTGTTACATTCTTGAAACCCTCTTTAATAATTGCGTAAGCGAGAACAGTTGCTGTTGTTGTTCCATCTCCAGCAACATCATTTGTTTTTGTGGCTACTTCTCTTACGAGTTGGGCACCCATATTTTCAAATTTGTCTTCAAGTTCAATTTCTTTCGCTACAGTTACACCATCTCTTGTAACAGTAGGTGCACCAAATTTTTTGTCAATTACAACATTTCTTCCTCTTGGTCCTAAAGTGGCACTAACTGCCTTTGCTAATTTTTCTACACCCAATAAAATTTTTTGATGTGCATCTGATGAAAATAGTAACTCCTTTGCCATATTCCATCTCCTTTATAATTTTAATATTTTATTTGATTTTCAATATAAATATATACAATTTATTTTTTTTCGTCAAGAGAAGATTTTTAAATTAAAGTTATAATTTTTATTAATAAAATTTAGTAAAATTTTTATTTCTCTTTTATAATTATAATATAGTTTTTATTCTGGAGAAGAAATAATGAAACTTTCTACCTCACAACAGCAAAAGCAATTGCCACTTGTTCAAATGATCAAAACAATGGAGCTTCTTGAACTTAATCAAATAGAATTAAAAAAAATGATAGAAGAAGAAATAATTAGTAACCCTGTAATTGAAATTGAAAAGAATAAAAATTTAGCTACGAAAAATAAAATTTCGAGATCAAAATCAAAAAATTATGATATAAATCTTTTTGTAGAAAATTTGAGTTATTCGGATTGGAATCTGAGAGCTCATATTTTTGAACAGATAGAATTTCAAAGCTGGACAGAAAAGGAAAAAGATATAGCAGAGCTTATTATTTCGAGTCTGAGTGAAAATGGATTTTTGCAAAGGAAGATAGACGGAAAATTTGTTCAGATTGATCCTCTTGAATTAATTTCAGGAACAAATATATCATTGAATGAATTTGAAAAAGTAAGAGAAAAGATTAAGTTGCTTCATCCTGAGGGTCTTGCGTGTTATAATTTTTATGAATTTTTGCTTTTGCAGACAGAATTAAAGTATGGTAAAGAAAGTCTGGAATTCAAAATATTATCAGGCTATTCAGATTTAATAGAAAAAAGGCAGTTTCAAAAAATTGCTAACAATTTAACTATAACTATTGACAAAGTTAAAGAAGCAATTGAAAATATTAGTAAGCTAAATATTACTCCGGTAGAAAAAATAGATGCAAATATAAATTATGTGATTCCAGATGCAATAGTCAATGTGAATAATAATGAAATAGAGATTAAATTGGCGGAAGATGGCCTTCCGGAAATCAAAATAAAAAAGGATTATATAGATATGTATGATAATCCTGAAAAGAAAGAAGATAAAAAATTTATAAAAGAATATATTGATAGGGCAAATACTTTAATAGAAAATCTTAATACCAGAAAAGAAATCGTTTATAAAGTAATTCTTAAGATTGTGGAGAAACAGAAAAAATTTTTTCTTAATGGCCCTCTTAATTTATCACCTTTAAAATTAAAGGATATTGCCGATGAATTAAATATATCTGAGTCAACTGTAAGCAGGGTTGTAAGGGAAAGATTTATTCAAACAAATAGGGGCATTTTTCCGCTAAAATATTTTTTATCGGGAAGTTCAGGTAACGAAGACACTGCAAAAAATAGTGTAAAAGAGATGGTTAAAAGACTTATAGAAAATGAAGATAAAAACTCTCCTTTTACAGATGATATGATAGCTGATTTACTTAAGAAAAAAGGAGTAAATATTTCGCGAAGGACAGTAGCAAAATATAGAACAGAATTAAAAATTCCTTCGGCTTTCTTGAGAAAGAATTCTCTCTGAGAGAGGTGTTATTATGGATTTTTTGAAAGATTTTTTAGAAGAGGATCAAAAGAAAGAATTTGGAATTAAAGGGAAGAGTTCGGTTGATACAGAGGTTGAAGTTTATGCTTTTACGATAGAGGATGCTCTAAGAAAAGCTGCAGAGGCAATGAATACAAGTATAGTTAATCTTGAATATGAAATACTAGAGAGAGGAAAGAGTGGCTTTTTGGGAATAGGGAAAAAGCCTCATAGAATATTAGTAAAAATTGCTTCTTCAGAGGCTTTTGGAGAAGAAGGACTATTTGGGGAAGAAGGTGGAGAGATATTTACTGCGATTGGTCTTGATCACGACGGAAGTTTTAAAGTTGTTGTAAAAAAAGAGGGTATATTTCTTAAAGTTTTAGCTCCAAAAGGTAAAGGTAAACCAGTAGATATTAAGAATGTTCTTTCCCATCTTGCATCGAGAGAGATTAACAAGTTTAATGAGGCTGTGGTAAAAAGAGAAGTAGAAAAACCTTCGGAGAAATATGTCAAGATTGGAGACTATACACCATCTGTATATGATAGTAAGATACAACTACAAATTTCTCCAGATGAAATGAAAGCATATGTTACAATGACAAAGCCTGAAAAATATGGTAGAGTACCAGACGTTGACGAGATAATTTCTATGCTAAAGGCGAAAAATGTTGTTTATGGTATAAAGAGACAAACTATAGAAGAAGCAATAGAAAATGAGTTATTTAATGTGCCTGTGATTGTAGCAGAAGGAGATATGCCGGTTGAAGGAAAGGATGCACAGGTGCAGTATCATTTTAAGACTGATACAGATAAGGTCGAATTTGAAATGAAAGAAGATGGAAGTGTAGATTTTCACAAACTTGATCTTATCCAGAGTGTTGTAGCCGGGCAGGTTCTTGCTACAAAGATTCCTGCACAAAGAGGAAAAGCTGGAAAGACATTGACGGGTAGGATTATTCCAGCAAAAGATGGAAAGGACATAAAACTTAGTCCGGGAAATAATACTCACCTATCTCCTGATGGCAATCAAATAATAGCGGATATAAACGGGCAGGTTATTTTCAAAAACAATAAAGTTCAGGTTGAACCGGTATTTGAGGTTACTGGAGATGTTGATCTTAATACTGGGGATATTAACTTTCCAGGCAATGTTATTATCCATGGTAGTGTAAATGATACATTTAAGGTTTATGCTGGTGGAAACATAGAAATAAGAGGTAATGTAGGAAAAGCTGAGGTTGTTGCAGAAGGTAATATAGTAGTAAGACAGGGTATACAGGGAAAAGATGAAGGAAAGATTATTTCTGCTGGTGATGTGTATGCAAAATTTATAGAAAGATGTAATGTAAAAGCAGAAGGATATATTATTGTTAATGATGTAATTTTACATTCAAGGGTAGAATCAAAGAAAAAGATTATCTGTCAAGGTGGTAAAAGATCTCAAATAGCAGGAGGTAGTGCAAGGGCACTTTATGAAGTAAATGCAAAATTTCTTGGGGCAGAAGCATATACGGAGACAATTATAGAAGTAGGGGTTGACCCAGAAGCTAGTGATAGACTGGATTCTCTAATTAAGAGAAAGGAAGAAATTCAAAAAGAGCAACCTGAAATTATTCAACAGCTTAGTTATTTAACAGAACTTTTATCTAAAGGACCTCTTCCTCCCGAAAAGGCAGAACAGTATAATATTTTGACGATGAAACAGACTCAATTTAAGCAGGAACTTGCTGAAATTGAAGAAGAGGTTACAAAAATACAGGCTTATCTTGATAGTTTGGGTAAAGATGCCAAGATTTCTGCGTCTAAAACAGTTTATCCTGGGGTTAAGATAAAAATTAAAAATGATGTTCTGATAATCAAAAGTGAATACAAATATGTTACTTTCTTCAGAAAAGAGGGCTTAATAAGTATAGCACCATATGAAAAGACAAAAGAAATGGATGAAAAATTAAAAGAGGTTTCAACAATAAAAAGAGGAAGATCAAAGGAGTAAATATAAGAAATGGATAATACTTTGATTTTGAAATATAAAAAATTTATAGAAGAAAAGTTGCTTGAAAATAAGAGAAGATTTGAGATTTTATACAATTCAACGAAAGATGAATTCAAGAAAAGTGGTATTAAAAGAATCATACTTGATATTACAAATGACTTAAAAAAACTTAATGAGGGAAATATTGATTTTTCTCAATTAAAAAAATATAATATTAAGAAGGAAGATTTATTAAAATATGAGGATAATAATTCAATGGAAGAAGTAAGTGAGTACAGAATATTAAGAAATGTTCCGGTTTTTCCCTTGAATGAATTTTCTAATAATGAAGAAATAAATTCGATTTGGAGTTATTTATCTTTTTTTGGCAGGGAATATCTTGGTTTTTTGAGCAGCCAAAATCTTAAACTTGACTATTCTCATGCTTATATGAGGGATAAGTTCTTTGGGGACTATCATTCTCTTGTAAAGGATTTTGAAAATTATGGTAAGATACTTGAGCAAATAGTCTTAAGTAGTGAAAATTCATCTAATAAACAATATATAGAAAGGCTTACAAATCTTGAAACTAAAGAATATAGAGAACTTATAATAAAAACAGGAAAATTTTTAAGTGATCTCATGTCTTTTATAGAAGGTATATTAAAGGCAGAGAAAGATGGGGAAACTGTGCTTCTTGAACCAGAAAAGATAGTAAAGATAGAGGGAGAGTTTTCAAATATTGATGGGGCTACTGCAGAGGAAGCTCTACTTGATCTTTATGAATTTGTGAAAGAATTTGTGGATTTTATAAAAATACCAAAATTTTGATTAAGGAGATTTTGTGGCTGTAAGAACTGATTTTGTTAATAGTTTTATCGGGGAAAACTCTTATTTTGAGGGTAAATTTTTAGTAAATGGAGTCCTTCACATAAATGGAAAGTTTGAAGGAAATGTTCTTAAAGTTGATCAGGTTTTTATTGGACAAACTGGAAGAGTTAAGGCGGATTTGATAGCTTCTTCTATAGTTATTGAAGGTATTGTGATTGGAAACATAAAGGCAAGCACAAGAGTAATGCTTATGCCGACAGCAAGAGTTCTTGGTGATATTCACACACCAGAGCTTATTATTCAAAATGGAGTCATACTTGAAGGTAGATGTCACATAAGTAATAATATGACTCATTCAGCTAAGGATATCATTTTAAAACAATACAATGGATAAGTTGATTATTACAATAGGTAATCCAAATGGAGTTGGACCTGAAATTGTTTTTAAGTCGCTTAAGTTTTTTTTTCAAGATCTTAAGAATTTTTCAATAATTTTAGAAAAAGAGATTTACAATATTTTTTTTAAGGATTTAAAAGGTCCGGATTATATATTTGTTAATTCTGAAGAATTGAAGAGTTTTAATTATCAACCAGGTGAAAAAAATGAACTATCAGGGTTGGCGTCTTATCTTTTCCTTGAAGAAGCTACAAAAATTTTAAGATCTGGATATGCAAAAGGAGTTGTTACAGCCCCCATTTCAAAAGAACTCATTGTGAAAGCTGGAATAAAAGATTTTATAGACCATACAACCTATTTTGGGAAAAAGTTTAATTCTCAAACTTTCATGCTATTTTATTCAGAGAAATTGAAAGTTATTTTGTCTACAATTCATATACCTCTTAAAGAAGTAAGTAAAAAACTTACTCCAAGAATTTTGGAAGATACTATAAGAGAAGGTATTAATTTTTGCAAAAAAGTTATAGATAATGATTTTAGAATAGCTGTGTGTGGGGTTAATCCTCATGCTGGAGAAAATGGTTTAATTGGAAAAGAAGAAAAAAAATTTATTCCTGTTATAGAAAATTTTAAAAATAAGGGTTATAAAATTTTTGGTCCACTTCCTGCTGATACAGTTTTTTACAGAGCTTTGAAGGGAGAATTTGACTTAATAGTTGCAACCTATCATGATCAAGGGCTTGCACCTTTTAAGATGCTATATTTTAACCAGGGGGTTAATGTTACTTTAGGTCTTCCTTTTGTGAGAACTTCACCTGATCACGGGTGTGCTTTTGATATTTCTGGCAAAAATATTGCAGATGAAAGTAGTATGGTTTACGCCTTAAAACTTGCTTTAAAACTTTCAAATTTAAGTTAATATCGAAAAAGAATGAATAACTTTATTTTTTTCTTTTATTGTTATAAGTTTTATCAGGTCTAACAGATTTTTTGTAACAGAAGGTGAAATCTTTTTTGATTCAAAAAAATCAATCTGATTTGAAATAACATCTATTAAAAATCTCAGAGAACCGTTTCCAAGTGTAAATTTTTCAGGTAGTTCTGAAAAATAATTAAAGAATGATTCTTTGTTTTTAAAATCTAGAAGAAACCCTTCAGAGTTAAAAGGATTGAAGATAACGTAGAAGGCATATTTTTCAATATCACTATACAGATCCAATTTTTCAAGAAAGTTTTTAGTATTTTCATATAAATAGGGAACTAAAGTTTCAAACTCGTTAAAAATATCAAGAATCTCAAGAACCAAAAATAAATATCCAGTTTTTTTTAAATCTTGAGTAATATTTTCAAAAGATTTTATTAAACTAACTTCTTTTATTGAATAATAGTTTTGTTTTGAAGATTTGAATATGATACCTTCAATTATGTTAGGAATTATAAGAATACTTCGCCTTCTACTTTTTTCTCTATCTGAACCAAAAGAAAAAACTTCTAACTTTCCTCTATTTTTATCAAGAATATTAAATACGGCATGTCCCTCACCAAAAGGGTTTTTTTTGATTATAATTCCTTCAAAATGTTCTATGAATTTTTCTTGAAATAACATTATTTATCTTTCTTTTCATATTCTATTCTTTCAATTATTTCGTATGTTTTTAAGAATCCTTTTTTGTCGTAGATTTCTCTTACTATTGCGAAATCACCTGCTCCAACATAGTATATTCTCAGGTTTTTTCCCAATTTATGCTTATATTCCCTAACAAGTTCTCTGATAGCACAATCAAAGTGGACAAGTTGATCGCTATCTTTATGTCTTATTGCAGTATAGATACTTTTTATTGGAGCTTTACATATAGGGCATTCTGAAATAGTTTCTCCCTTTTCTTCTGAGAAATTATTGTTGTTTTCGTAAGGTTTTCTATCGTCGAATTTTTTGTTTCCAAACATATTGAACCTCTATTTTTTATATATTATAAGGTAAAAGAAATAAAAAATAAAATTTTTCTAGAAAAAAGAATTTTACATAAATTTGACAAAAGGAGAAAAAACAATTATAATATTAGCCTAAATTATGATGAGTATGCCCCTATCGTCTAGTGGTTAGGACACAGGGTTTTCATCCCTGCAACGGGGGTTCGATTCCCCCTAGGGGTAAGTTAAAGAAAAGACGCACTTTTTGGTGCGTCTTTTTTTATTTTTCAACTTTAACGATTGTAGAAATACCACCCCTTGATTTCCAGTGTGCTTCTATTTCTATCCATCTTGGTTTTACTTTTGCGACAAAATCATCAAGAATCTTATTTGTTGCATTTTCTTGAAAAATACCAAGATTTCTATATGAGGTAAGATAAAGTTTTAGAGATTTCTCTTCAACCAGAAACTTGTCAGGAATATATCTTATTTTTATAGTTGCAAAATCAGGTAATCCAGTTTTCGGGCATACAGAAGAAAATTCGTCTGTGATGAGTTCAACAATATAATCCCGGTCATTATAAATATTTTCAATAATTTCGAGTTCTGGTTCTATTTTTAAGTCTCTGATGTGTCCCTGTTTATCAGTATAACCGGATGTATCCCAACTAGAAATATTTTTGTCCATAAAAAACCTCTTATTTATTATAAGCAAATTTATTTTCTTTTGCAAAAAACAATAAGGATAAGATAGACAAGGTTTTAAAAATAAAATAAAAAACTCAGGTTTGTATTATTTCAAATCTGTATGGTTTTTTTAAAATTTTATCTTGACAAATTAATTATGTTTTTTTATAATCTTTTCATGATGTATAGCTTATTTTTTATTTTGTAACTAATTAAGAAATTTATTTAATAAATGTTATGAAGAAATTATATTTTATAATATTTTTAATTTCATCTTGCCATTTGCTTTTTCCTCCGGGTGTTTATGAAAAATTGTCTGACAAAGAAGATTATATTGATGGCGTTAAGCCAATGGTTGCCTGTGGTTATAAGCATACAATGTATTTAAAAGCGGATGGAACATTGTGGGCAACTGGTGATAATTCAAGTGGGGAACTTGGAACAAATTCTGGGAGTCTATATAATTTTTCACTTGTTGCTAAAGATGTAAAATATGTTGCTTGTGGAGTGAGTTACACTATGATTATAAAGAAGGATGACTCTCTCTGGGCAACAGGATTGAATGATAATCGTCAACTTGGTACAAATGATGCCCCCGGAATTGCTTCAACCAACAGCTTCTTTCGTCTTCATAATGACATAAAACTTGTAGCTTGTGGTTCAACTCATTCTTTGCTTATAAGTAATAATACATTATACGCTACTGGAAGTAGTACTTATGAAGACTTTAATTTTCAAGAGTTTACTTATGTTCTGGGTAATGTTAAATTGGCAGTTTGTACTTATAATCATAGCTTGATAATAAGTAATGACAACACATTGTGGGGAAGAGGTGATAATCAATATGGACAACTTGGAACAAATTCGAGTGTTATTCCCTCTACTAATAATTTTTTTAAAATGGCTAATGATGTAAAATTTGTGGCTTGTGGCCCAAATTTTACATTTTTTATAAGTAATGACAATTCTCTTTGGGGGTGCGGATATAATGGTGATGGACAGCTTGGCACAGGGGATAATTTAAATAAGGAACTATTTATTAAAGTCGCTACTGATATAAAGTATGTTGCCTGCGGGTATAATCACACTATGATTTTGAAAAATGATAATACGTTGTTGGCTGCGGGGTATAATAATTTTGGGCAACTTGGAATTCCAAACATTAGCTCAATAAATCAATTTGCTATTGTTGAAAGTAATGTTATGTATGTAGCGTGCGGGGATAGCTATACATTTATTATCAAAAACGATGGCTCTGTGTGGGCTACTGGATACAATAGTGATGGGCAACTTGGAAAAAGTGGATTTACGTCCACAAATAGATTTATAAGAATTTATTAAATAAAAAATGCCGGGGACGAGACTTGAACTCACACGGTCTTGCGACCACTAGCCCCTCAAGCTAGCGTGTCTACCAATTCCACCACCC